>JAYTOE010000023.1:0-59416 GCA_043747935.1 Akkermansiaceae bacterium
CCACTCCATGCGGGCGATGGATGGATAGCACCAATTGAGTTCCTTGTCGAAATCCGGCGAAATCAATGACACTTGTCCCGGCACGTCGATGTGGTGGCGGGCGAGAAACTGCATCGCCGCAATGAATTTAGGGGTCTCGGGGATGATCAGCGCGGTCGGTGGAGTGGTGCGAAAGAGGTTTTCCAGTAATGCGTTAAAGCCTTTGGGTGTCTCTTCCCAGTCCGGTAAATTATAGGGTCCGGTTTTGATGCCGTGGCGGCTCATTTCCTTAAGGAAGTCCTGTTCGATAGTCCCGAGGATCGGTTTCCTCCGGCCCGCCAAGGCGATCATGACAATGCGGCGATGTCCCAGCGCAATGAACTGCCGGACCGCATCCAGAATTGCAGGGCCTTTGTCTGGACCGGTTCTTGCCAGCGCAAGACCGCCAGTGCGCCCATACAAGGCCAAGGCCGGTATGCTTTGCTCGGCGAACCATTCCAGAAGCTCACGGGAGCCGGCAGAGATGATCCATGCATCGACCTCCATTTGCTCGATCATGCGGATGATGCTGGAGACCTTTTGATTGAGCTGGCCATGTGATTTTTTCGCGATTGAGACAAGGTGCCCCGCCGCTTCCAGATCGCGCTGGATTTCCCGCAGGAGATGATCTTCGTTGTCGGAGTCGTGAAATAAAATTCCCACCCGCAAGGAGCGGAGTGGGGCACCGCCCTGCTCAGGCGGCACAATTGTGCGGCAGCGACCCAAACCGCCGGATGTGATCACTCCCTCGGCTTCAAGCCTCCGAAGTGCCGAACGCACCACGCCCGTGGAAACATCACATTCTTCGGCCAGTCGAACCACGCCGGGCAAGCGGCCGCTCCAGCGGCCTTCTTGAATTCCCTTGCGGAGGTGTTCGACGGTTTGTTCACCAACGGTGAGAAGACGGATCGGCTGCATAGATGCAGCAACAACTGACGCCTGTCGCGACTTAGTTGTCAACCGGGTAATTGCTCTTCAATTCTTTATGGGATTTCACGCTAACTCCGCTCCACTCCCGATGGATGAGGTTGGTGAGGATGGCAAATTCCTCGCCTTTCTTGATTTTATGTGAAGCCCAGTAATCCGTCAGTTTGTTGCGGGTTTCCTGACCCGTCATGCGCTGCTGGATCCATTTTTCGCTACGCCCGTGCTTCTGCCAGGTGGCGCGGGCGCGATCGAGGGATAGCGCGGGATCGGTCATTTCCTGCATCCGCTCGTAGCCGACCTTGGCGAGCCAGAGTTTGATCGGCTCGGCCTTCGGGCTGGGTAAGCTCTGGACGAGGCGTAGCAGGGTCTCGGCGTTGGCAACGTCCGTGAGGTAGCTTTTGCCGTCGGCTGCGGGTAATTTCAGTTGGTTACAGTTTGTAACCAACTGACTTCCTTCCTTACCGAGGCGGTTTTTCAGAACCTTCCAGTAGTTTCGGGCGGCCTTGTAATCCGGTTGTTGCGTGAGGATCTGGACGATGTCCACGACCGAGAAGAACGAGGTTTCCGTCTTCTCATCGTAGAGTCGGCGGATTTCACGATCTTCGAAAAGGGTGGGGATGACTTTCATGGCGGCTTAACTGAAGAGTTTCCGATCGAGCGAGCGGAACTGGATCGCCTCCAGCACCTCGTTGCCGGTGATGTCCTGTTTCCCCGCGAGGTCGGCGAGGGTGCGGGACACCTTGAGTATTCGGTCGTGGGCGCGGGCGGAAAAATTCATCTGCTCCATGGCGTGTTCGAGATAGCCGCGCGATTCGGCATCGAGCTTGCAGCACTCGCGCACCTGCTTCGCGCCCATGGCGGCGTTGGTGGTGAGCTTGGCGGATTTGAAACGGGCGACCTGAATCTCCCGCGCGGCAGCGACGCGTTCCCGGATCACGGCGGAGGACTCGCCCGTAATCACGTCCGAGGTGAGCTCGCGGAAATCGACCAGCGGCACCTCGACGTGGATGTCGATGCGGTCGAGCAGCGGCCCGCTGATCTTCTGGCGGTAGTTCTCGATCTGCCGGACGGAGCAGCGGCACTGCCGTTTCGAATCGCCGTAGAAACCGCAGGGGCAGGGGTTCATCGCGGCGACGAGCATGAACCTCGACGGGAAAGTGAGCGAGCCGGCGGCGCGGGAGATCGTCACGTGACCGTCTTCCAAGGGCTGCCGTAAAACCTCCAGTGTCTGCCTGCGGAATTCCGGTAGCTCATCGAGGAAAAGGACGCCGTGGTGCGCCAGCGAGACCTCGCCTGGGCCGGGGTTGGTGCCACCGCCTAACAGCCCTGCGTCGGAGATGGTATGGTGAGGAGCGCGGAAAGGGCGGGTGGTGAGGAAACCTTTTTTCGTGTCCAGCGTTCCCGCGATGGAGTGGATCTTGGTGGTCTCGATCGCGTCCTCCTCCGTCATGTCTGGCATGATCGTGGGCAGTCGTTTCGCGAGCATCGACTTGCCGGTTCCCGGCGGCCCGACCATCAAGAGATTATGTCCGCCGGCCGCGGCGACCTCCAGGGCGCGCTTCACGTGGTGCTGGCCTTTCACTTCGTTGAAATCGACGAGGTAGGTGCGGTGGCTTTCGAAAAACGCGCGGCGGTCGAGGTTGAAGGGCAGGATGCGTTTCTCGCCGCTGATGAAATCCCATGCCTGGCGGAGGTTTTTCACCGGGATCACATCGATGCCCTCGATCACCGCCGCCTCGGCCGCGTTCGCCTCCGGGACGATGAGGCTCTTGCGCCCGCGCCGCCTCGCCTCCAGCGCGATGGAAAGCACCCCTTTCACCGGCCGCACCGCGCCATCGAGGCCAAGTTCTCCGACGACGCAGAAGGAGTCCGTTTCCAAAATCCGGGTTCCGCTCGCGCCGACCATGGCCAGCGCGATGGGCAGGTCGAAGGACGGGCCTTCCTTTTTTAGGTCGGCGGGGGCGAGGTTCACGGTCTTCACTCCGAGATCGAGCTCCAACGCGGAGGCGGTGATCGCGGAGGTCACGCGCTGCGAGCTTTCCCGCACGGCGGCGTCCGGCAGGCCGACGATGATCACGGCGGGTGTCTCCGCGCCGCGGGCGTTGACCTCCACCTCCACCTCAATCGCGTCCACCCCGCGCAGCGCTGCCGAATACAGTTTTGTAATCATTTGAACAGGACAAGATGAAACCGATTCCGCGCGGCTGACAAGAACGAAACCTCAGCCCAACATTTCCCTGAGGCGGGAGGAGATTGCGGAAACGGCCAGTTCCATGCCGATCGGTTCGGGGGCTTCCGCATCGAGGCAGGTCATGCCGACGCCATCGAGCCCGCAGGGCGTGATGGCGAGAAACGGCGGCAGTGACTCCCGCGTGACGTTGATCGCGAAGCCGTGCATCGAAATCCATTTCCTGACGCCCACCCCGATGGAGGCGAGCTTGCGATCCTCTACCCACACGCCGGTCATGCCCTCACGGCGGCCGGCGGAAATGCCGAGATCCGCGCAGGCGGCGATCAGCGCGTTCTCGATGAGGCGGAGGTGGAGGTGGAGATCGCGGCCGCGCGGATTGAGATCGAGCAGCGGGTATCCGACGAGCTGCCCCGGGCCGTGGTAGGTGGCCTGGCCGCCGCGGTTCGTTTCGAAAACCGGATGCGGCAGGGTCGCCGCGGCGCGGAGGGAGGACTGGTCGCGCAGGCGGCCGATCGTATAGACCGGCTCATGCTCTAACAGGAAAATGGTGTCGCCGATCTCACCGGAGAGGATCGCGGCCACGGCGTTTTCCTGCATCGCCAGCCCGTCGGTGTAGGAAACCGGCTGCGCGATGCGCTGGATGTCCAAGGGCGGTTTCATCTCGCGGGATTGGGCGGAAATTCCACCGCGCGGGCAAGGACAAAGCCCCGCCTCATTTCTTGCGGTAAACGGCCAGCCACTCCCGCCCCTCGCGGCCGGGATAGGCCGCTTGCGCCACCCATGCCATCTCCCGCTCGAACCATGGTGAGAAAAGCCCGTCCAGTTCCCCGATGCTGGTGGGGAACGGCGGCCCCGTCCAGTCCTCGCCGGGATCGTAGGGCATCAGGAAAAACACTCCGACGAGGCAGCCGCCCGGTATGATCAGTTCCGCGCAGGCTCTTGCGTAATCCTCCCGACGAGCCAGATCGATCGCGCAAAAACAGGTGTGCTCCCAGATTGCAGGGAAACGTTTTCCCTCTCTCCATTCGGCATCCAAGAAATCACCGACCTCATAACTCTCCCCGCCGAGTGGGGGATGTGCGTGAGCGCGTCGGATCGCCTCCTCGGCGAGATCGAGCCCCAGCGCCGGTAAGCCCCTTGTCGCCAGCGCGCGAACATCGTGCCCTGTGCCGCAGCCCGGCACCAGCACCGTGCCGCCGCCCCAGATTTCCGGATTCGTTTTTTCTAACAGCTCCAACAAAGGCGGCGCGGGCGTGCCTTTTTCCCATGGCGTCTCGCCCTTCCGGTATCGTTCGTTCCAATCGGTCATGGCGTTCAGATCAAATGCCGGTCTAGCAGTTTGGCGCGGATGGGATCGGAGGCTTGCAGGTGGGCGAGACCGATCGCGAGCGCGTCCGCCGCATCGGAGGGCGGGGTCTCCGCGAGTCCGAGCAGCGCGCGCACCATGAAGGCCACCTGCGCCTTGTCGGCCGTGCCTTTCCCGACGACGGCCATCTTGATTTTTCTCGGCGCGTATTCGTAAACCGGCAGGCCGTGATCCGCCGCCGCGATCAGCGCCGCGGCCCGCGCCGCGCCCATGGTGATCGCCGTGCGGTGGGACTGCACGTAGATGATCCCTTCCACCGCCACCTCGTCCGGCTGATGCTTTGCGATGACATGCGCGAGGTGCGAGCGGATCGCGGAAAGCGCGGCCGATTGTGTCACGGACTTCGGGATGGTGATCACATCATACGCCAGCACGGTGGGCTTGCGCGGATCACCGTCCAGCACGGCGTAACCCGTGTTTCGGATGGCGGGATCAACGGCAAGGACGCGCATGGAGTGAGTTAGGCCACGCGGCGCGGCGCAGGGAAGCGGGAAGTTTTCGGAACGCGAGTCTTCAGCTCGCCCCGGAGGATATGGAATTTCTTTTGCACCGGGGCGAGCTGAAGACTCGCGTTCCGGGATTTAGAAATGGAAGACCAGGCCGCCGGTGAAGCCCTTGTCGAAGTCACTCGGAGTGGTCAGGGGGAAAAGGTAGCCGGCGCGGATGTCGAGATCGGCGGTGACGCCGTAGCTGACTCCGATGAGGCCTTCGATGTTGATATCACCTTCGTCGGGGCCGTTGAGCGGGCTGGAGCCGGTGGCTTCGAGGTGGAGGTGGAGCAGGGCGGTGGTGGAGTGGCTGTGGCCCGCATGATCGGCGTGGTCAGCGGCTTTTTCCCCGAAGGATTTCACCAGGCCGACTCCAAAGAGAAGTTCCGTGGAGTCCGCGTCGAAAACGTGCTCGATGGAAACGCCGGTGTTCAGCGTCCACCAGTTTCCGAGGTCGTTCCACATCGCGATGCCCGGGGCGATGGCGGTCTCGCCGCCGAAGCGGCTGCTTCCCGTCGGCAGCACGACCTCCATCTGGGCGGTGAGGAGAAAACGCTCGCTCTCGATCAGCAGCGCGCGGGGCACGATGGCGAGATCGCCGCCACCGGAGCCGGTGGCGACGCCTTCCTCGTCCTCCCAGACGTAGGGAACCTCGACGATCATTCCGATCCGTTTCGTGAAGGCCCACTCGAGTTCTAGCTCGGTTTCGTGCTCCGCGACGCCGTTGCCCTCGCGGTAGGTGTGGTCGATGAAAAGGTCGCGGCCGGTGAAGGCGGGCTCGATCCCGAAGGAGTGGACGTAGGGCGTGCCGCTCGCGCTGAGGTGAATGTGCTCGAAGGGTTCGAGGAAATCCGAGGCGGTGGCGAGGCTGGCGGAAAGGGCGGTGATGCTTAGGACGCTTGCGATTGGCTTCATGGCGCGGCGAATGAAGCTCGCCGGAAAAACGTGCGCAAGAATTTAATGCGAAAATATTACAATAACGGTTTTAGGGCGTTTTTGATGATGAGAGGGATATGCAGACGGGCAACAGGATGTCCCCCGGACGGACTGGGACTGGAAGTCCCAGTCTGGAGTTTGGTTTTTTCCAAGTCATGCGGTAGCGGCAAATAGAAGGGCGAGCTTTTATCCTACGGATCTGAGTGGTGGGCTTTGCCGTATCGTCGGAATGTGATTCCCTAATGCGCCCCCTGTGGCGCGGCGCTTTCGCTGATGAACGGGCGGAGGTTCGCGTGCGCTGCTGTTAGATCGGGGTCTTCCTGAAATACCTTGTCCGCCAGCGAGCGCGCCTGCCGTATGAGCTCGGTATCGGTGATGAAATCGGCGAAGCGGAGATCGGTGAGGCCGGATTGGGCGGTGCCGAGGATGTCGCCCGGGCCGCGGAGCTGGAGATCGGCCTCGGCGATTTCGAAGCCGTCCGATGTCTTTTCGAGGACATTGAGTTTCTCGATGGATTCGGGGAGTTTGGTGTCGGTGAGTAGGACGCAGTAGGACTTGTGCTCGCCGCGGCCGATGCGCCCGCGGAGCTGGTGGATCTGGGCGAGGCCGAAACGCTCGGCGTGGTGGAGGATCATCAGGTTCGCGTTCGGGACATCGACGCCGACCTCGATCACCGTGGTGGCGACGAGGGCTTTCGTTTTCCCGCTGCGGAAATCCTCCATCACCGCGTCCTTTTCCTCCGGGCGCAGCTTGCCGTGGATGAGGCCGACGTTTTCCGCACCGAGGCGTTTCTGCCATTTCGGGAAAGCCTCGGTGGCGGACTCGGCTTTTACGGAATCGCTCTCCTCGACGAGCGGATAGACGAGGTAAGCCTGGCGGCCTTCGGCGAGCTGTGCTTTCACGAAATCGGTGATGTCCTGCTGCTTCGGCTTGGTGCGGAGGGCGGTGATGATCTTGCCGCGGCCTGCCGGTTTTTCATCGAGCAGCGAGACATCGAGATCGCCATAGATCGTCATGGTCAGCGAGCGCGGGATGGGCGTGGCGGTCATCACGAGAACGTCGGGAAGCGTGCCCTGCCGGATCAGCGCGGCACGCTGGACGACGCCGAACTTGTGCTGCTCATCGATCACCACCAGGCCGAGGTCGGTGAAAAGGGTCTCATCGTAGAGCAGGGCGTGGGTGCCGATGAAAAGCGTCGGACCATGGGTTGTGGTGATCTCCTCGCGCTTGTTGCCGGTGCGGAGGACGAGGTTCACGCCGAGCGGTTCCAGCCATTTCCGGAAGGTCAGGAAATGCTGCTCCGCGAGGATCTGGGTGGGTGCCATCAGCGCGGCATCGGCTCCGGAATCGATGGCGAGGAGCATGGCGGCCATGGCGACGAAGGTTTTCCCCGAGCCGACATCGCCCTGCAGCAGGCGGTTCATCGGGCGCGGCTCGCGCATGTCGGCGATGATTTCTTTGATGGATCGCTTCTGTGCTCCAGTCAGGTCGAAGGGCAGTGAGTGGTAGAAGGCCGTGAGCAGGGTGGTTTTCTTGCCGAGGACGCGGCCTTGGTGGGATAGGTGGCGCTGGCGCTGCCAGACGACGTTGAGCTGGAGGGTGAAGAAAGCCTCCAGAGCGAAGCGGCGGCGGGCGGCCTTGCCGGATTCGGCGGAGGTGGGGAAGTGTGTCTCGAAAAGATCGGCGGCGCGGTCGGTTTCCGAGACGGGGTAGGGGACGGAGATCGATGCGGCATCCGTGGTTTGGAGAAGGCCGTGTATGGTTTCGCGTAGGCGGCGTTGGTTGATCCCGGAAATGTTCCGGTAGATCGGGACGATGCGGTTAAGGTGTATCGTTTCCTCGCAGTCGTCGGACACGACCTCGATCTCCGGGTGGTCGATGATGAGGCGGCCCGCCTGCTCCTTCACTTTTCCGTAGGCGATCACCTGCTGTCCCGCGGCGATGACCTTCGACATGAAGGGCATGTTGAACCAGCGGCAGGTGATTTTCCCCGAGCCGAAGACACCGCCGGAGCCGTCCATGATCACAGCCTCATAGAAACGCGTTTTGCCGAAGCCCTTCGTGCCCGCGTCGATCACCCCGCCGTGCAGGCAGACGGGTTTGCCGGTCGGCAGGGTGGGGAAGGAGTCGAACTGGCGGCGATCCTCGTAGCGTTTCGGAAAATGGGCGAGGAGATCGGCCACCGTGGCGAAACCCGCCGCCTCCAGTGCCTGCGTCTCCTTGGCGAAAAGGATCGCGAGCGATGCGAGCGGGGTTTGGCCGGAGGTCACTCGGGGAGCTTGGCGGGAAAGCCGGGGTTTTCAATGTAAAGGAATATGCGGAAGGCTTCATAATTTGAGCCATATCCGAAGCCGATCATCCATTGCATCGCTGTCGCGGGATGAAAGGCGACCCACAACTTTACGCACTAGGCGATCCTCCACCGTGCAGATTTGGCCTTTGATTGCGCTCGCCACGTTCAATCCCGCAGTTTTCCAATCCAGAAGTGTTAGGTCTGCACCCGAGAGTTGGGACGTCACGGGCACCACGAACAAATCACCCGGCCAACCGCCATGTCCCACCACGATCGCAGGACGGACTTTCGAACTGCGGAGATCCGTGAACGGGATCGGCAGTAGCACGATATCATTTCGCGAGCAGGGCATTGTAAACGTCGTCGGCTTCGTTGTCCCAGGTCTTCATCAATGAGCGCTCACCCTGCGCCAGCCACTCGCGACGCCCCGCGTCATCATCGGCGGTTTCCAGCGAGATCCGTACCATCGTGTTCTCGGGTAGCGCCAAGGGCGCGAGGAGCCGGAGCTTGCCCCCTTCGTATATGGCTTCGATGGCGATATTCATGTCGATAGACTACGTCCTTTGCCGTGGATATCAATCCGTTTCACGAAGGCGAATCTTCCGCGACGATCTCGTTATATTTCGGAAAGTTAAAGGGCTTGCGGGATTTGGCAGGGCGGCTAGTTTTTCAGGCACTTGCTGAATACCCCATGACCTTTCTCCATACCACCCTACAAATCCTGCTGCTGATCTTCGTCGTGGTGATGCTTTTCAACATCATCATCTTCGTCCACGAGCTCGGCCACTTCCTCGCCGGGAAATGGCGCGGCCTGCAGATCGACCGTTTCCAAATCTGGTTCGGCAAGCCGATCTGGAAAAAGGAGATCAACGGCGTGCAATACGGCCTCGGCTGGATCCCGGCGGGCGGCTTCGTCGCGCTGCCGCAGATGGCGCCGATGGACGCGATCGAGGGCGGCGATAAGGATCGCAAGCCCCTGCCTGCCATCACTCCGCTCGACAAGATCATCGTCGCCTTCGCAGGGCCGCTGTTCTCGATCCTGCTGGCCCTCGTCGCTGCGCTGGTCGTCTGGACTGTCGGCAAACCGAAGGATTTCGTGCCGAGCACCACGATCGGTTACGTGGAGAAAGGAATGCCCGGCGATAAGGCCGGCATTCTTCCCGGGGATGAGATCCTCGCGGTGAACGGCGAGCCGGTGAACGGCTTCGCGGGTTCGCTTCAAAGCATCACTGAGCGCATCGTGCTCAGCAGCGGCGATAGGATCGAGTTCACGGTGAAACGCGCCGGTGTCGAAGAGCCGCTTAAGCTGGTCAGCGAATTCGAAATACCTGAAAGCAGATGGTTCCAGCGCAGCGGCCTGCGCCAAGTAGGCCTCGCTCCGTCAGGCAAAGCTCTGATCGCAGGCGTGCTGAAAGGCAGTCCGGCTGACAAGGCGGGTCTTGCGAAGGGCGACGTGATCGAGTCCGTGGACGGCAATAAGCTCTTCAGCGACATCCAGCTCGCGCAGTATCTCAAGGCGAAGGACAACAAAGCGGTCAGCCTCGGTGTGAAAAAGACCGACGGTTCCGATGTGACGGTGGAAATCACCCCGCAAGTTCCGAAGAAGTCAAAAAAACGCGTTCCGATGATCGGCGTGATCTGGGATCAAACCCACGACGTGGACGTGCGCATCGTCCACCCGAATCCTTTCGCCCAGGTGGGGGATAGCCTGAATATGATGTGGGTCACGATCACGAAGGTGGCCGATCCCGGATCAAGCATCAGCGTGGATCACCTCAGCGGGCCGGTGGGGATCGGGCAGATGCTTTACTCCCTGCTCCAGACGGAGGACGGCTGGCGGCGCATCATCGCTTTCATGGTGCTGTTCAATGTGAACCTCGCGGTGCTGAACATGCTGCCCTTCCCCGTCCTCGACGGCGGGCACATCACCCTCGCTATTCTGGAGAAAATCTTCGGCAAGCCGATTCAGATGAAGGCCATGGAGATCATCCAGACCGCCTGCGCCCTCGGGCTCATCACCCTGATGCTCTATGTCACCAGCAAGGACATCGGCGATAAGCTGGGTCGCGGCGGCGGAGGTGATGAGGAAGTCATTTTCGAGGAGTGATGGAAGACGGCGGCTCAGAATTTCCTGAACATCGTGTCCTTTTTGAATCGGTCGTCGCTCTCCGGATAATCGAGGGTGTAATGCAAACCGCGCGATTCCCGGCGGCGCAGCGCACACTCGACGATGATGCCGGCGACGGCAACGAGGTTGCGCAGTTCAAGAATATCTGCATTGACGCGGTGACCCCAGTAAAACTCGCGGACTTCCTTTTTGAGATTCCGCAGGCGGGCGGCGGCGCGGCGCAGACGGTTGTCGGTCCGGACGATGGAAACGTAGTCCCACATCAGGCGGCGGATCTCGTCCCAGTTGTGGTAGATGACAACGAGCTCATCCGGCTCGGCGACATCGCCGTGGTGCCATTCCGGGATGGGCGGCGCGTCCATGGGCGGCTTGTCCGGAGGGAAAAGGCGCATCATTTCCGACAGCGCGAGGCGTCCGGTCACGTTGCCTTCCAGCAGCGAGTTTGAGGCCAGCCGGTTCGCGCCATGAAGACCCGTGCAGCCGACCTCGCCGACGGCGAACAGCCCGCGCACGGTGGTTTTTCCGGTCACATCCGTCTTCAGCCCGCCGCACATGTAATGCGCGGCCGGGACGACGGGGATGGGCTCCTTTTCACAATCCACACCGAACCGCAGCAGGGTCTCGTGGATGTAGGGGAAATGCTCGCGCATGAAGCCGGGTGGCTTGTGGGTGACGTCGAGAAACACGCAGGCCGCGCCGGTTCTCTTGAGCTCACGGTCTATGGCGCGGGCGACGATGTCACGAGGCGCGAGCGAACCGCGCGCGTCGATTTTTTTGGTGAAATCCTCGCCCTTCGCGTTGCGCAAAATCCCGCCCTCTCCGCGCACCGCCTCGCTGACGAGGAACGACCTCGCCTCGGCGCCGGTGGCCGCCGGGTTGTAGAAACAGGTGGGGTGAAACTGGATGAACTCCATGTTCGCCACGGTCGCGCCCGCGCGCCAGCCGAGCGCGACTCCATCGCCGGTCGCGGAGTCGGGGTTGGTGGTGTAGAGATAGACTTTCCCGCAACCGCCGGCCGCGAGCACTACGCGGTCGGAGCGGAACACCGTGACTTCGCCCGTTTCCCGCTGGAGCACATAGGCACCGAGCACGCGATCAGTCGAAACCGCGCCGAGCCGCGCCGATGTGATGAGATCGATCACGAAATGGTTTTCTAACAGGGTGATGTTCGGCTCGCGGCGGGCGGACTCCAGCAAGGCTCGCGCGACCTCGCGCCCGGTAGTGTCGCGGGCATGGAGGATGCGGCGGTGGCTATGCCCGCCCTCTTTTCCCAGCATGAAATGATCGCCCTCCTTGTCGAATCGCACCCCGTAGCTGAGGAGATCTTCGATGGTGTCGTCGCCCTCCTCGATGATCCGCCGCACCACCTCTTCGTTGCAAAGGCCCGCACCCGCATCGAGCGTATCGGCCACGTGGCTTTCCACGGAATCGCCCTCGGCGCGGAGACCGGGAGGCAGCACGGAGGCGATCCCGCCCTGCGCCCAGGCGGTGTTCGATTCCTCGGCCTTGCCTTTCGTTAGGATCGTCACCTTGCCGTGCTTCGCCGCGCGCAGGGCGAAGGACAAACCCGCAATGCCCGCGCCGATCACCAGGAAATCAGAAGTCATGTGGGGGAAAGGATGGACGCGGAAGCTTTTCTGGAAAGGGGAAATTTAGGGCGGGCGTTCAGAAATTCTGAAGATCAACGTGCCAGAGCTTCGGGCCACCAGTAGAGCCGGAATTTTTTCTCGCTTGGTGAAAATCCGCCAATCATTCCGCGCCTATTGAAGTAAAGTTCCACGCTCTCGATATCATCCTCGAATATCGCCGTGTAAGTGCCGATAGCCTGACGTTCCTTTAACAATGTACCATCATATCCCATAAACGCCTCTTCTGGAATCCTCTCCAAAGCTAAAGCGCCGACCAACTCTTCGGCTTCGTTGGCAGAACAATGGGCGACCCACAGATGTGAGCTTCCATCATTGAAGGTGCGTCCTTGTTCGTAACTTTCGAAGCTGAGTTCCGGTATTTCTGATTGTCCGGCTATGCTTTGGAGTCTAGCGCCAGGGCTGCTCGTGAGGGCGCTATCGATCAGGATCCATGATAGTCCGAGTGTCGAAATCAAAGCGACGATCCCGCTGCCTAAAAGCTTGGAAATGCCGAATGAGACAAGTCCGATGAAGCCAGCGAAGGGTAACATGAAAATTCCATAAAAGGTTAGGAGTCCGGTTCCTGAATCCCACCCTTTCGCCAACGATCCACCGCCAAGATCGAGGGTGAACGAGATTACCCATGTGAGTGCGAAACCTAAGAAAACTGAGATGCCGACGATCAAAGAAGGCAAAGTCTTGCGATTTCGAAGCGCGGATATGATCGCAGAAGTGGGCATTATTGCTCGTAGAGTTGGGCGTCGTGATTGGAAGTTATGTCGTTTGATCCCGCCCCCTCCCAAGGCTGGCGTGAGAAAAAGCGGGGGCGGCTTTTTTCCAGTCCCGTGGCATTCTCGGCTAATCGGCGCCTGATCAGTTCGCTGAGTGAAATACCAAGTGCCTTCGCCTCACGATCCGCGCTTCGGCGCAAGTCTTCGGGTAGTAAGATGGTGGTGAGATACACATGGCAAAGGTAATAGGAGTGTGTGACGGAGTCAATTTGCGATTGAAACAAGAGAGGGGCAGTGGGAGGGCTCGCGGCGTCGCCTTTTGAGTGCGGCGTAACTCGCCGCAAGGAGGGGCTGCCTTCTGCAGCCCATGTCTATAAGGCGAGGATGATGAGAGCGGAGGTGAAACGTCGGCTTGTTATGGTCATCGTCGAAGGTCTGGCGATGTGATCGGTGATCGCGCCGTAAGATGCCAATGCCAAAGCCTGCGGCAGGAAATGTGTCAGCCCGCCCTGTGGAAGAGATACCTTCGAAATTCGCCGGAAAGAATCACACCCTTGAAACAATGCTGCCTCCCACATTCAGCACCGCATCATCCTCCGCGCCCCTTTTCAAATACCCTAACCCGAACTTGTCGCAGGCACTGGTGACTTCTCCACAGACCTTGCCGTCCGCGTCGGTGATCTCGCCGGTCATGCCTTCGGTTTCGAAAACGAACTTCGTGAGCCGCCGGTTCACTTTGCCCGCGCTCTTGATCCGGGAAATCACCTCTTGGCCAATGTAGCAGCCCTTGTTGTAGGAGATGTCCGTGGAGTCGAGTCCGGCTTCGGGAGGCAGCATGCCTTCCTTCAGTTCGGCGCCCCATTTCGGGATGCCTTTCGCGATGCGCTCCGCCTCGTCCATTTCCGGGATGTCGAAATCACCGATGCGGAATTTGTCGCTCACATCGCGCACCTCCACGTCGTCGGCGATGAGATACCGCGTCAGCCGCGCTTCCAGATCCTCCGTCATGCCCTCGCGGCAGATCACCAGCACGCCGCCGCAGCCTTCCGCGATCCACACACGGAATTGCAGCCTCCCTTTCGCATCCGTCACGCAGCTTGGCAGCACGAGTCCCGTGCCCATGACTTTCCGGACATCCTGTGTGATCTGGCCGTTGAGGAAACGCACCGCATCGGGCCCGCTGAATTCCAGTGCGCCGGGTTTGTCGCCGAGGTCAGCTTTCATACGCTTTCGCCAAGGCCGAGAAATCGAGTTCCGCGCAACCCTCCGCGCACATTGCGCCCATCCGGGCGGAAACCGCTGTGATGGCCGGCAGTTCCACTCCCGCCGCCTGAGCCAGCGCGAGCGCGTAGCGGCTGTCCTTCCACATGTTCGCCATTGTGAAATGCGGTTCAAAATCGCCCTTGAGTATGCCGGGGTATTTCATCGCCATGAGCGGGGAGCCACTGCCGTTGCGGATCGCCGCCTCGGTGAAAATTTCCGGAGCAACGCCGTGGCGCACCGCGATGGCCAGCGCCTCACTCATCGCCTGCACGGTGCAGGCGGAGATCAGGTTCGTGGCCAGTTTCGTGACCGTCGCCGCGCCGATCTCGCCGCAGTGGATACGACCTTTCGAGGATACGGCGAGGAAATTGGAAACGCTTTCCACCAACTCCTCATCCCCGGCGGTGTAGTAGAGAAGCTGCCCGGCGGCCGAGGCGTCCTTGCTGCCGGTGAAAGGCGCGTCGATGAAATCGCAACCCTTCGCCGCGCACTGTTCGGCGAGCCAGAGCGTCGTCGCGAGATCGATCGTGGAGTGGTTCAGCACGATCGTGCCCTTTGTGAGCCCCGCCTTCGCACTCTCGAAAACCTCCCGCACCATCGGCGCGTCTTTCAGATAGACGGAGATAAAATCCGCGTCCGCCACCGCCGCCTCCGGGGTTTCCTTTTCCCCCTCCAGCCCGCGTTTTGTCCGGCTCCAGCAGGCTACGGGATAACCCGCCGCCAGCAGCCTCTCGCGCACCCGCGAACCCACGATCCCCAACCCCAATACCGCGACCTTTTCCATCTCTCCACTTAAAGTTTAGAATTTAGAATTTAGAATTTAGAATTTCGGAAATCACTCCTGCCTCTGCAAGGCCAGCTCGACGAGTTTCGCGGCCTGCTCGCGGATCTCCTTCACCTTTTCCGGAGTGGGCTTCTCGCCCTCCTCGATCACCATTTCGTTGCGGAGACCGGAGAGAAGGTCGCGGATCTCAAGGTAGTTCGGCCTCTCGGAAATCCGCGGCTCCAGCCCCGCCACGATCTCCGTGTAATAATCCGCAATGTCCTCGCGCATGACCTTCGTGGCGCGTTCGGGGGAGAACTGCTTGTCCACCGCGACGGTGGAAACCTCCAGCGCCCGGATCCATCCGCCCAGCGAAATGAGGTGCGCCAGGTCTGCGTCACGCAGGGCCACCAGCTCGAACTCCACATCCTTCTGCGTGGCGGCGAGTTCCTTTTTCAACTGCTCCACGTTCTGCTTCTTCGCACTTTCCAGAAGAGCCGCCGCGTGGCGGTTGATGCGGTCACCGGCACCCAGCGCCTTGCCGTAACGGGTCAGGTCAGCCGCCATCTTCTCCACCTTGTCCATCTGACCGGCCTGCACGATCAGGAAACCGTCGGCGATCAGGAAGCCGAGTTCGATGGCGAGATCCGCGCGATCCAGCGGCATCCTTTCCCCTGCTGCCCTCTCCATCTCCATGAGCGGCAGTGGCATGAGGAATTCCAAGGTCTCGAAAAGCTTGGAGATCGAGGGCGCGGTGAATTCGTTCACGCCGAGCTCCTCGCGGACATGCGCGTCTTCGAGCAGATCATCGGGGATGTTAGGTTTTGCTTCCTCCTCCTGGCCGAGAACCATCCCCGTAGCCAATGCGAAGGCCAAAAACGCAGAACTGAAACGGACTTTCATGCCCGTAAAATGACACCTGCCCATCCTCTCCGCAATCGCCAATTCCGGTAGCACCACACCCCCCTTGACCCAGCCCGACCGTTCCCCTAAACACACGCCCGAGATTCCACCGACATGTCCAACACCATCATCTACACCAAGACCGACGAGGCTCCCGCGCTCGCGACCTACTCCTTCCTCCCCATCGTGCAGGCGTTCGCGAAACCGGCCGGCGTGAAAGTGGAAACGCGCGACATCTCGCTCGCGGGCCGCATTCTCTCCCAATTTCCCGATCTCCTCCCCGCCGCCCAACAAATCCCCGACCACCTCGCGGAGTTGGGGAAAATGACCCTTCTTCCGGACGCGAACATCATCAAGCTTCCCAACGTCTCCGCCTCCGTGCCGCAGCTCAAGGAGGCGATCAAGGAGCTTCAGGGAAAAGGTTTCCCCATCCCTGATCTCCCGGAAAACCCGTCCACCGATGCGGAAAAGGAAACCCGCAGCCGTTACTCGAAGGTCATGGGCTCCGCGGTGAACCCCGTGCTCCGCGAGGGGAATTCCGACCGCCGCGCACCGAAAGCCGTGAAGGAATACGCCCGCAAGCATCCGCACTCGATGGGCGCATGGAGCAAGGACTCGAAAACTAAGGTCGGCACGATGGCCGGGAATGGCGATTTCTTCGCGAATGAGAAATCCGTCACCGTCGCCGCCGCCACGGACGCGAAAATCGAACTCATCGCCGCCGATGGCTCCGTGACCGTTCTCAAGGACTCCACCCCGCTGCTCCCCGGCGAGATCCTGGACGGCACTTTCATGTCGAAGCAGGCGCTCACCGCTTTCCTCGATGCCCAGATCGCCGAGGCGAAGGGCGCGGGCGTGCTTCTCTCCCTGCACATGAAAGCCACCATGATGAAGGTCAGCGACCCCATCATCTTCGGCCACGCGGTGAAGACTTTTTTCAAGGAACTCATCGCCGCCCACGCCGAGGAACTCGCGGCGCTCAAGGTCGATTTCAACAACGGCTTCGGCGATCTCGTCTCGAAAATCGAATCCCTCCCCGCCGACAAGAAGGCCGCCATCGAGGCGGACATCGCGAAGGCTTACGCGGCCGGCCCGGCGCTCGCGATGGTGAATTCCGAAAAGGGCATCACCAACCTCCACGTCCCTTCCGATGTGATCGTCGATGCCTCCATGCCCGCCATGATCCGCACTTCCGGCCAGATGTGGGACGCCGCCGGGAAACAGCAGGACACGCTCGCCGTGATTCCGGATTCCTCCTACGCCGGGGTCTATCAGACGGTCATCGACTTCTGCCGCGAAAACGGCGCGCTCGATCCGAAGACCATGGGCTCCGTCCCGAACGTCGGCCTCATGGCCAAGGCCGCCGAGGAATACGGCTCCCACAACAAGACCTTCGAAATCCCCACCGACGGGACAATCAGGGTATCGGCAATCATCAATCATCAATCATCAATCCTCTTCCAACACACCGTCGAAGCCGGTGATATCTGGCGCGCCTGCCAGACCAAGGACGCCTCCGTCCAGGATTGGGTGAAACTCGCCGTCAACCGCGCCCGCATCTCCCAGACCCCCGCCATCTTCTGGCTCGACGAAGCCCGCGCCCACGATGCGCAGATCATCGCCAAGGTGAAAACCTACCTCGCCGACCACGACCTCACCGGCCTCGACATCACCATCCTTCCGCCCGCCGTCGCCTGCCTCAGGACACTTGAGCGCATCGTCGAAGGCAAGGACACCATCTCCGTCACCGGCAACGTGCTGCGCGATTACCTCACCGACCTCTTCCCCATCCTGGAGGTCGGCACCTCCGCGAAGATGCTCTCCATCGTGCCGCTGATGAATGGCGGCGGCCTCTTCGAAACCGGCGCGGGCGGCTCCGCTCCGAAACACGTCGAGCAGTTCACGGAGGAAAACTACCTGCGCTGGGATTCGCTCGGGGAGTTCTTCGCCCTCGCCGCGTCCTTCGAGCACCTCGCCGATACCCAGGGCAACGCCGCCGCGAAAGTTCTCGCCGAAACCCTCGACGCCGCCACCGGACTTTTCCTCGAAAACGACCGCTCCCCCGGTCGCAAGCTCGGCACCATCGACAACCGCGGCTCCCATTTCTACCTCGCCCTCTACTGGGCGCAGGCGCTCGCCAGGCAGGACTCTGATCCTGCCCTCAAGGCAGCCTTCGCCCCCCTCGCCGCCGCACTCGCGGAGAACGAAGGAAAAATCGTCTCCGAACTCCTCGCCGTGCAGGGCAAGCCCGTGGACATCGGCGGCTACTACCTCCCGGACGAGGAAAAAGCCAACGCCGCCCTCCGCCCCAGCCCCATGCTTAACGCGATCCTGGGCTAGCAGAGTCTCAAAATCAAAAATCCAAAATCAACAATCATCAATCGGAATTCAGCAACCCGCGCCGTGACTCGGAAGACATGGATTGATGATTGATGATCCGACTTCGCCAAGGCTACGACGGACAGGTTGTTGATTTTGGATTTTTGATCGGAAGAGGCTCATCCCACATCCCGGTAAAGCTCCGCGAGGGGAATGGAGACACCGGCTTCGGGCAGTTCCAGGACGGCGTCCAGTCCGGAAACAATTTCCCGCCGGAAGCCCTCGCCATCCCTGCGGTGGAGGGTGAGGAGGGGCGAGTCGGTTTCCGCGAGGATGAAGGTGCCCAGGGTGGGGATGGTGATGTAGTCGCGGAATTTCTGCACCTCGTCGATGCGGCGGGTGGTCGGGCTGAGGACTTCGAGGATCACGCTGGGGGAATCGGTGAAGAGCGCATCGCCCGGCACCGGCACGCAGATGATCATGCCATCCGGGTAGTAGAATGCCTCCTCGCCATGGCCGAGGGGGATTAGGAGTTTGAAATCGCTGCCGGTGGGGAAGCAGGGTTTCCCGGCAAGCTGGTTCCCGGCGATCCGGACAAAGTTTCCTGCGATGCGCTGATGGTTCAACGTGCCACCGGACATCGCATAGACGTTTCCCGCCACGTATTCGTGGCGGATTTCCGAGGCGAGCTCGCCTTCAAGATATTCTTCCCGGGAGATCCGTTTTTCCGCGATTGTCAGAACCATGCGTTACAGCTAGCGGAAAATCTTAACCCGCGCAAGCACCCCGAAAAGCCCGCATCAAGCGGCGCCACGCTCAACGCGATCCTAGGGTAATTGACCGGGAGTGGCTGACGCCTGTCTGCCACGAACGCCCCGAGTCATGGCAGACAGGCGTCAGCCACTACTAACCGATCCCGGAGGAATATTAAGCCAGGCTTTTTGAAGACAATCCGGCTTTTGCGGGCTTTCCATGGGTGGAGGATCTTCGGATGTTAGGAAGTGGCGTAATGCCAGGCTAATCCTGTGTGGGGTTGCTGGTTGTGTTTTTGAAATGGCGGCGGGCAAGGCGGTTCATCAGGACGATCCAGATGAGGGAGTGGGTGGAGACGTAGGTGAGGATCAGGAGGTAGATGGGGATGATAATCTGATCGTGTGTTATCTCAGGCAGTGGAAATATTGGTGATTTCACATAGTTAAAACTATCAGCACTCTCTCTATAATATGGACTATCAGATCCTTTCGGATTTTGTGATACGGGTGTGTAGTAGACGGAGGAACAAAAGATGAAAATCGTACCCTTATGAGCAGAGTATCTTGTGAAATTCATGGTGGAATCCCACCAAGCTAGCCCGAGAACGATACAGCCGAGCAGCCCGAGAACCGTGATAACGATGGTCAGTCGTTTTTGTGAAATCCGAACCGCAGGACGATTGCCATTTTCTGCCATGGCGGGATCTTAGGCTCATGGCATGGCGGATGCAATCCGCCGCCACGGTTCACTTCGGCGTGGACGCGGCTTCGTGTTTTTCTTCGGCGGCTTCGAGATCGGCGCGTTCCTTGGCGATGACGCGGACGAGCTTGCGGGCGGTGGATTCCCAATCGGCGAGGAGGGCGGCGGCTTGCGCGGAGCCGGTCTTTTCCGCGTGGAGCTCGATGAGGGATTTCACCTCGGCGATGTCCTGCGGGCGGCGGACGGGCATGGCGACGACCATCTCGGTGTTCACGCGGGACTGGAATTTTCCGTCCACGTCATAGACGAAGGCGGTGCCGCCGGACATGCCCGCGCCGAAGTTCTTGCCGGTCTTGCCGAGGATGACAACGGTGCCGTTGGTCATGTATTCGCAGCCGTGGTCGCCGACTCCCTCGACGATGGCGGTGGCGCCGGAGTTCCGGACGGCGAAGCGCTCGCCGGCGCGGCCGTTGGCGAAGAGGCTGCCGCCGGTGGCTCCGTAGAGGCAGGTGTTGCCGGCAATGGAGTTTTTCGCGGCCTCGAAGGTGGCGGTGGGGCAGACGCGGAGGATGATTTCGCCCGCGGCCATGCCTTTGCCGACGTAGTCATTCGCCTCGCCGATGAGTTCGAGGGTGATGCCGGAGACGAGGAAGGTGCCGAAGGACTGACCCGCGCTGCCGCGGCAGGTGATGTGGATCGCGCCGGGCGGGAGGCCGTGGTTTCCGAAGACCCCGGCGATGCGCCCGGAGAGGCGGGTGCCGATATTGCGGTCGGTGTTGACGACGTTGTATTCGAGTTCCAGCGGGGCGCGGTCGGGCAGCAAACCGATGGCTTCGAGGGTTTCCGTGGGAACGGAACCGGTGCCGTATTCGGGTGATTTTTCGGCAGGGCGGTTGGAAACCGCCGCCACGATGTCGGCGAGGATCGTGATGTCGAGGGCGGGCTTGGCGATGCCGTCGTTGCGTTCCTTGGTGCGGATACGGGAAATTTCCGTGGCGGCTTTCCCGGTGGCTTCCGCGACGGCGGGCACGACGTCCTTGAGAAGGCGGGAGAAATCGAGGGTGTTCGCCTTTGGGTGGCCGGGCACCTCACGCTGGGTGAGGAACTCGGGGCGGCCGATCAGTTCGTCAAGCGTGCGGACGCCGATCCGCGCCATGTAGGTGCGGGCTTCCTCGGCGACGGCGTTGAAATAGTTGATGACCATTTCGGGCGTGCCCTTGAACTTCGCGCGGAACTTGGGATCGGTGGTGGCGACGCCGACGGGGCAGGTGTTGAGGTGGCATTTCCGCACATACACGCAGCCCATGGCGATCATGGCGGTGGTGCCGAAATTGAACTGCTCCGCGCCGAGGATGGCGGCGATGACGACGTCCTTGCCGTTCTTGATCCCGCCGTCGGTGCGGAGGGTGACGCGGTCGCGGAGGTTGTTGATGATGAGAGTCTGCTGCGCCTCGGAAAGGCCGAGCTCCCATGGCGAGCCGGCGTGCTTCGTGGAGGAAAGCGGCGAGGCTCCCGTGCCGCCATCGTGGCCGGAAATCAGGATGTTGTCGGCGGAGGCTTTCGCGCATCCGGCGGCCACCGGGCCGACGCCCGCCTCAGCCACTAGTTTCACCGTAATTCGCGCGGTCGGGTTCACCTCTTTCAGGTCGTGGATGAGCTGCGCTAAGTCCTCGATGGAGTAGATGTCGTGGTGCGGGGGAGGGGAAATGAGCTGCACGCCGGGCTGGGTGTTGCGCAGGCGGGCGATGAGGGCGTTGACCTTGTGGCCGGGAAGCTGACCGCCCTCGCCGGGCTTCGCGCCCTGCGCCATCTTGATCTCCAGTTCGTCGGCGTTGACGAGATAGTGCGCGGAAACACCGAAGCGGCCGGAGGCGACCTGCTTGATGTAGGAGCGCGCAAAGTCGCCGTTCGGGTAAGGCTTGTAGCGGACGGGATCCTCGCCGCCCTCGCCGGAATCGGATTTCCCGCCGATGCGGTTCATCGCGATGGCGAGAGTCTCGTGCGCCTCCGGGGAAAGCGCGCCGAGCGACATCGCGGCGGTGGTGAAGCGGCGGCGGATGTTTTCCAAAGGCTCCACCTCAGCAAGCGGGATGGCGCCGGATGCGGCGGGCACGAAGCCGAGCAGATCCTTGATCGCGACGGGGTTCGTCTCCAGGCAGACGCGGACGTATTCCTCGTAGTCCTCGGGTTTGCCGGATTTCACATACTGGTGGAAATTCTTGATGACCTCCGTGGTGAAGGAGTGGCGCTCGCCGGATTTGCGGTAGCGGTTGTAGCCGGGATCGCCGAGGTCGAGCGTACCGCCTGCAGGGATTTCCGTCTCGTAGGCGGCCTTGTGGCGGATGAGGGATTCCTCCGCGATCTCCGCGAAGGAGATGCCACCGATCTGGGAAGGCACGCCGGTGAAGGAGAAAGCGACGACGTCATTGCCGATTCCGATCGCCTCGAAGGTCTGCGCGCCTTGGTAGGAATTGAGGACGGAGATGCCCATCTTCGACATGATTTTCAAAAGGCCTTTTTCGAGGGCCTTGCGGTAGTTCGACATCGCTTTCTGCGGGGTCATTCCGTCGCCGAGCTTGCCCGCGCCCGAGGCGACGAGCTGGCGGACAGTGGCGTAGCCGAGGTAGGGGACGACGGCGGTCGCGCCGAAACCGAAGAGGCAGGCGATCTGATGGACGTCGCGGGCTTCTCCCGTTTCCACGACCAGCGATGCGCGCAGGCGTTTCCGGATGCGGTTGAGGTGGTGGTGGATCGTGCCGGTGGCAAGCAGCCCGGGGATGGGGACGCGCTGCGAGGAGGTGGCGCGGTCGGAAAGGACGATGATGGTGATTTTGCGGTTCACCGCTTCCTCGACTTCGGCGCAGAGCTCGTCCATGCGGATCTTGAGCCCGTCCTTTCCGGAGGCCACGTCCCATGTGCAATCGAGGACATGCGAAGTGAAGCCGTACTCGGCCATGTGGGTGATCCTCTCGAACTCGTGTTCGAAGAGGATCGCGGAGTCGAGCGAGATCGATTTGCAGTGCTCGGCGGTTTCCTCAAGGAGGTTGCGTTCCAGGCCGAGACCCGCGCCGAGGGACATGACCGCCCACTCGCGGATCGGATCGATGGGAGGGTTGGTGACCTGGGCGAAGCGCTGTTTGAAATAGGTGTAAAGCAGGCGCGGATAGGTGGAGAGGACGGCGAGCGGGATGTCATCGCCCATCGAGAACACGGCTTCCTGCGCACCCTTGATCATGGGCGGGAAAACCATGTCGAGCTCCTCCGTGGAGATCGCGTTGGCGACCCGGCGGCGCGAGAGATCGGTGGCGTCGAACTCGATGTCCGGCACGTGTGCGGAGTGGGAAATGAATTTCCGCAGCTCGAGGCGGTTCTCGTCGATCCAGCGGCGGTAGGGCTTCTGGCGGGCGAGCTCCTCCTTGATCTCGTGGTCGAGGCGGAGGATGCCGGTGGTGGTGTCCGCGGAAAGCATTTGCCCCGGGCCGAGGCGACCCTTGCGGGTGACGTTCGCTTCATCGAAGACGACCGCGCCCGCTTCGGAGCCGATGTAGAGGAAGCCGTCGGCGGTGGTCTTGTAACGCGAGGGGCGCAGGCCGTTGCGGTCGAGGGAGGCGCAGATTTTCGTGCCGTCGGTGAAAACGAGGCCGGCGGGGCCGTCCCACGGCTCGGAGAAGGAGCGGATGTATTGGTAGAAGGCGCGGAGTTCGTCGGAGATTTCCTCGTCGTAACGGTAAGCGGGAGGGACGAGCATGCACATCGCGTGTTCGGGCGAGCGGCCGGAGAGGATGAGCAGCTCCAGGCAATGATCGAGGGAGGCGGAATCGGACTCGCCGTGGCGGATCAGGTCTTTCACGAGGTCGATCTCATCGCCCCAGACAGGGGACTCGAAGAACTCCTCGCGCGAGGTCATCCAATTGCGGTTGCCCTCGACGGTGTTGATCTCGCCGTTGTGGCACATCATGCGGAACGGCTGGCCCAACGGCCATGCCGGGAAGGTGTTCGTCGAGAAACGCTGGTGGTAGAGGCAGATCGCTGTTTCGAAATCCGGATTACTAAGGTCATCGTAGAACGAGCGAAGTGCTGCGGGCATGGCGAGCGCCTTGTAGGAAATGAGGCGGTTGGAAAACGACGGCATGTAGAAGCCGTGGATTTCCTTCGTCGCGTGCTCTCAGCGCGTGATCCAGCACGGTGAAAGAACGCTTCCCATGCAGGTGGGCGATCGCGCCCATGCCGCAGTTGTCGTGTTCGTTCGAAAGGCTGTGGAGAGAGCCGGGAACGAGCGGGGTGCTGGGATGGTAGAAAGGATTCGTCATGGGAAAGGCTGGGAAGGAAGAACAGGGGGGCATGTTCAACAAGCAGGAACAGTGCCTCGTCCACCGCATCGGCCCACGCGTCCGGTGCCTCAGCGCAGCCCGTTGAGCGCCTTGCCGGAGGGCTTTTTGAAAATCACGTCGGTGATGGAGACCCGGCGTCCGGTTTTGGGGTCGTGTGTGGCGACCTGCATTTTTTCGAGCACCCAGACATTGTCGGAGACTTGCATGACGTCCTCGACCTGGAATTCCTTGATCAGGCCACCTTTGCTGTCGTGACCGCGGATGCGCATGAAGGCGCCGTATTTCGTGTGGATCCAGACATAGACTCCCTCATAGCGGCCAGCGGCGTCCTTCGGCTTGTTGAGGCGCAGGCGGTAACAGCTTTGGCCGCCGACATCCTCGGTGGCCTCGAGTTTCGGGTTGGGCCAGTAGAAGAAACGCAGGGCGAGATCCTCGTAGGTGAGGTCGGTTCCGGCGATGGGCTCGATGAGTTTTGCGCGGGGGAAATCGATCGTCTTGCCGTCGATCAACTCGAAGAGCTGGTAGGAGTCGTCGGCGAGGCGCATGTGGAAGATGCGCAGCTTGCCCTCCTCGGTGAACTGGAACTGGATGTCCTTGCCCTTCAGGAAAAGGGTGATGGGGATTTTCTTACGGCCTTGGGTGAGGGAGCCCTCGAGACCTTCATCCATGTGGGTGAGGGTGGCCGAGAGGCGCGCTCCCGCGAGGATGGCATTCGCATCAGGCGCTTGCGCGGCCAGCGGTGAAACAAGAGCTACCGAGCAAAAGAGAACGCGAAGGAATTTCATGGCTTGAAGGTATTCGATTTTCGGGTATCGACAACAACGGGTTGCAAAGATTCACCCGGATCCGTTTTCCCTCTGCCTGAACGCGATTCCGCCCGCAGATGGGAACCATTGCGGGCGGATCGGGAAAATGAATCAAATGATTACGGTGTGATATTGGTCACTTCCGGCGGCGGATAATACGGCGGCGGGAAAAACGGGATGCGCGGAACCACCCGGTCGAGGGGGTTCGGAGGTCTGGGCGGGGTAACCACGATGCTCGCTTTCGCGTCTTTACCGCTTTTCGAGCTCTTCGAACTGTAGGTGCTGTCGCCGCTGTTCGGATCGAGTTTGGCGAGGATGGCCTGTACGGCGGTGAGAGCTTCCGGCTTCGCGGCGATCGCGCACTGCGATATCATTCTCATGGATTGAGGCGCGGAAACGATCGCGACTTCCGTGATGTAACCGACGAGGCTCACATCCGCACCGGATGCCTGGATTGCGATTTTCACGATCTCGCAGGCGCAGTCGGGGTTGGCGGAGATTTCCGATTCCACGATTTCGAGGACTTTTGAAGGGTCTAGCTTCACCCGTTGTTCGACGGAGGTTGCTACGGAAGGGCAATCAGCGGAATCGGAGGCTTGGCCGGGTTCGCGGTAAGCGGCGGCCAGTTCGGCGAGACCGGACTGAATTCCGGTTGCCTGCACATCCGAAACCTTGATCTTAATGTGATCTGCTTCGCGGTAGGCAGAGACGTCCTTGAGAACAGAAAGATCGAGAAGGTTTTCGATGTTCCGCTTTGACCCATGACTCATGGAGAGGGTGTGGGCGTCCTGATTCACGAAAACAGCCGTTGGCTCCGAGAAGTCCGCCTCGGTTTTCCGCACTTCCGGGATTTGGATGATCCCGCTCAGATGCTTGTTGGCGGCGAAGGAAGAAGACTCAGTTGACTCCAAGCTATCTGGCTTGGCTGAATCCGTGACGGTTGTCGGCATCTCGATGGTTTGCGCGGGACTTGTATTAGCTCCGAGCAGTATCAACGAAATTGCCAAGCTAATGCTGGCGGGTGATTCCATGATGGGGGGGGTGGGGGGTGACGAAATGAAAAATTACACGAAACCCAATGGATCGCAAGATTTTTTTAGGTTGTTATATTAAATTAAAGATACGTGAAGATGAATTTTAAATATAACCTGAATTTACTTAGAGTTAGTATAAAGTTAATAAATCTTAGCTATTACCAACATGTCTGGTGTCCGCGATCGCGGATTGCAGAGATTCTCTCCAATCCGTTTTACCCGCTGCCTGAACACGATTCCGCCCGCGTATGGAAACCATCGCGGGCGGATCGGGAAACGTCATCGAACGCTTATGGGCTGAGATTGGTCACTTCCGGTGGCGGGTAATAGGGAGGTGGGGAAAATGGGATGCGTGGAGTCGCCTTATCGAGCGGATTCCGGGGTTTCTCCGGTGGAGTGACTACGGAAGCGATGGAGTCTTTGGCATCCTTGCCGCTTTTCGCACTCTTCGAACTGTAGGTGTCGCCGCTGTTCGGATCGAGCTTGGCGAGTATGGCCTGCACGGCAGAGAGAGCTTCCGGCTTCGCGGCGATCGCACACTGCGAAATCATTCTCATGGATTGGGGCGCGGCGGTAATCGCGACTTCCGTGATATCGCCGACCAAGCTCACATCCGCTCCGGATGCTGTGATCGTGATTTTTACGATCTCGCAGGCGCAGTTGGGATTGGCGGAGATTTCCGATTCAACAATCTCGAGGACTGTGGAAGGGTCGAGTTTTACCCGCTGTTCGACGGACAATACTACGGAAGGACAATCGGCGGAATCGGAGGCTTGGCTGGGTTCGCGGTAGGCGGCGGTTAGTTCTGCGAGACCGGACTTGATTCCGGTTGCCTGAACGTCCGAAACCTTGATTTTATTGATATCCGCCTGGCGGTAGGCAGAGATGTCCTTGAGCACAGACAGATCGAGCACGTTTTCGATGGTTCGCTTCGACCCTTGTTTCATGGAGAGGGTGTGGGCGTCCTGATTCACGAAAGCAGGCGTTGGCTCCGAAAGGTCTGCCTTGCTTTTCTGCACTTCCGGGATTTGGACAATCCCGCTCAGATGCTTGTTGGCGGCGAAGGCAGACGACTCAGGTGCTCCCAGGTTATCTGCCTTGGCTGGAGTCGAGACGGTTGTCGGCACTTCGATGGTTTGCCCGGGAGTTGTGTGGACTCCGAGCAGGATCAACGAAAATGCCAATTTGGCGCTGGTGGGTGTTTTCATGGTGGGTGAGGGGGGTGGCGAACCCCCGCACATTGCCTAAATAATCAACTTTCATCAAGTATTTTTTAAATAATTTCATAAAATCCTAAAAATATGGACGAGTGAACCTCGAATTAAGCCGAATTCTCCTTATGGATGCAAGGATTTTTACGAAATTAATTCGTATTGGCGATTTCGGGGAAATTCCCGAAATTTCTCAAATCACCTCGGGAATCCCGCCGTTGAGGCGAGATTTTTCGGCCAGATAGGCCAACCGATGCCCGGCGAGCCCGTCGAGTCCGGGGGCGATGGCGTCCGAGCCGCGCATGAGGGAATCGAGGGCGTTGGCGAGGCCGAAATCGCCGCCGCCGTGGCCGGCGTAGCCTTCGGCGGAAGCTTCGAGCACCGGGACGGATTCGATGGTGCCGGTGCGGTGGTCGCGGAACCAAAGTTCGGGGGCACCGGCGTCCTGCCAAGGCTCGCCGCCGCGCAGGGAGCCTAGGGTGCCGTGGACTTCGATCGTGCGGTTGCAGTCGAAGGCGGTCATGGTGAGGGTGGCGGTGACACCGTTTTGCATTTCCGTGGAGAGGATCTGGTGATCTACGGCGTCGTTGTCGCAGCGATAGACGCAGCGACCCCAGGGCGAGGTGCGGAGGAAATTGAGGATGCGCTCGTCGTCGGCGGTTTCATAACCAACCATGACCATACGCAGCCAACTGCGGCTTTCCTTGAGGTAGCGGTGGGCGTCGTAAATGCAGTTTGCAGCGGCGGGGCAGCCGTCGGTACAGCGGGCGGGCGCGCCTTCCGGGGCGTTCTCGGGCTTGAACCAATCGAGCTTTCCGTAGCTGGAAATGGAGCGCGGGCCGGAGCCGGTGAGCCAGCAGATGAGGTCGGTGTCGTGCGAGCATTTCGCGACGATCATGGGCGAAGATTTCGAGGTGTTGCCCCAGTGGCCGCGGACGTAGGAATGCGCCTGGTGGAAGGCCTCCACGCCCTCGCTCAAACGCATCGTCATGACCCGGCCGAGTTTGCCGCTGTCGACGAAGGCTTTCACCGCCGAGTAGAACGGGGTGTAGCGGAGGACGAAGCCGAGGGCGATGCGGCGACCCAGCGAGCGGGCGAGCACGTCGAGTTCCTCGCAGCGTTCGAGGGTTTCGGCGGCGGGTTTTTCAAGCAGAAGGTCGTATCCGGCGTTCAGCGCGCTGACGGCGTGGCCGTAGTGGTGGGCGTCCTGCGTGCCGATGATGAGCACCTCGGCCAATTTCCCGGCGGCGAAAAACTCCTCCGCGGAGGAAAAGGTGCGGACGGTTCCCGGCTCGGCGAAGCCCGCCACGGCGTTGCGGCGCTCCTCGACGAGGTCGGCGGCGGCGGCGATTTGGTAGCGCCCGTTGAGGGAGGCGGCGATCTTCGAGTAGGTGCGACCGCGCGCGCCACAGCCGAGGACGGCGATGGTGAGGGGCTTCGTTTCGGTGGATGGGGATGCCTGCATGGGGAACGTCGCGAAAGATGGGTTGCCGCCACGCGTTTGGCAATCCGGCGATGCGGAAAAGATCATCCCTCCGCAAGCAGCTTGCGGAAATAGTCGATGGTGGGGTCGAGTCCGTCCTCGAGTTTCACGGTCGGCTCCCAGCCGAGTTCTTTGCGGGCGAGGGTGATGTCGGGGCGGCGCTGTTTCGGGTCGTCGCCGGGAAGGGGGAGATGGGTGAGCTTCGATTTTCCGCCGATCTTTTTTAGAACCAGCTCGGCGAGCTCCAGCATCGTGAACTCGCCCGGGTTGCCGATGTTCACCGGGCCGGTGATGCCTTCCTTTTCCATCAGGCGGATGAAGCCGTCGATGAGGTCGTCGCAGTAGCAGAACGAGCGGGTCTGGAGGCCGTCGCCGTAGATTGTGAGATCCTCGCCGCGCAGCGCCTGGACGATGAAGTTCGAGACGACGCGCCCGTCATCCGGCAGCATGCGCGGGCCGTAGGTATTGAAGATGCGGACGACGCGGATATCGACGCCGTTCTGGCGGTGGTAGTCGAAAAAGAGCGTTTCCGCAACGCGCTTGCCTTCGTCGTAGCAGGCGCGGATGCCGATGGGATTCACGGAGCCCTTGTAGGATTCCGGCTGCGGATGGACTTCGGGATCGCCGTAAACCTCGGAAGTGGAGGCCTGGAAAACGCGCGCACCGATCCGTTTTGCGAGGCCGAGGCAATGGATCGCGCCGAGGACGGAGGTCTTGGTGGTTTTGATCGGGTTGTGCTGGTAGTGCGGCGGCGAGGCCGGGCAGGCGAGGTTGTAGATGCGATCCACCTCGAACTTGAACGGCTCCGTGACATCGTGGCGGACGAGTTCGAAATACGGGTTGCCGAGCAGGTGGGCGATGTTGCGTTTGCGCCCCGTGAAATAGTTGTCGAGGCAGATGACCTCGTTGCCCTCGTTGAGTAGGCGTTCGCAAAGATGGGAGCCGAGGAAGCCCGCGCCGCCGGTGATCAGGATTCGCATGCGCGGGTTTTAAATCTCAAATCTCAAAATTCAAATCTCAAAACAAGAGGCTCCGCGCTATGCTTGACCGTGGACATGGGCGGGAGGCATGTTTCGGGGCATGAGGATTTTGACGGGATTGCAGCCGAGCGGGAAACCGCATGTCGGGAATTATTTTGGCGCGATGAAGCCTGCGGTGGAGTTGCAGGCGGAGGGCGAGGGCTTTTATTTCATTGCGGACTACCATGCGATGACCTCCGGGCGCGATGCCGCGGCGCTGCGGGAAAACGTGCGCGAACTCGCCATCGACTTCCTCGCCTGCGGGCTTGATCCAGAGAAATCCGTGTTTTTCCGCCAGAGCGCGGTGCCGGAGGTCAACGAGCTGGCGTGGATCCTTTCCACCGTCTGCCCGATGCCACTGCTGAACAAATGCCATTCCTACAAGGACAAGGTCGCGCAGGGCATTTCCCCGAACCACGCGCTCTTCGCCTACCCGGTGCTGATGGCGGCGGACATCCTGCTTTACGATTCCAACAAAGTCCCTGTCGGCAAGGATCAGAAGCAGCACCTCGAGGTCACGCGCAGCCTCGCGACGAAGCTTAACGAAACCTACGGCGAGGGCACCGTGGTGATGCCCGAGGCGATCATTCGCGAGGAAACGGAACTTGTGATCGGCCTAGATGGGCGAAAGATGAGCAAGAGCTACGACAATGCCCTGCCCATTTTCGGCGACGAGAAAAAGCTGCGGAAACTCGTGATGAAAATCGTCACCGACTCCACGCCGGTGGAGGAGCCGAAGCCGACCGAGAACTCCACGGTCATCGCGCTCTACAAGCTCTTCGCGTCCGAATCCGACCTCGCACAGATGATCGCCGATCACCAATCCGGCGGCATCGGCTACGGCGATTTCAAGAAGCGTCTCGCCGACGCGTATTGGGATCATTTCACACCGATGCGCGGCCGTCGCGATGAGCTCGCCGCCGATCCCGGATATGTGGATGAGGTTCTGCGGAAAGGGGCGGAGCGCGCCCGCGAGGAGGCTGCAAAAACCCTGGCGCGTGTCAGGAAAGCGGTGGGGCTCATCTGATGAAACGCGTTCTTTGCCTGTTGGAAAACGGATTTGAGGAAATCGAGGCCATCGCGCCGGTCGATCTCCTGCGCCGCGCCGGGATCGAGGTCGTGATGGCCGGTGTTTCCGCGAGGGAGGTCACCGGGAAATGCGGTGTCCGTGTGACGGCGGACGCTCTGTTAGAAGAGGTCTCGGGCGATGATTTCGACGCCCTTTTTTTCCCCGGTGGGCCAGCCGTGATGTTGCTGCGGAACAACGCGGAGATCATTGCGTTGATCCGCGCGTTCCATGGCGCCGGAAAATCCATCGCTGCGATCTGTGCCGCTCCGCTGCTGCTGAAAGATGCCGGGATCCTCGCGGGCGAGCGTATCACCGCCCATTTCTCCACGACAGGCGAGCTCCCCGAAATCACCGGCGGTCGCGTCGAGCGCGAGGCGAACCTGCTGACCTCGCGCGGCGCGGGCACCGCCATCGAGTTCGGACTGGCTTTCGTCGCAATGCTGGCAGGCGAGGACGCGGCGGCGGAAGTTTCGCGAGCCATCATGGCTTGAAACTTGCCAGCGCCCCCGAATCGGTCTTGCCTTGCCGCAGATGAACGCAGACGCCCGACAGGATTTCGCATTGGCGTTCCTGAGTATCCTTTTCGAGGGAGCACCGTTTATCCTGCTCGGCACGCTCATCAGCGGCTTCATCGACATCTATCTGCCCGCCGGGACGATGGATCGGTTCCTGCCGAAGAACCGGAATCTCGCCGTTCTCGTGTCCGGTTTGCTGGGCGCGGTGTTCCCCGTTTGCGAATGCGCCGTCGTTCCCGTGATCCGTCGGCTCGTCGGAAAAGGCCTGCCGCTCGGTTGCGCGCTGGCCTACATGCTCGCCGCGCCCATCGTGAATCCCATCACCGCGCTGAGCACCTGGAAAGCCTTCCAGGGACAGGCACCGTGGGCGATGACAGGCGGGCGCATGTTGCTCGGATATCTCATCGCCGTCGGCATGGGGTTGATTGTTTCGCGGATCTCGATGCGCCGTGTCCTGCGGAAAAGCCTCGCGGATTCTATCGAGAATAAGTCCCATACGACCCATAAGACCGATGAGCCTCATGATCATTCCTGTTGCGGCCACGACCATTCGCACGATCACGACCATCATCATGATCATTCCCCTAAAAAAGCCGACGACTCCCGGCTCATCGCGGCGATGCGTTCCGCGCAGAAAGACTTCGTGGATGTGGGCGTCTATTTCACCATCGGCGTGGCCATCACCGCTCTGTTCAATACCGGCATCGCACCCGGCGCGATCTGGCTGGACAGCCTAGCAGGGAATCCCGCCGCCGCGCCCGCCGCGCTGATGGCGCTCGCCTTCATCCTCAGCCTCTGCAGTACCTCGGACGCGTTCATCGCCGCCACGCTCGCCAAGTTTACCTGGAGCGCGAAGCTCGCCTTCCTCGTCTTTGGCCCGATGCTCGATGTGAAGCTCATTTTCCTCTATCAGACCGTGCTGCGCCGGAAATTCATCATGGTCATGGCGCTCTCCATCTTCGCATTCATTTGGGTGGTCGCGGTGGTTTGGGAAACATGGTTCGGAAGGATGGTGTTGCCATGAAACCTGTGTTGCGCCGCATCCTGTTTTCCCTCGCCGTCCTGCTTTGGGCGGCGGTGATCCTCTATTTCTACCAATCCGGACGCATCGTGAAATACCTCGCGCCGGAATTTCGCCCCATCGCGCTGGCCGGCGGACTCGGCCTCGCGGTGCTTGGTCTTTTCAATCTCCTCACCGCCACCCGCGAGGCCGATTGCGGCCACGACCATGGCGAGGGCGAGGAACACGACCACGAGGGCGGCGACATGAGCCCGCTCGCCTCGCTGATCCTGATGACCCTGCCGGTCGGGTTTTCCGCTGCGTGGACGCAGGATGGCTTTTCCCAAGCCACCCTCGCCCGCAAAGGTCTATACGAGGATGTCCAGCCCGCCGAGACACCCTTCCTCGCCTCCGCCTTCCCCGCGCCGACCCGTGAGGAGATCGAGAACACCCACAGCAAAACCGCCGACGGATACCTTCAGTTCAGCCTGATGGAGCTATTCTTCGCCACCGGCGACAGGGAGTTGCAGGATGTGATGGGCGGACTGCAAATCGAGACGGAAGGCCGCATCGTGGAGGAGAAGAACGACAACCCGAACGGCACCCGCATGAGGCTTTACCGGATGTTCATGACCTGCTGCGTCGCCGACTCCCGCGCCATCCCCATCATCCTGGAGTTCGGCAAGGAACCGCCGCTCCTGCCGGACAACGGCTGGGTGAAGGTGGCGGGGACGATGACTTTCCCTGAGGAAAACGGCACGCTCAAAGCCGTGCTCGAGGTCACAAGAGCCACCGCCGCCGATGTGCCGCCGGAGGAGAAATTTCTCCGCAGGTGAGGGGTCGGACGGAACGCGGGCTTCAGCCCGCCTCAGAGGATTCGGGCGGAAAAGCCTCGCCCCTTCAGCGGTTTTGCGCATGATGTCGTTCCATTAACCAAACGTCATGTGGGACTTCTTCCAGGAAATACGCCTCAACGATCTGCAAGCCCAGCAGGAGGACTCGCATTCTTCCCTTAGGTCGGCCTCAGGCGACATCAACGAATTGGCTCGTCATGTCCGTAAACTGGCGCTCGTGAACCAGGCTCTTTACGAACTGCTGAAAGAGAGCACGGGAATCACCGATGAGGATTTGCGCCACAGGATCGAAACGATTGACAGGCGTGACGGCACGTCCAACGGAAGGATCGACGCGGCACCGCTCAAGTGTCCCAAGTGCGCGGCCTCGGTGAGGGCGGGTGCCCTTTCGTGTCATTCCTGCGGCGCGATGGTTGCCCCGAAGTATCCCTTCGAATCATGAAGTTCCCATCTCTGCTGGCGTGGTTGATCGCTCTTGGAGCTGGGATCGCAGTGGGGGATGCCTATTACTTAAGGGCGGATAGATGGGCGTACATTCAACCGGGCGATGGATCAGCTCCCGTTCCTAAGTTTCAGGTTCCGGATTCATGGATCGGCGTGGAGAGTGTCATAGTCGGGGTAGCATTATGCGGGATCATTTTGCTGATATCCGCATGGTTCCGAGGCCGAATGGCAAAGCGGCGCTTACGAATTGAACCCAGCCCGTGATCAGGGCAGAGTCACTCATGCCTTCGGACTCCGCCAAACCTTCTAAGCCTGTCCGTGGGTGGGTGGCGGATGATGATACGGCGCGTTTCCTGGAGTTCCAGAAAACGGAGAAGAACGCCTCGCCGCTGACTTTGAGGAACTATTCCGCCGCGCTCGGCGGATACGCAGAGTGGCGTGCGGATGGCTTCGATAACTGGCGCAAGGAAACCGGCGACCATTTCCGCGACTACCTCCACACCTTGATGAAGCGCGGGTTGAAGCGGACGACGATCCGCCTTCGCTTTGCGGCGTTACGGTCGTTTTACAAATATCTGGTGCTGCGTCGCGGCTTGGAGAAAAGCCCGGTGGCCGAGGTGCGGATGCCGAAGTTGGAGCGCGGGCTACCTGTCGTGTTGAGCATCAAACAGATGGAGGATCTACTCGACGCGCCGCTGAAAGAGGACGCCTCCGCGAAAGGGCCGCCTTGGCTCCGTTTCCGCGACGCCGCGATCCTCGAGCTGTTCTATTCCTCCGGGCTGCGGATTTCCGAGCTTCTGGGGCTGGATGTAGGTGATGTCGATTTTGTGGATGAGGTGGTGAGGGTGGAGGGAAAGGGTCGGAAGCACCGCATCGTGCCGGTCGGCGGAGCGGCGATGCGGGCGATCCAGAAATACCGGCAGGAGGCGGCGGTCACGAACGGGCCGCTCTTCCGCAGTGTGCGCGGGACGCGGATCACCCAACAGGCGGTGGATCTGATGCTGAGGAAATACCTGAAGCAAAGTGGCGTCCCCTTCGCGGCTAGCCCGCACAAGCTGCGGCACAGTTTCGCCACCCACATGCTTGACGCGGGCGCGGATTTGCGGAGCGTGCAGGAGCTGCTTGGCCACTCCTCGCTATCCACCACGCAGATCTACACCCACGTGACCAAGGAACGATTGAAAACGGCCTATGACGACGCCCATCCCCGCGCGTGAAAACCTTTTCCGGAAACTGACGATGCTCGCGAAGATCCTGGCATTTTTCGGCCTCTCAAGCTGCACCCTGCCGCCTGTACCCGGCGAGATAGCGAAGCTCCATACGGTGCGCGAAAAGGATGAAGTCGCCGTGTTTTTCATCGGCAACAGCTACAGCTTCGGGGTGCCGAAGCAGTTCCAGAAAATCGCGGAGTCGCGCGGCCGGAAAGTGCGCGTCGGGCACTCGACTTACGGCGGCTGGACGCTCGCGAAGCACGCGGCGCATACGCCGACACTGGAGAAGCTGCGCAAAGGAAAATGGGACGTGGTGGTGATCCAGGAGCAAAGCCTGATTCCCTCGCGGAACGAAGGGCTGCGGAGGGTGGCCATGGATCCCGCCGTCAGTTTTCTCGTTTCCGAAGCGCGCGCGGCGGGCGCGGTTCCGCTGCTTTACCAGACATGGGGCAGGCGCGACGGTGATCCCGATCTGCCGGGGGACGATTTCATCAACATGAACTCCCGCGTCCGCAACGGCTACCGTGCGGCTTCGGAAAACGCGGGCAGCGTCACCGTGGTGTCGGCGGGCGACGCGTGGGAGCGCGAGTTCACGGCGGGGCGGGGGAGAGAACTTTTCGTCGATGACGGCAGCCATCCCAGCTCCTTCGGCAACGAGATCACCGCGCGTGAGTTTTACCGCGTGATCTTCGGCGAGGATTAGAGCGCGTGGCGCAGGATGAAGCTCTGCAACGCGCAATAGAACTGCGAGCGCAACAAGGCCTCGTGGCGGATCAGGGAAAGGTTCGCGGGATCCGATTCGGGATCCGGGCCGAAACCGTATTTCTCCTCCAACGCGAGGCGCGCCTGGTTCAGTGCGCTGTACCAGGGGAAAGCATCTTCCCGCGTGATCCAGATCGGGCTTTCTCCGTCCTTCGGGAAAGCCGCCGCCGTTTCGATCACCGCCTGGATCTGGTTCAGGTCGTCGGCGAAGGATTCGCGAAGGTCGGGCACCACGAAATCCTGCCAATCCTCGGCGATGCGCCCGTCGGTGACCATGCCGCCGAGGCGGGTGGCTAGATCGGCCTCATGGCCGTTCGCGTCGAGCAGGATCGCGCGGAGGATGTGCCAGTCCTCTTCCGTCTCGGGATCGATGCGGAGGCCGCCCTCCAGCGTGGGAGCCACTTTCATTCTGCGGGTTCGAGGGAGGTTTTGAGCTGATGGAACTGGAGCTGCTGCGCGTAGAACTCCGCCTTCTCCAACTCGCCCGACCAGACGATGGAAAGCCCTTGTTGGTGGACTTGTAACATGAGCTTGGCGGCGAAGTTCTCGTTGTATCCGAAAATTTTCATCAGCACGTAGGTGACATAGGCCATGAGGTTCACCGGATCGTCATGGACAATGACGTTCCAGGGCGGCTGGGTGGAGACGTTTGTTTTCGTCTCCGTGAGCGTGGTGGTGTCCGACATGGCTCAGGCGGTGGCGGGTTCCGGGGCTTCGATCCATTTGCCGTGCTCCTTGATCAGGTCGATCAGGCGCTCCACGGCCTCGGATTCGGGGATGTTGAATTTCACAGCGGTCTTGCCGACATAGAGGTTGATCTTGCTGGGCGCGCCGCCGACGTAACCGAAGTCCGCGTCGGCCATTTCTCCCGGGCCGTTGACGATGCAGCCCATCACCGCGATGCGCACGCCCTTGAGGTGGCCGGTCGCCGCGCGGATTTTCTGGGTGGTGGATTGTAGGTTGAAAAGCGTCCTCCCACAGGAGGGGCAGGCGACGTAATCCGTCTTGAAAATGCGGGCACCGGCGGCCTGCAGGATGTTGTAGGCGAGTCGCAGCGATTGGCCGGGCGCGGTCTCGCCGCGAACCAAAACCGCGTCGCCGATGCCATCGCAGAGCAGCGATCCGATGTTGCGCGCGGCGGTGAGGAGGGCGGGGAGGAAATCGGTTTCACTGGAGGGCGGAGCCAGCGTGTCCTTCAGCAGGATGGGATGCCGGGGATCCGCCTTGATGGCCAGCATGCGGAAGGCGTGGATGGGTTCCAGCGGTAGGCCGTCCGCTACGGTGATCAGGCGCGGTTCGGCCTCGGAGTTGATGGAGGAAATCGCCGCGTCATCGCGCGGATCGATTTCCACGACCCCGGATTTCTCGAAAATGATCTCCGGCTTGTAATCGCCCATGCCCGCGATCTTGTGGGCGAGCGCGTTCCAGCGCTCCTGCGTCGTGAAGACACGCAGTGGTTTGTCGCCGCCGAGCTCGTGCCCCATGACAGTCAGCTTCGAACTACTGCGTCTTTCGTAGGAAAAGGGATCGTAGGAAGGTGCGAGCGTAGCTGCCGCGTCACGCGGCAGGCCGTGTTCCCGGCGTCCCGCCGGGTATCCGGGATATGCGCACCCCAGCCATTTCCAATCCACCAAACCCGCCTTCATCGGGTTATCCAATACATATCCGACCTGATTGCGCAGATCATCCCCATCCCGGATCAGGTGATCATAACTCTCTTTTTGCCATATCAAGCCGTTTGTCCCGTTGTGCTTGTTGATCTCATGTGAGGTGAAGCTTTTCCAAGAATGGAGGACCTTATCCAGTTTTTCGCCTGGCGCGAGTTTCAGGACGGCATGCGCGTGGTTCGGCATGACGCACCATGCGAGAAGGTGATAGCGTTTCCCATCGAAGTGGCGGAGTGCGTTTGCCAGAATCTCGGCGTTTTTCAAATCATGGAAAAGGCACGAGCCGTGACCCTTGTTGAGCGCCGGTTCAATGATGGAATCCTGGATCTGGCTCAGTTCTTCGCGCAGGGATTTGAGTTGCGCCAACTGGCTGCGTGAGGAGTCCTGCGAGCTAAGGATGTCGATTTTCTCCTGGATGAGATCCCGGGTCTCGCGGTAGCGGTTCAGCGCTGCGGCGGGTAAGGAATCGGCTTGGCGGAATGTCACGGCGTAGGTGCCGCAGTCCATTGTCCAATGGGGGAGGTAGGATGCGTCGTCTTTGGTGACCTTCTCCCAGTCGATTTGGATGCTCTGCGCGTCTTGTGAAAAACTGCGAGACGCAGTTTTCACGGCCTGCCGCGGGACGCGGCAGCTACCTTCGCTGCTTTGCAGCTCGACCATTTCCCTGGCCACCGGGATCTCGTGGATCGAGTCCTCTGTCAGCGAGACGCGCACCGTGTCGCCGATGCCGTCGGCGAGCAGGGAGCCGATGCCGATGGCGGATTTGATGCGTCCGTCCTCGCCGTCGCCGGCTTCTGTGACGCCGAGGTGGATCGGGTAATTCCAATCCGCGCCCTCGGCGTCGAGGCGGGCGACGAGCAGGCGGTAGGCTTCGATCATCACCTTCGGGTTGGAGGCTTTCATCGAGAATACGAAATTGTGGTAGCCGTTGTCGCGGGCGATGCGGGCGAACTCCAGGGCGCTCTCGCACATGCCGAGCGGGCTGTCGCCGTAACGGTTCATGATGCGGTCGGAGAGCGAGCCGTGGTTCGTGCCGATCCGCATCGCGCGCCCGAGATCCTTGCAAAGATGCACGAGGGGCGTGAACTGCTCTCGGATTCGCTCCAACTCCGCTTCGTATTGGTCGTCCGAGTATTCGCGTATCTCGAACTTCTTCTTGTCCGCGTAGTTGCCGGGGTTCACGCGGATTTTCTCCACCCATTTCGCGGCCTCCATGGCGGCGTCGGGCTTGAAATGAATATCGGCGACCAGTGGCACGTTGCAGCCCGCGGCGCGCACCTCGCGGGCAATGTTTTCCAGGTTCGCGGCGTAAATTTTCGTCTGCGCCGTGATCCGCACGATCTCGCAACCCACCTCCGCCAGCCCAAGAACCTCCGCCACGCAGGCGGGCGTGTCGCGGGTGTCCGAGGTGATCATCGACTGCACGCGGATCGGGTTGTTCCCGCCGATGCCGACGTTTCCGACCATGACCTCACGCGTCTGTCTCCGGGAAAAACGGAGCAGATCCGGGCAATAGGATAAGGCGGTGTGTTCGCTCATGGGCGGCACATCCTAGACATGAAATTTTCCGTGGGCAATGACGGGATGCGGTGCGATGATAGGCGCATGAGAATCAAGATGTCCTGGGCGCGGAAGGTCGCCACGGTCGCCGCGATGCTGGCCGCCGCGGGCGATGTTTGCCTGGCCGGGGATTTCATCCGGATCAAGGAGGACGAAGAGGCCTCGCGCCTGCAGACCGCCTATTTCGGCTACGAAAAGGACGGTGTGCGGGTCGATCTGATCGGCGCGATCCACATCGCGGACAAGCGTTACTACGAGTTCCTCAACAAGAGCTTCACGGATTACGAAGTGCTGCTTTTCGAGATGGTCGGCGGCGAGAGGCTGGGCGGCGGGGAGAAAAAACCGGAGCCGGAAGCCAAGCCGGCCGAGAACAAGCTGGCCGCCTTGCTGACCGTCTATGAGACCATGGAGGACGCACTCGGCCTCTGCGGGCAGAGCGCGGTGATCGATTACAAGGCGAAGAATTTCGTCCACGCGGATCTCACGATGAAGGAGTTCGAGGCCTTGCAGAAGGAGCGGGGCGAGTCGCTGCTCGGATTCATGATCCAGTCCGCACTCGCCTCCGAAAAGCCGAGCCGGGAGCCGAGTTCGATCAACCTGATGCGCGGCATGCTCGGCGGTCGCAAGGATCTGGTGAAGATGGAACTCATGCATGCCATGGCCGAAGCCGACAAGCAGCTCGACTCGATCGAGGGCGAGAACGTGATCATCGGCGACCGCAATGTGCGCTGCCTCGAAGTGCTTGACCGCGAAGTGGCGGCGGGAAAAAAGAACATCGGGATTTTCTACGGAGCCGCGCATTTTCCTGACATGGAGCGGAGGATGATCGAGAAAGGTTTCACCCGCGTTTCCCAGAAATGGGCGACCGCGTGGAGGGTCAAGAAGCCCTGACGCGCCAGGCTAGGACTTTCACCGTCCCGCACATCAGCGCCGCCGCGATCAGCGTCGCGAAAACCGCCGACATGCCTCCCGCCATCAGCGAGTAGGAAACCGCCGCGAAGCCCGCAGCCAGCCATGCGAAAGGCAGTTGTGAATGGACGTGCGCTGTCGTCGCGCAGCCGGATGCGATGGCGCTGACGATGGTGGTGTCGGAAAAAGGGCTGCAATGATCCCCGAAGGTCGCGCCGCCGAAGACCGCGCCGATCACCATCGGGGTGAGCACCATGATTTCCTCCAAAGGCATCCCCGCCGAAGCCGCCGCCGCCAAGGTCGCGGGCAGTGCCAGTGGCATCAGCAGTCCCATCGTGCCCCATGATGAGCCGGTCGTGAAAGACATCAGCAAGCCGGTGATGAAAACGGCGAGCGGCAGCCACTCGACTTGGAAACCGGTCGAAAGCAACTTCGCCAACTGTTCCCCCGCGCCGAGATCCGTGAACACATTTCCCAACGCCCATGCGAAGACCAAAATGATCAGCGCGGGCAAAAGACTGGCGGTGCCGTGATACGCGGCCTCATTGGCGGAAACGTTCCGTCCTTTCGGATACATCGCCCATGCCACCGCGAGGCCTAACAGGCTCCCCGCGACCAACGCATACGGCCCCGCATCGCCGCCGAATGCTTTTTGCCAACCCGACACGGAAAGCACATCAGGTATCGGATCGGAGAGCAGCGGAAAGGCTGCGAAAATCCCCCCCACCAGCGCAATGAGCGGAAGTATCACCCGCACCGGCGCGGTCCCACCGCCATTCGCTTTATCTTCGTCCTCCGGTTCCCTCGGCAGATAGCGGCTCATCGCGCGCGGTTGGTAATTCAGGAAAATCGCCAGCGGCACCAAAAGCAGCGTCAGCAGGCAATACGGGTTCGCGGGGATCGATTGGAAAAAGAGTGAATACGGCTCCACCGCGAAAGGTGCGTCTTTCAGCCCATCGTCGATCAGGCTGAGTTGCGTCGCGATCCATGTCGAAACGAAGGCCACGCAGGCCACCGGCGATGACGTGGAATCCACCACCCACGCCAGCCGTTCGCGTGAAACTCCCGTCTTGTCCGCCAGCGGGCGCGCGATGCGACCGACCAGCAGGCTGTTGGCGAGGCCGTCGAAAAAGCACAGCAACCCGATGACATAAACGCCTCCAAGCATTCGCCGCTTCGGATCTTTCGCCTTCGCGACGAGGCGCGTCAGGAGTGATTCGAAGCCTCCGGATTTTTCCAGCAATCCCGCGAAGGCACCGAGTATCAGAGTGAAAACCATCGCTCCCACATGCCATGACCCGTCGAGCGCAGGAAAAATGTAATCCGCAAACACCGCCCGCAGCGCCGCCGTCGGATCGCCGTGATGGATCAGCAAGGCACCCGCCACCAAGCCACCCGCAAGCCCCAATGCCGCTTGCTTCGTCAGCACGATCAACACCAACGCACAAACCGCCGGCCAAAGCGCCGTGAGCGCGGCGGGCGGTGCAAACATGGGTAACACAAGGCTCAAACCGAGCAGGACAACTGGGATGGCGACCTTCTTCATCATTTTTAACTGCGCGGAGAATCACCGCATTCCCCCTCCGGCGCTAGCGTGAATCGCAATCCAAATTCTTCGCGGTTGAATTTCCTCCCCGGAACGTTTCATCTCCGTCCGTGAAACTCATCCTGATTTCCATCGCCATCGGCCTTGTCGCGGGGCTTCTCGGAGCGCTTTGCGGTGTCGGCGGTGGCATCCTCATGGTGCCGGCCTTCGTCGCTCTGCTCGGCTTCGGACAAAAGGAGGCGGTCGCGACTTCGTTGGCCGTCATCATCGTCACCGCTCTCGCCGCCACCGCGAACAATGCCCGCGCGGGCAACCTGATCGATTGGAAAATCGTCGCCGCTGTCGGGCTCGCCTCCGCCCTCACCGCCTGGTTCGGCAGCGACCTGATGCGCTCCCTTTCCAACCAAACCCTCACCCGCACCTTCGGCGTCGTCCTCGTCCTCATGGGCGCGAGGATGCTGATCAAGGGGTGAGCGTCGCGATCGCCGCCATCACCCTGGCCACGTCCAGGTCCGTCTGGCACCTGCCGTCGAGAAGGCATTTCGCAGAGAGGCAGGGCGCGCATTCCACATGACGTTTCACGACCTTGTGCCGTTTCCCTAGCGGGCGCTTCCATACCGCATCGTTGGGGCCGAAGAGCGTGACGCAGGTCGAGCCGGCGTGGGCCGCGAGATGGGGGAGCGAACCGTCCGCCGCCACCGTCAGTTCATGCACCGCGAGCAGGGGCAGCGCACCGGCCAGCGGCTCCGCATGGAAAAATGCCTTCTCAACGCCCAGCCGCTCCGCGAGCGCTTTCCCTAGCCCGCGCCCGCCGACCACGCCCGCCACCGTGATCCGGCGGCCCATTTCGCGTAGCGCCTCGCCGAGTTCCTGCCAGCGATCCAAGGCCCACTCGTGGCTCGCGCCGAAATCCGAGCCCGGACAAAGCAACACCGTCCCCGCCTCCGGCCGTATGCCGAGATCGGCTGGCGCGAAAAACTCCGGGTTCGCTGTCTCCACACCGATCCGCTCGCAGGTATTCAGGTACAGGCGAACCCTGTGCTCCCTGACGCCCTCCGCGATATCCAGCGGATGCGTCAGCCATTTCGCAGGAATCACTTTCTCCGGTCCCAGCCTGCGTGCGATGGTCGCTTTCGCAAAGGCCTTCGCCAGGATCCCGTTTTCCCAAACCAGCGATGCTTCCCATTCCCCCCGTAGATCCGTAGCCAGTTTCCCGACTGAGGTTTTTTCGGAAAACAAGACCTGCGGCAGGTCGCAGACCGTCTTCCAGAATTCCGCCTGCTCCTGCCGCAAAGCCAGGCCTTCGACCAATCCCGTTCTCACCAAGGCGCGGACGGCCGGCACCGCAAAACAGGCTTCGTCCCAACGCTCCGGCAAGCCGAGCAGCATGCCTTTACCTACACTCATTCGTGGCTAATTCTTCTTCCCCTTCGGATCGAGATTCGCCGCCATGTCCTCGGCGGTAACCGTGGATGCCACGCCGCCTTCAGGCACTTCCATTTTGGTGATCCACAGCATCGCATTGAGCACGATTTTCCGGAAATTCTCGTCTTCCCAGTTTTTATGAAAATGCCCGCCGGTGAAGCCCACGCCGCGTCCGCCGTCCACGCGCTCGGTGCACCACATCATCGTTTCCGGTTCGCCTTTGCGCGCTTGGATGTGCGGATACGGGCCGCTCGGATGAACATACGGGCCGTCGCGCACCTCATCGCTCGGCGTTGCCACCAAGAGTGGCAGGATTCCCTTTTTACCTTCCGGGAAACGTATTGAGAAATACCATTCGTCCTCGATCTTGAAGGGCTTGATGCCGCGCGCCACCGGATGATCGGGAAACTTTTCGTAATCCGCCGTCCAGATCGGGTTGCAGGAGAAATTGGTTTCATAAGCGCCGCCGATCCATTTCCGGAAGCGGTCGCCGCTGCCGTCCTCTTTCCCGCACTCCACCGCGTAGTGCATCATCATGATCCCCGCGCCGCGATCCGCGAGTTTTTGCATCAACTCCGGGTGGTTGCCCTGCAGCGCCGGATGGCCGTTACCGCCGTCCGAGTAGATCACCACCGCATCCGCCGTTTCCAGCACCGCATCGTCGCTGACCCAATGATTCGCATGCACCTCCACCTCGAGCCCCTTCACGCCGGAAAGGCATTTCTTGAAAAGCTGGCAGCCCGCATGGAACTCATGCAGCCCCGGGCCGTGGCTCGGATTTCCCGCGATGATGATCAGCTTCTTTGGCTTTTCCTCGGCACCCATCGCCAGCGCAGCAGCCATTCCCGTCAGCACCAGTATCCATCGATTCAATCCCATGGTTCTCATATCCATCAATCCACCACCAACCATCCCACCCGGCAACCCTTTTGTGGCAGGGTGGGGACATCGGTGAGACATCCTGTCCGCCATCTCTTTGAAGATTAAGGGTTGAAATTTAGAGTTTGAAAATTAGAACCCCCGCATGTCCGACGCCAACACCCCTATCCTCATCGGCGGCTCCATCGCCATCGATCACATCAAGACCCCAACAGCGGAAGGGAAAAACCTGCTCGGAGGCTCCGCCTCGTTCACCGGTTTCGCCGCCTCCTATTTCACCTCGCCCATCCATCTCGTCGGCATCATCGGCAAGGATTTCCCCCAGGAGCACCTCGATCTCTTCGCCTCGCGCGGCATCTCCACCAACGGCCTCGAGCGCTCGGAGGGCGATACTTTCTCGTGGACTGGCTCCTACCACGAAAACATGAACACCCGCGACACCCTTGCCGTCGCCGTGAACGTGCTGGAGGACTGGACGCCGAAGGTGCCCGCCGAGGCCGCCTCCGCGCCCATCGTCGTGCTTGCCAACATGCACCCGGTCAACCAGCTCCAGATGATGGATCAGCTCACCGCCGTGAAGCCCTTCATCGCCGCCGATACCATGGATCTCTGGATCGCCATCGCCAACGATGACCTCCACAAGGTGCTCCGCCGCATCGATCTCCTGGTCATCAACGAATCCGAAGCCCGCGAATTTTGCGAAACCTCCAACCTCATCGTCGCCGGGCAGCGCCTCCTCGAAAAGGGGCCGCGCCACGTTATCATCAAGCTCGGCGAGTTCGGAGCCATCCTTTTCTCCCGCCACCCGGAGGGAGCCTTGCACACGGAGTTCAGCCTGCCGGGAGCGGATTTCGATCTCTTCCGCTGCGCCGCCTTCCCCCTCACCGAGGTTGCCGACCCCACAGGAGCGGGCGATTCCTTCCTCGGTGCCCTCGCCGGACACCTCGCCTCCACTGGGAAATCGGAATTCTCCTTCGATGACATCCGTAGCGCTATCGCCTACGGCTCCGTCGTCGCCTCTTTCACCTGCGAGGCCTTCTCCGCCAACCGCCTCGCCCACCTCACCCGCCAGGAAATCGATTCCCGCCTAAACCTCCTTAAAAACCTCACTCACTGGCCTGCGTGAGGGAACCATAGGGCACCGCAGCGGAGCGCTTCTGCTGTCGATGACAGGGGAAATCCGATGTTACGTGAGATCTCCCATGCCCACTGCAGACACAACAGAATTGGTCTGCCCCCGATCTGTAAAAAAACTCAGAAAAAATCACTCGAAATGACTTTTCTTCTTGTCTTGCGGTTCTTCACACCGTTCTATTACGAATAGAAATAAGGTGCGTAGGGAAAATAGGTGACAAAGTTGTCACGCCCTCTGAACCAAAAAACCGTAGACCAGCCCACAGAAATCCGTTAACAATTGGCCGCCATGAAAACACTAATCCCTCTCACCGCTTTAGCCGCGCTCGTCGCCTCCGGCTTTTCTTCCGCCCAGACACCAGCTTTCTCAAAGCCCAGCGGCTATACCACACAAGTGCTAAAGGCTGGCATCACCAGCTATGTCGGCATGAATGTGCTTCCGCCTACAAAGGCAGCTGGCACAATCACTGCTGTGGAAAATAGTGGGCTCACCCTCAGAGATTCAAACGCTGCTTTCTCCTCGACACTTACCTCTGGGAAAATGCACACAATCGAAATTATTGACGGAATAAATGGTGGTTCTGTTCGTGAGTTCAACGCGTTCACAAATACCAGCGTTCCAATCACGGCGAAGGTCACCAGCCTTGCCGTGGGGACTAAATATGCGATTCGCCAAAATATGACCCTGCAGGAAATGTTCCCTTTGGGCGCTCCATTGAAAGTCGGCACGACCGCTCCCACCGGCGCTGACATTATCCGGGTTCCTGATGGGATCGGCGGCTACGATAGATTCTGGTATAAGAACAGCACCACAGGCGGGGCTATCGGATGGTATAAGACAACGGATGGAGTAGCTGTCGGAACCAGAGTTACAACAGATATCCCCCTCCTATACACCGACGGTCTCTTAATTGACAGAAAAGCAGGATCTGACGTTACGATAACTCGTGTCGGTCAGGTCAAAACGACGATGACAAGAGTTTATGTTATCACGGGCTTGAATGCGATTTCGATCAATCCTCCCGTCGGTTCGAGTCTGAATAACTCGGGATTAAAGGATTATTTTCAACAGGGTGCCACACCCGCGACCGCTGATATCTTGTGGTATCCTAGTAAGACCACCGGTATCCTTTATGGTTACTGGTACAAAAATACTACCGTTGGTGGCCCAGTCGGCTGGTATCGAACCTCGAATGGAACAACGACTGGCACGCAAGTGACAACAACGATCGCGCTTCCCTCGTGCATGCTCATTCAGCGTAGGAGTACCCCTAAATTCATGAGAATCAGCATGTCGACCAGATACGCCAGCCTGTAATTTGCTGTATTGCCGTATTTAATGATTTTTTAGAACAGAGATTGGCTGATCCATAAGGATCAGCCAATTTTCATTTTGCAGGAAAATCTTCGGGGGCGGCGCAAATTGACAAAACCGCAGGTGATGGGGGCCGCTAGGTGGCAAAAAAGAAGAGGTAAAGTAATGGAAAAGCCGCCGCCGCCCTAACCCTTGCGGGTCATTTCCACGAAGACATCTTCGAGGGTCGGTTCGTCATGGAAGACGGGGATGCGGAGAGCAGAACAATTGTTTCGCGCTCATCGCTGCCAGAATCGCTGAGAATCTTGAAAAGCCGTTCTGGACAGGTTCGTGGGGCGCTCCTAGGGTGCGCGGACACACTAAGAAACATGAGAAACACTTTGTATTATAATGTCGCGCGAATGAGCCTCATCGCCCTTGCCGCGACGGGAATCGCGACCGCACAGGATGCCCCGAAAGAGACCGCTCCTGCACCAGAAGCAGCGCCCGCTCCGGTTGCACCAGCTCCTGTGAATGCGGCGGAAGCCAAGAACGACGCCTCCTACGCCCTCGGTTACCGCGCGGGCAAGGAGCACGAAGGATTCGGGGTGAAAATCGACGATATCGATATGAATACTTTCCTGAAAGGCTTCCAAGCCGCCGTGGAAGGAAAGGATCCGGAGTTCGAGGTCGAGCGCCTACAAACAGCTATGGCCGCCCTCGGCGAGATGCTCCAGCTGCGCGAGAAGGAAGCTGGCGTAGCGAACCTTGAAAAAGGAAAGAAATTCCTCGCCGAAAACGGCAAGCGCGAAGGCGTGAAAACCCTTGAGAGCGGTCTCCAATACGAGGTGCTCGCGAAGGGCGGCGAATCCAAGTATGTGGCACCCAAGGAAGGCGAACCCGAGAAGCAGTTCATGGTGAACTACAAGGGGACCTTGATCGATGGCACCGAGTTCGACGTCTCACCGGAAGGTTCCCCGGTTGCAATGCCCTTGGCTGTGATCGATGGATTGAAGGAGGCGCTCAGCATGATGCCTGTCGGCGCGAAATGGAAACTCTTCATTCCCAGCGAGCTGGCTTACGGCGAGGAGCGTCGCAGTGCCGAGATCGCACCGAATACCGTGCTGATCTTCGAGCTTGAGCTCGTGGAGATCAAGGATGCCCCGCCTGCCCCGGAGGGCGGCGGGTTCCCACTTCCCATCCCCGGGGGCGAGTAAATCCGTTGGGCGTTTCTACGTTCCTTCATTTCCAGCCCCTGGCGGTTCATTCCGCCAGGGGCTTTCCATTTTGGAAAAAATGGTGTCAATATTAGGTTTTCCTGATTACCATCCCCTCCGAAGCAATTTTCAAGCCCATGAAAAAGCCCCAGAAGCAATTGTTATCCGTCCTGTTCCATGGGGTGGTGCTCGCTTGTATGGTGCTAACCTACGATGCCGGGAAAGTGATCGCCGTGAATTTCGGCTGGATCAAGGGCAAGCAGGGGACGTCGATGGACGGACTGGAGATCGATCTCATGGCCAAGGAGGAGAAACTCAGCGTAGAGATCGATCCCGTCCTAGCGAAACTCGTTTCACGCAATGGCGAGGCGTTCCTCTTCCGCAGGGACATCCCTTTTCCACCACACCTAAGGGTGGTCTCCACCAAGGTCACGAAATACAACAAGGTGAGGATGGCCGGGAAATCCGTTTACGGGGAGGGCTCCATGGTGCTCTCGATCCGCAATGACGATATCATGGAGTATGAGATCGCGGGCAAGGCGGTGCGATACACCATGAAAGAGAAGGTCAGCGAAAAAATTCCGACGTCTGCGGAGAGGATCGCACGGTTGAAACAGATCGAGGAGGCGTTGAAACAGAAGAAGAAACCTCCCGAAGCCCGCGAACGGATCGTCGATGATCTGGTCGGCAAAGCGGTGCAGTTCAATCATGACGGCAGGGACTGGAAAGCGATCCCGACCAAGGAGTTCAAGACGATGGCGTGGGGCAAAGGACTCGAGGAAACGGTGGACGTAACTCTCGCCGAGAACAGCATGCGGTCGAGACCGAAGTGGTTCGGCGCGGATCCCATGAAAGTCGGCGATGTCACCAAGCTTTCGTCGAAGAGTTTGGATCTTGTTTTCGATGATCTCAGCAGCGGCTCCGTGGAGATGAAACTGAAAGGCATGGAAGGTGTGCACGGCCATCCGTGCGTCGTGTTTGAGGTCAGCGGCTCGGTGGTGATGACCGTGAGCGAGAACGCCGAAGGTCAGAAAACCGGAGGTGAGGCCACGATCGAAAAGGGGCGGATCTGGTGTTCGCTCCTTTATCCCATCGTCCTGCGCAGCGATCTGGATATGATCGTTTCGATCCAGACCCGCGAGGGAGCTAAGCTCATCAACCAGATGCAGGGCTCCATGAGAGAGACCTCACACCGTGATTGGAAAGCCGTCACGGCGAAGCCGAAGCAGCCCGCGCCGCCGAAGAAGTAGGAAGAGGGCTGACGGGGAACATGATGTCCCTGCGACGTTTTCCCTCCGAACCAACTCAGCGCTTGAGGATCTTCGCGACGGCGGGTGCGCGGAGGCGATGCGGCTCGGGCATGTTGGAACCGAGTAGCGGACGGCAGTAGTTCATGAAATCCTGGGTCACGCCGTTGCCTTCCTCGTTGATGAAGTTGTCCGGCATGTGGCGGGTTTTGCCGGCGACTTTCGTGATGTCCACCAGCTCGTAATCGACCGAGTAATCGAGGACGGGGCGCTTGATCGCGACCGAGCCGTCGACGTTGTCCCACATCGCGTATTGCACGGCCTTCTCGCCAACCTCGCGGGCTTCGCGGGCGTCGCGATCCGACTGGATGCCCATGAAGGAGCGCTGGAGGTAGCCGAAGGTGTCGGAGCGGACGCGCTTGATCTTGAGGCCGTCGCGGATCGTATCGGCAAGCAGGTCGCCGAGGGCACCAGTGCCGGAAAGCTGGACGTTGCCGTGTGAGTCGCGCTCCTCCTTGCCGAGGAGTTTCACGATCATCGGCGTGCCATCGGGATCGGAGATGCCTTCGGAGACGGCGATCGTGCACATGCCGTATTTCGAATAGACGCGATCCACATCGGCGAGAAGCTGCTCGGTCCGGAAGTGGCGCTCTGGGACATAGACGAGGTGTGGGCCATCGTTGTAATACTTCTGGGCCAGCGCGGAGGCGGCGGTGAGGAAGCCTGCGTGGCGACCCATGATGCAGCCGATATAGACGCCCTGCAGCGCACGGTTGTCGAGATTCACGCCCATGAACGCCTGGGCAACGAAGCGCGCCGCCGAGCCGAAGCCGGGGCAGTGGTCGTTCTCCATCAGGTCGTTGTCGATGGTCTTGGGGATATGGATCGCGCGCAGCTCGTAGTCCGCGGCCTTCGCCTGCTCGTTGACGATGCGGACGGTGTCCGAGGAATCGTTGCCGCCGACGTAGAAAAAGTAGCGGATGTCGTGCGCCTTCATCACCTCGAACATGCGCGCACAGTAATCTTCGTCGGGCTTGTCGCGGGTGGAAAGCAGGCCGGATGAAGGGGTTCCGGCGACCTGCTCCAAGTTGTGGGTCGTTTCCCGGGTGAGATCGACGAAGTTCTCGTTGATGATGCCGGAAACGCCGTGCACCGCGCCGTAGATGCAGGTGACTTGCGAGAATTTCCGGGCTTCCAGCGCGACGCCTACGATGCTCTGGTTAATGACGGGGGTGGGGCCGCCACCTTGGGCGACGAGGACTTTTCCTTCGAGACGGTTGCTCATAGGCCGGGAGAATTTCCCTTTCGCCGATCCGGGGCAAGAACGAACATCGCGGCATGGAAAACTGCCCTCATCTGCCGCCCTATCCACCGGGGAAAAGGAAATCGCATGGAGCGGAGAGGGCAGCGGTTTTTTACATGGACGCCCTCGTCTTTGCCCAAGGTCATTGGCAGGAGGGGAAACCCGCGCAGGCCATTCTGCAACTCAACAAAGCCTTCTCCGCCGATCTGGAGGACGACGATCCCGTCCTGAAAGAATGGCCATGGCCCTACGCCGCGCTCGAATGGATTTTGGAACACGCCGCCGACGGCTCCTCCGGTTTCTTGGGAAATCCCGTCCGCCATTTCCAGCACCTCGCCACGCGGATGAGCGGACCGCGCCGGGAAGTCCGCATCGCGCGAGCGTGGAAATGCTTTCGAATCGCGCGGCGCGTCCTTGCCGGGCGCGGCGATTTCCCGTTGGATGGGCGGCAGATCGCCCGCGAGGGAATTTGCATTCCTCCGAGCCGTCATGATTAAGAAAAGAAACGTCACTCTCAGTGACGGCACGCCCGGATATGTCCGGCCCATCGTCCCAGCGGATGGTGCGGCTTTGGCGGAGGCGTTGAAGGATCTCGCGCCGGACAGCCGGATGCGGCGTTCCCTTTACGACAAGACATCACTTTACGATCAAAGATCCGTCCGCCTAGGTGCGGTTGTTTTTGAGGAAACCGGAGCCGCCTTGTATCACAACTTTGTCGCGTGACGCATGGCGGAAATAGTGCTTGCGGGTGGGAGCGAGTGTCGGTGGAGTGCATGGAGTCTTTTAACCCAAACACCCATGTCAAATTCCGCCGCATTATCCCCGAATGGCTCCAACGGTTGGTGGGGTCAGCTCGCCCCCTACCAGCGCCTGGTGTTCATCGTCGCCACGCTCGCATGGATGTTCGATTGCTTGGATCAGCAGCTTTTTAACCTCGCGCGGAACCCTGCGATGGCGGCGCTTTTGGAGAAGGGACAGGACACCAAGTTTTTCGGAGGAATCGCCACAGCGATCTTTGTCTTCGGCTGGGCGACGGGTGGGATGATTTTCGGATCGCTGGGGGATCGCTACGGCAGGGTCAAGATGCTGGCGGTCACCGTTCTGCTTTACTCACTGGCGACGGGTCTTTCCGCGCTGGCGGGGTTTCCCAAGTTGCCGACGGTCGCCCAGGCACTCCATTTGACTTCCGTGTCTTGGTTCGAGGGGCTGTCTCCGCATTACATGGATTTCTGCATCTTCCGCTTCATCACCGGGCTGGGTGTAGGCGGTGTTTTCGGTCTCGCGGTGGCCCTTGTGGCAGACACCGTGCCCAGCGGGGTGCGCCCGCGGGCGCTGGGTGTGCTGCAATCGTTTTCAGCGGTCGGAAACGTGGCAGCGGGGTTCATTGGATTGGGGATCGCCCTTACCGCGATCGGCACCAACCCGAACTACTGGATGTGGTTGTTTGTGATCGGTGCGCTGCCAGCCTTCATGGTTGCCACGATCCAGCTCCGCATCAAGGAGCCTCAGTCGTGGATCGAGGCTCGCGACCGCGCGACTGCCGAAGGGAAGAAATCCGGTTCCTACAAGGATCTTTTCGGCCATCCCACTTGGCGGCGGCATGCCCTGCTCGGCATGGTGCTTTCATGCGCCGGGGTGATCGGGCTTTGGGGGATCGGGGTGTTTTCCACCGACCTCGTCGGCGATATCGTCACCAATCATTTCAAAGCGAGCGGTGCTACGCTGGCAGAGATCAGCAAGGGGAAACAGATTTGGACTTCTTTGAATCTCCTATGTTTAAACGTCGGGGCATTTCTCGGCATGATGGCCTTCACCCGTGTGACGGAGCGGATCGGGCGCAAGAAGGCCTTTGCATTCTTCTTCGTCGGTGCGCTGTTTATCACGGCCTTCGTTTTCCAGATGCTTGGGAAAATCAATGGGCGTTGGGATATCCTGTGGATGGCACCCTTGTTGGGCTTCTTCCAGCTTTCGATGTTTGCTGGATTCTCGATCTACCTGCCCGAGCTTTTCCCAACCCGCCTGCGTGCGACGGGCGTGTCGTTCTGCTACAACGTCGGACGCTATCTTGCGGCGACTGGCCCCCTGACCCTCGCGCTGTTGGCCAAGAGTCTCGCGGAAACAGCAGCGAAGAAGGCTGTGGCGGTTGGTGGGGACGTGGACATTGCGAAGATTGATGCCTTCCGCGATGCCGCCTCGTGGATGTGCCTCATTTACCTGCTAGGTCTGCTGGTCCTGCCATTCCTGCCGGAAACGAAAGGCAAGCCGCTGCCGGAGTAGTGAGGTGGTCATCCATCCGATGTCCCGTCGTATGACCATCTGGCGAGTTGCAACAGTCCTGGTGCTGATTGCCGTTTCGGGCGTGAGCTACTACCGACTGGTTGTATGGCACCGAGAATAACCAAGCGAACAAAATACTCCGGCAGCCGGACGTCTTGGGTTGCCGGGCAGCCGGAGGCAGCCCTCTATCTTGCGCTGCGCGTGGCAACCGGGCTTGAAAAGCCGACGGTGCGGACATAAACGAGGGCATGGTTTCACCTAACCCCAACACCCCCGAGCCACTGAAATACGCCATTCTCGGCGAGGACACAGCGAGTGTGGACGAGAAGCTGGAGAAATACACCGGGACGGTCGGGTGGGGATATTTGATGCCGCATTTCCTGAGCGGGGTTTTATTTTTCGTCGATCCATCGCTACCGCTGACGGAGGTGGGGCGGGCGTTTACGGAGAACCGCAAGGATCGCGTGGAGGCGTGGCTTAAGTGTGGAGATCTTGTGAAGATCAGCAATCTGCATGCGGAGCAGTGGGAGAAGAGCGGGACGGAATTCGAGGCGCTGGTGGTTTCGCCGTTTGTGCTTTGTCGACCGGCTTGAGGAGAGGGCTATAGGGAGGGATGGTGATCCATTCAAAAATCAAAAATCACCAATCGTCATTCATCAATCCTGCTTCGTGAGCTGCTTCCATGACGGCGGTTTGATTGCCGATCCGACTTCGCTGCCGACTTCGCTGAAGCTACAAAGGCTAGGTAAGCTACGACGGACAGGTTGATGAATGCTGATTGTGGATTTTTGATTTTCTGAAGATTTCGTGATCGCGAGGATACGCTTGCGTGTTGCGAAAGCGGGGCGAGGATCGCGGATATGGAAAACGAAAGGGTGTTGTATGTGAAGACGGGCTGCCCGTGGTGCGTGGAAGTGCAGGGTTACTTGCGGGATCATGACATCGCGGTGCGGACGGTGGTGGTGAGCGGTGACCGCGCGGCGATGGAGGAGATGGTCGCGCTCTCCGGCCAGAGCAAGGCGCCGACGCTCGATTGGGACGGCGAGGTGCTCGCGGACTTCGGCGTGGATGAGCTTGAGCCATTCCTCGAAGGGCGGATTTAAGATTTTTCTGGGTAAATTCTAAGTTTCCGCCGCGCCAGGTGTCCGATAGGGTATGGACATGAAAACCTTCTTTTTCCTGATGATGACCTGTGCCATGGCATCGGCCGCCGACGCGCCCGCCATGAGAAAGCAAGCCGCGGAACGGGAGAAGCAGGGCAATTGGCGCGAGGCCTACGAGCTGCGGGTGAAGATCCTTCGCGAGGTGGATGACGCGGAATCGGCAGCCGATTTGACCACGGCCTTGCAGTCGCAGCGGCAGCTCGGCGAGCCGCAGAAATTCGATGCCTTGCTCGCCGAGTTCACGGAGAGCAAGAAGGATAATCCGGATTTCATGGCCGCAGCGGGCCAGGCGTATCTCAACACCCACGGGAGCTTCGGGCAGATCATCGATGGAGGATTCCAGCGTGGTATGAACGGGCAGGGTGAATATATCCAGGTCACGGAACAGGATCGGCTCCGCGCGCTGCAATGTCTCCTGCACGCTCACCGCACAGTTGAGAAAGGCGGCGCGAAGGAAGTGGAGTTTCTCCGCCAGATTGGCAACGCACTTACCTTGGCGCGCACCGGTTCAGGCAATGTCTGGCGGCTTCATCTCCTCACCGACCTCGCGGCGCCCCCCGACTACACCGAGCGCATCGACACGATCACCAGCGAGGGCGCGCCCGCCGGGGAGGATGGGAATCCTGTCTGGCTCAATGTCCCGGAATCATGGGAAACGGCCGTATCGGATGGCGAAAGGTGGCGCTGGACGATGGGTGAGATCGCCCGCATCGATCCCGCTCAAACCGCCGCCGAGGGGCTGAAATGGTTCGGCTTTTGCCAGTCCCACTACGACGTCAACACGCTCGCCACCTACGGCTGGTGGAGCCAGCCAGCGGTGAAGGAGCGCGACGGCATTCTGCAGGCGTCCAACTTGAAAGAATCAGAAACGATCGCGCGGCTCGCCAACGGTGTGAAGCGTTTCACCCTGCGCGAAGATTACCAGTTCATCCCCGGACTGCGGACGATCATGCGGATGGGGAAAGATGCTTACTCGGCGCAGGCGGGGGATCAGTTGGTGCAGATTTCCCTGAACCGCAGGCAATACGTTCAGGCCGCCGAGACCTTGAAGGAGGTCATCGGGCTGCACGGAAAGGGTGTCCAAGACCAGCGTGAGAAATTGCGGCAACAGATCCTCGGAAACTGGAGCCGCTTCGGAATCACGCCGACCTATCACGCCGCGAACCCGGTCGAGGTGCCCTACGTTTTCCGCAACGCGAAGGAGGTTTCCCTGAAACTCTCCGCCGTGAAGGACGAACTGGTGATGGCGGATATCATCCAATACCTGAAGGGAAATCCCATCGAGGTCGACTACGAGAAGATCCAATTCGAATCGATCGGCAACCGACTGATCGGCAAAGAGCGCGGTCGCTACGTGGGTGAGGAAATCCGCTCCTGGAAACAGGAACTCAAGCCCGATGAATCCCACCGCGACACGGAAACCAACCTCGGACTCGGCAAGCTCGCGCCCGGCTGCTACCTGCTCGAATCCAAAGTGGAGGGAGGCAACACCTCATGGGTCGTCGTCTGGGTGCGCGATCTCGTTTTGCTGAAACGCTCCGAAGGCTCCGATGAGGTTTTCTACCTCGTCGATGCCCTGGACGGCAGTCCCGTCGCGGGGGAGATGGAGTTCTTCGGATACCGCACCGAGTATCTTGATAAAGCGAAGGGCAAGCACCGCTTCGATGTAATCACTCGTAGTTTCAAACAGAGCACGGATGCCGACGGCAAGCTCGTCCTCGTTGACAAGGAAGGGAAGGGCAATCAATTCCAATGGCACGTCATCGCCCGCGCGGGGGAGCGCCGAGCTTATCTTTCCAGCCAAAGCTTCCGATGGGTCGATTACGGTGTCAGCACCGACTACCTCGCTCAAAAGACCATCGGCATCACCGACAGGCCGGTTTACCGCCCTGGGCAGAAAGTCCATGTGAAACTCTGGGCGGGCGAGGCGCGCTACGACCTCGGGGAGGTTTCTGCCTATGCGGGGAAAACCGCGGACATCGAGATCCGCGACGGACGCAACGAGCTGATCCTCGAGAAGAAAGGTCTCGGCGCCGATGCCTTCGGCGGCATCGAATTCGATTTCGATCTGAAGGAAGAGGCGGCGCTCGGGATCTACAACGTCAGTGTCACCGGCGGCGTCCCGCAGACCTACTTCACCTTCCGAGTCGAGGAATACAAGAAGCCGGAATACGAGGTGAAGGTGGAGGCTCCCACCGAACCCGTGGCGCTCGGTGAAACATTTGAGGCCACCGTTTCCGCGAACTACTACCACGGCGCGCCGGTCACGGAAGCCACCGTGAAAATCAAGGTGGAGCGGAACTTTTTCAACGACCGCTGGTTCCCGGCGGGGCCGTGGGATTGGCTTTACGGACCGGGTTACTGGTGGGCGTATCCGGTTTGCGAATGGTATCCCGGTTGGGCGAGGTGGGGCTGTTACCGCCCGCTGCCTCCGTGGTGGCAGCAGAACCGCATGGGCGCGCCCGAATTGGTGCTCGAACAAACCACGGCCATCGGCGCGGACGGCAAGGTGAAGGTGAAAATCGACAGCTCCATCGCGAAGCTCGTCCACGGCGATCAGGATCACAGCTACTCGATTACTGCGGAAGTAGTAGATGCCTCGCGCCGCACCATCGTCGGCACCGGATCGGTGCTGGCCGCGCGCGAACCCTTCGGCGTGACCGTTTGGCTGGATCGCGGTTACGCGAATGTCGGCGACAAGGTCACCGGCACCTACGCCGCCCGCACGCTTGACGGCAAGGAAGTCGAGGGCACGGCCACCGCCATCCTTTTTTCCTCCGCGCTCAATGCGAAGGGAGAGATCGAGGAGAAGGAGATCGGGAAATGGACACCCGAGGGAGGGAACTGGACATTCGTCGCCTCGAAGGCCGGTCAATACCGCGTGGCCTTGGAGTTCACGGATAAGAAAGGCCACAAGCAGGAGGGCGCGACCGTGTTCTCGGTGCGCGGCGCGAAGACCGAGGGCGATTTCCGCTACAACGCTCTCGAACTCATCCCCGACAAGAAGGAATACCGTCCCGGCGATACCGTGAAGTTACTGGTCAACGTGAACCAAGCGGACTCCCGCGTATGGCTTTTCATCCGTCCCTCGCAGGGGAAACTGGCGGAGACGAAAATCATCCGCATCGAGGGCAAGTCGCAGCTCGTCGAGATCCCGGTTCAGCTCGGCGACATGCCGAACTTTTTCATCGAGGGCGTGACGGTCGCTGACGGTGAAGTCCACACGGTCACCCGCGAGATCGTTCTGCCTCCGGAAAAGCGCGTGCTCAACGTCGAGGTCGCGCCCGCGAAGGGCAAGCTCAAGCCACGCGAGAAGACCTCATTCATCGTGCGGATCACCGACTCGGAGGGAAAACCCTACAAGGGCTCCGCGGCGATCAGTGTTTATGACAAGTCGCTCGAATACATCTCCGGCGGCTCGAACATCGGTGCGATCGTGCCGTTTTTCTGGGATTGGAAACGGCAGTATTACGGGCAGGGCATGTCACACTCGCAGACTCTTGCAGGCAGCCACTTCCAACTGCCGGGAACCGTCTATATGGAACAGATCGGGATCTTCGGCCATATGGACGTCACGATAAGCAAAGGGATGATGATGAAAGGCGGACGAGAAAACGGTAGATTTGCAGATGCAGATGCGATGCCCGCTCCGATGATGGCGGCGGGGGCGATGAGGTTGGAGGCTTCGATGGATGCCGCAGAGTCCGCTCCGGCGGAAGGAAAGGCCGAGGCCGCGCCCCAGGTCGTCGTCCGCACCGAGTTCGCCGATTTATTGAAATGGGTCGGCTCGGTGGAGACGGATGAGAAGGGCGAGGCCATCATCGATCTGGAAATGCCGGACAACCTAACCACTTGGAAAATCAAAACGTGGGCTATGGGACGCGGCACGCGGGTCGGCGAAGGCTCGGCGGAAATCGTGACGAGCAAGGATCTCATCATCCGCCTGCAGGCACCTCGTTTCTTCGTAGAGAAGGACGAGGTGACCCTCAGCGCCATCGTCCACAACTACCACTCCGAAGCGAAGGACATTACCGTCTCGTTGGAACTCGATGGCAAGAGCCTCGAAGCCACCGGCGACAAGGAGCGCCGCGTGGCGATACCGTCGATGGGGGAAACCCGCATCAACTGGACGGCGAAGGCCGTATCGGAGGGCGAGGCCGTGATCCGCATGAAGGCCATCGCCGCCGATGACTCGGATGCGATGGAGATGAAATTCCCCGTCTATGTCCACGGCATCCTGAAAACGGAATCCTTTAGCCGCGCCATCGCGCCGGACGGCGATTCCGCGAAGATCGATTTCAAAATCCCCGAGGCGCGCCGCCCCTCCGAAAGCCGTATCACGATCAACTACTCGCCGAGCGTCGCCAGCGCGATGATCGATGCGCTGCCTTACCTTGCCAGCTATCCATACGGCTGCACCGAGCAGACGCTGAACCGCTTCGTGCCGACTACGGTTGTCCACCATATCCTCAAAGAGCGCGGCTACGATCTGGCGGCGATCAGGGACAAGAAGATCAACCTCAACCCGCAGCAGCTCGGCGATCCCAAGGAACGCGCCGCCCAATGGAAGCCGGATGCACCGAATTGGAATCCCGTTTGGGACGAGGCGGAGGTCGCAAAAATGGAGCGCGCGGGCATCGCCAAGCTCCGCGACCAACAGAACCCGGACGGCGGCTGGGGCTGGTTCTCCGCCTTCGGCCACCAATCCTACCCGCACACCACCGCCGTCGTGATGCACGGCCTGCTCCTCGCCCGTGACAATGGCGCCAAGGTGCCGGAAGACATGCTCGCGCGCGGACTCGCATGGCTCACGCAATACGAGGAGAAGGAGGCGGATCGCATCGCCCATTGGGACAAACGCAAAATGAACACCAAGCAAAATGCCGACGCCACAGACGCGCTCGTCCGCCGCATCCTCGGCGAAGGCAGCAAGGATCACCCGCAGATGCTCGGCTTCCTTTTCCGCGATAAGAACGACCTGCCCGTTTACGCGAAAGCCCTGCTCGGCCTGGAGCTCCATCGCACCAAGGACATCGCGAAGCGCGACGAGGTGATCCGCAACATCCGCCAGTTTCTCAAGACCGATGAGGAGAACCAGACCGCCTATCTCGACCTCGGCAACGGTGGTTACTGGTGGTATTGGTATGGCAGCGAGTTCGAGGCGCAGGCATGGTTCCTGAAACTTCTCGCCGCCGCTGAGCCGGACAGCCCGGACGCTCGGGGCTTGGTGAAATACCTCATCAACAACCGCAGGCATTCCACGTATTGGAACTCCACCCGCGACACCGCGTATTGCATCGAGGCCATCGGCGATTTCCTGAAAGCCACAAAAGAGGCTGATCCAAACCTCACAGTCGAGGTTGTCTTCGACGGGAAAGTCCTCAAGACCGTGGAGATCACGAAAGAGAACCTCTTCACGTTCGACAGCACTGCGATCATCGCAGGCGACATCATCACCTCCGGTGACCACACCATCGAACTTCGCAAAAAAGGCGAAGGCCCGCTGTATGCGAACGCCTACGTGGAGTATTTCACATTGGAAGATTTCATCACCAAAGCGGGGCTGGAGGTGAAGGTGGATCGCACCTACCACAAGCTCGTTCCGGAAACGAAGGTCATCGACACCGTCGATTCGAAAGGCCAGGCCATCGACCAGAAGCGCTCCGCCTACAAACGCGTCGAGTTGAAATCAGGCGACGAAGTGAAGAGCGGCGATCTGATCGAGGTCACCCTCGGCATCGACAGCAAGAACGACTACGAATACCTCGTCTTCGAGGACTGGAAAGCGGCGGGCATGGAGGCCGTCGATGTGCAATCCGGCTACAACCCGAACGGACTCGGAGCCTACATGGAGCTGCGCGATGAGAAGGTCTCCCTTTTTGTCCAATTCCTTCCTCGCGGCCGCCACAATCTCAGCTACCGACTGAGAGCAGAGATCCCCGGGAAATTCAGCGCCCTTCCGACACGAGCCGAGGCGATGTATGCGCCCGAACTCCGCGCCAACAGCGATGAAATGAAGATCACCATCGGAGAGTAGTCAGGCGCGTCCCGATCCATGGATTCCAACACATACAGCCTCCTCGCGGACATCGTCCTGATGACACACGTGGCTTTCGTCCTGTTCGTGGTGTTCGGGTTGATCCTGATTCTTGTCGGGGGCTTTTGCGGATGGAAATGGGTTCGCAATCCTTGGTTCCGTGCCGCGCATCTCGCTGGCATCGGGCTCGTTGTCTTGCAATCATGGCTCGGAATCATCTGCCCGCTCACCACGTTGGAAATGCATCTGCGGGAGAGGGCTGGCGACGAGACCTATGCTGGCACCTTCATCGCCCATTGGCTTCACAGGATCCTTTTCTTCCACGCGCCGATGTGGGCTTTCGTCCTTTGCTACACCTTTTTCGGACTGGCGGTGCTTGTCAGTTGGATCAAGTTCCGCCCGCGCCGGTTCGGTTCTAGTATTCCTGAAAACCGAGAATGATGGTAAGCGGTCAACAGACCCCCACTATCCATCGGCGCGGCATTTCGCGTAGGCTGCGCGGTCATGTCCGATTCATCCCAGCCCACCACCAGCATCATCAAGTCCGACCGCACCGGGCGCACGCGCTACACCCGCCAATACAAGCAGGAGGTTTTGGCGGCCTATGAAACCA
>JAYTOE010000024.1:0-30172 GCA_043747935.1 Akkermansiaceae bacterium
AGAGTTCTGGGTAAATCTGAAATTCTGAAACGCTGAAATTCTGAAATGAAGACTCGGCTTGGGGGAAGTGATTGCCGCTGCGTTTCTCCGCGCGGGCGGGAACGGCGGTCTCTAAGGCATTCATGGGCGGCTTTCACGGGCGGGCATTGGCAACCGCAGTTCTACCCGCCTGCGGCCAAGCGGGAAGGACAAAAGGCGGGGGCGCAGATCCAAACAGGTAGGGCTGATCCGGCTCGGTCGGCCCTGATCAAAAACGGAGGAACTTTACTCACGGAATGGTAGTGAAACCGCAGCGAGGCGGGCTTTTTGTTTCGGGATCTCACTCCCGCCAGGATGAGCGGTGCGTTTGATTTTGGAAATGGGCCGACCGAGCCGGATCAGCCCTACCGGATGCGCCCGTCAGCTCTGCGGCCTGGAAGGACGCCTCTCCATCGGGCATTTCCAGAAAGCCATTCCCAGCCGTCACAGCTCGTCCGTTTTGAAGGTGGTGTATCCCTCGTAGTAGTAGCTGACATCGATACCCTTCAGGTAAACTTCCCGGTCATCGATCCGTGAGGTGAGGGCGTTTTTGAGCAGGTGCTTGATCTCGATGTCTTTGACCACGCTGCGCTGCATCGCCATCAGGTAGTCTTCCTTGTCGATCTGGTTCCAGTCCACCACTTGCCTGAGTTCCTGCCTGAAGATGAGATCGAGCCAGATTCGGGTGGCTCTGCCATTGCCCTCCCGGAAGGGGTGGGCGACGTTCATTTCCACATATTTCTCAACGATCTGCTCAAAGGTGCTCTGCGGCATGGCGTCGATGTGTTCCAAGCTGGGCTTCAGGAACATGACGGAGGCGAAGCGGAAGTTTCCCTTGGACATGTTCACTTCCCTTAATTTCCCTGCGAAAGGGTAGATCTCCGCAAAGAGATACCCATGGATGAAGGCGAGCCCCGCATAGGTGCCTACCTCAACCTTGCGGATGTCACCGGAATCGAATAGCTGCTTGGCCTTCCGTTTGCTGATCTCTTCCTCCGCCCTGGCGAGGGCGGCTTGGTCGGTGATGTTGAGCTTGTTTGGTAAGATCATGTTTCCTTGATGCTCCTTGGATTTACGCCGCAATGGTGCCGAAGGCTTTGGCTGTTTTGGAGGCTTTTACGCCGGTGGCATTGGCAACCGCAGTTCTACCCGCCTGCGGCAAAGCGGGAAGGACAAAAGGCGGGGGTGCGGATCCAAACCCGGTAGGGCTGATCCGGCTCGGTCGGCCCTGATCAAAAACGGAGGAGCCGTAATCACGGAATGGGAGTGAAACCGCAGCGAGGCGGGCTTTTTGTTCCGGGATCTCACTCCCGCCAGGGTGAGCGGGACGTTTGATTTTGGAAATGGGCCGACCGAGCCGGTCAGCCCTACCATCATGGGTGGAGGCTCCCCTCTTTCCCGTTTGCCTTTCCCGGGAATTCCCCGCATTTTCCGGCACGTCCATGATCCGTTTCACAGCCCTCGCCCTAACCCTCGCCATGACCTCCGCCGTCGGCGCCGCCCCCCTCATCAAGGAAACCCTCGCCACCGGACTTCTCGATCCGATGGAGATCGCCATCGCCCCGGACGGGGATTTCTACGTGGCGGAAAGGGAAGGCCGCGTCCTCAGGATCAACCCGGAAACCGGCGGCATATTCGAGATCGGGGTCATCGCAGTGGAGGCGCTGCGGAGCAAGAATCCGAATAGCGACTATGCCCGTGAGGACGGGTTGCTCGGCATCGCGCTGGATCCCGATTTCGCGAAAAACCAACGCCTCTTCGTTTTCCACAGCGCCCCCGACGTGATCGCGAACCGACTCTCCCGCTTCACGCTCAAGGACGGCAAGATCGACCCCGCCTCCGAACTCAAGCTCCTCGAAATCCCCACCCAGCGCACGAACAAGGTCTGCCACCACGGCGGTTCAGTGAAGTTCGGCCCCGACGGCCTGCTTTACGTTTCCATCGGCGACAACACCAACCCTTTCGAAAGCGGGGGCGTCGCACCCATCGACAACCGCGACGGGCGAACCGAATGGGACGCGCAGCGCTCCGCCGGGAACACCAATGATCTGCGCGGCAAGATCATCCGCATCAAGCCCACGGAAACCGGTTACGAGATCCCGCCCGGAAACCTTTTCCCGAAAGGCACCGAAGGCACCCGCCCCGAGATCTACGCGATGGGTTGCCGCAACCCGTTCCGCATCTCCATCGACCCGAAAACGAAAACGCTCTACTGGGGCGAAGTCGGCCCCGACGCGCGCGACAACAGCGACAAGGGGCCGCGCGGCCATGACGAGGTGAACCAGGCCAAGGCCGCGGGCAACTTCGGCTGGCCTTTCGTGATCGGCGACAACAAGCCGTTCCCGATCGTCGATTTCACGAACAACACGGTCGGGAAGATGACCGACCCGTCCGCCCCGGAAAATCCCGGCCAGCGTAATACCGGCCTGAAAACCCTCCCGCCCGCGCAGCCCGCGCTCATCTGGTATCCGTATGCGAAGAGCGAGGAGTTCCCCGCCATGGGCGAAGGCGGACGCAACGCCATGGCCGGTCCCGTTTTTTACTATGATCCTAGTAACAAGAATAATGTTCTGGGCAAGAAGGATAATCGCACCCTGCTCACCTACGAGTGGATGCGCGGCAAGATCTACAAAGTAAAACTCGACGCGCAGGAGAAGGTCGAGAAGCTCGAGGTCTTCATCGAAAATCTCGTCCACCCCATGGATCTGGAGATGGATCGCGACGGCTCGCTCGTCCTCCTCGAATACGGCTCGGATTGGTATTTCAATGTCAACGGTTCCGTCTCCCGCCTCCGCCCCGACGACGGCAACAAGCCCCCCACCCTTTCCATCAAGACCAGCGCCCCCAACACCTACAGCGTGGATCAGGCAGCCGATCCCAAAGGCGGAAAAATGACGGTGACCTGGTATCTCACCGAGGGAGTCAGCGAAAGGGAGCTCGGAACCGGATCTACCGCTGTTGTTCCGGAAGGTAACTTTGAGGAAATCCGCGCCGTCGCAAGAGATGACAAAGGTGCCATCGCCATCGGCCGCATAGCGCTAGCCCGCAGCGCGGAATCACCTGCGCTCGCACTCGAACTCGAAAAAACGGATGGCAAGCCTGGTTTCGGCGAGGCCGTGAATTTCAAGATCAAAGCCGACGGCTCGCCCGATCCCAAGCAGCTCAAAGTGCGCGCCCGCTACATCCCGCCGACCGGCCACGATTCCGGGGGCCCGGAGCTATCCGCAGACATCGCGAAACTCGCCACCGCCAACCAGTGCCTCGCCTGCCATCAGGTCGATTCCGGCACCGTCGGGCCGTCCTATCTCGATGTCTCACTGCGATACTCCGGCCAGGGGGACGCAGCCGCCCGCCTCAGGGAAAAACTCAAGACCGGCGGTGCGGGCGTATGGGGCGATGTCCCGATGCCTCCGCAGGCCACCCTGAAACCGGAGGACGCCGACAAGCTCATCGCAGCCATCCTCGGACTTTCCCAAGGCATGACCGAAACCAGGGGTAGCCTCAACGGAAACATCCGCCTCGCCACCGACTACGGCGCAGAACCCGGCGGCGCATGGGAAATCTCCGCCGAAGCCCCCGGCTACGCCCCCGCGAAAACCCGCATCCCGGCGAAGTGATTCAGCCTTTCCGCTCGACACATCCGCCGGGAAACCGAAACTCGCGGTCGTAATGAAAAAATCAGTCCAACTACTATCGGTTCTCTTCGCCTCGCTGCTCGGCATCACATCCGCATCCGCCGGAGGCGAAGAATGGACGACGGATTACGAGGCGGCCTTAAAGCAAGCGGCCGATGAGAAGAAGAATCTGCTCATCGACTTCACCGGCTCCGACTGGTGCGGCTGGTGCATCAAACTCGTTAAGGAGGTCTTCTCCCACGACGAGTTCAAGGCCGGTGTGAAGGATACCTTCGTCCTCGTTGAGATCGATTACCCCCGGGACAAATCGAAGCAGACACCCCTGGTCATCGCCCAGAACGAAACCCTGAAGACGAAATACGCGATCCAGGGCTACCCCACGATCCTGCTCACCGACGAAAAAGGGAAACCCTTCGCCAGCACAGGATATCAGGCCGGCGGCCCCGCGAAATACGTGGAGCATCTCAACGAACTCATCACCCTGCGCGCCAAACGTGATGCGGCGTTCGCGGAAGCGGGGAAACTCCAAGGCGTTGAGAAAGCCAAGGCAATGGTCGCGGCGCTCCAATCGATGGAGCTGGATGATGCGGTGGTCGCCGAATGTTACGCCGATGAGATCGCGGCGATCAAAGCCGCCGATCCGTCGGACGAGTCGGGCTATCTGAAGGGCTTGGAGACGAAGAAAAAATTCGCGAAATTCCAGGACGAACTCAACACGCTCGGCGGCAAGGAGGATTTCGCGGGCGCCCTCAAACTGTCCGAAGAAGCCCTGGCCTCGGGTGACTTCGACAAGGATCAGCAGATCCAGATCACGATGTTCAAAGGCATCATCAATATGCAGTTGGGCAACAAGGAAGCGGCGCTGAAATCCCTCGACGATGCGATGGCCATCGACCCCGCGAGTCCGCTGAACGCCCGGATCGAAGCGATGAAGAAGCAGATGGCGGATGCGCCGATGCCGGAAGCAAAACCGGAAGCAAAACCGGAAGCTACGCCGAAAGAGGATTGAGCGATCCGGATATAATTATAGCGTATTTCAATCGAGCCGAGGCGCTCGTATGGTTCCTTGTAGCGCTCGGACTGCCTTTCTTCCTCCGGTCTGCTTCGCGAAGGCAACGCCTGTGCGTGTTCGCTGCCAGCTTTGGTTTCGTCCTGTTTGGTATCACGGATCTCCTTGAAGCTGATAGAACGGGAGCAATCCCCTCATGGCTATGGGCTATGAAGATCGCCTGCGGTGCTATTCTCCTATCATGCCGGATTTTTCATGTCGGCTGGGAGAATTTCAAATTCAACGACAGGTGGTTGCTCTTCGGCCTGTTCTGCCTGGCCACGAGCGTAGCTCTCATCTTGCTTGGTGGGTAGTAAAGCCCGGACACGAAAAAGCCCTCCACGTGTTTCCACGGGAGGGGTTGAATGATGGTTCGGATCGGGAGGGATTACTCCGAGGCGGCGGGCTCCTCCGTCTTCTCAGCAGCCTTTTTCTTGGCTACTTTCTTGGCGGGCTTGGCCTCCTCAGCAGCTGGCTCCTCGACCACTTCCTCGGCACCCAGCGCAGGGAGATCGACCCACTCGATGATCGCCATCGGTGCGGAGTCGGTCATGCGTTGGCCGAGTTTCGTGATGCGGCAGTAACCGCCCTGGCGATCCGCAGCGGCCGGTGCGACCTCAGCGAAAAGTTTCGATACGGCTTCCTTCTGGCGCAGGAAAGCGATGGCGAGCCTGCGGGAATGCAGGTCGTTGCGCTTGGCTTGCGTGACGAGTTTTTCGGCGACAGGGCGCAGGGCCTTGGCTTTTCCGAAAGTGGTGCGAATGCGCCCGTGCTCGATCAGGCTGCAAGCCAAATTGGCGAGCAGCGATTTGCGGTGCGAGGCGGTGCGTTTAAGCTTGGTAGTGTTGCGGCGATGTCTCATCGGTGGCTTCCTTTAATGGTTTGGATGGAGGGTTTGGATCAGTCGTCAAGGTTCTGCGCGATGAGATCGGCGAGTCCGACAGGAGTTTCGTCTTCCGCTCCGAGGCGTGGGCCGCGGGTTGCGATAGAACCGCCGGCAAGAAGCGCTGGCTCGAAGGTCATGCCAAGGCCTAGGCCGAGCTCGACGAGCTTGTCCTTGATCTCGTTGAGTGATTTTTTCCCGAAGTTGCGGTATTTCAGCATCTCCGCCTCGGACTTCATGGCGAGCTGGCCGACGGAGGTGATGTTTGCGTTGTTCAGGCAGTTTGCGGCGCGGACAGAAAGTTCGATCTCGTTGACCGACATGTTGAGCAATTTCTTGAGAGCTGCATTCTCCTCGCTCGATTCGGCGGGTGCTTCTTCGAAATCGACGGCGTTCTCATCGTAGTTGACGAAAACATCGAGGTGATGGCGGAGAATCGCCGAGGCCTGCAGGAGAGCGTCCTGCGGGGTGATGCGGCCGTCGGTCCAGATGTCGATGGTGAGCTTGTCGTAGTCGGTCATCTGGCCAACGCGGGTGGTGTCCACGCTGTATTTGACACGGGTCACGGGGGAGAAGATCGAGTCGATCGCGATCACGCCGATCGGCTGATCCTTGCGCTTGTTCTCGTCTCCGGTGGAGAAACCGCGTCCGACGCGGACTTCGAACTCGCAATCGAACTTCACCTTCTTGTCGAGGGTGCAGATGACCTGATCCTTGTTGACCACATCGTAGATGTTGTCGCCCTGGATATCACCGGCGGTGATGACTCCGTCTTTCTCGACCTTGATGGAAAGGATGCGCGGCTCTTTGTCATTGTGGGCGAACTTCACCTTTTTGAGGTTCAGGACGATGTCGGTAACGTCTTCCACGATGCCGGGAAGGCTGGAGAACTCATGTTGCACACCGGCGATGCGCACGGATGTGATGGAGGCTCCCTCAAGCGAGGAGAGCAGAACGCGGCGAAGGGAGTTACCGATGGTGTGGCCGTAACCACGCTCAAAGGGTTCCGCGACGAATTGCGCGTAGGTGTCGGTGGCGGTTTCCTCGTTGCGAACGAGACGGTTCGGGAGCTCGAAGCGAGCAAGTGTGATGGCTGACATGTTTGTTCTTTTTTACCGGGTTACCCTCCAGCGAGCGGGGCGCTTTCACGCCCGGAGGACCAACGGCTGTTTTCTAATCATTCGCTCGCGGGGCGCGAAGGAAATCGTTCGGGGCTGTTCTTGCAATGTTTTTTAGCCTAAAAATGGAGAATTTCGGGGTATTTCAGCCTTTATGCTTGGATTTAGGTCTTCGGGGAGCTTGGATTCTAGTGAATTCAATCCCCTCACTCGCATGAAATCGAAGAAAAACCTCACACGATTCACTTACGAAAACGCCGCTTTCGAAGGCTGGAGGCTGTGCATCAGCCGTGGCGGTACGACGTTTACGAAGTATTTCCCCGACAAGAAATTCGGAGGGCCACGCAAGTCCCTCGATGCGGCGGAGAAAGGGCTTGAGACCCTGAAGGGCATGCTTGAAGCCGCACCGAGAGTGAAGGGCAAGCTCAGCCCTACCACCATCAAGAAAAGCGAGGCACTGCTTTCCAAGCTCTGATCAGTTTCCTGATATTGTCGCTTTCCGCAGAATGGAAAGGTGCTTTCATCACGGATGCTCCCTGTCATCCACTGGTTTCGCCGAGATCTGCGCGTAGCCGATCACACCGCCCTCCACCACGCCGCCAGAGAAGGTGCGCCCGTGATTCCGGTTTACATCCTGAGCCGATGGAACGGCTCCCACCACTGGACCGGCGCGAACCGCCAGCATTTCCTCTGCGGCTGCCTGGCATCTTTAGCGAGGAATCTGGAAACCCTGAAAGGTCGCCTCATCATCCGCGAGGGCGACGCGGTGGAGGAGTTGCGGAAACTCATCGCCGAGACCGGCGCGACCGCGATCCATTTTAACCGCGATCCCGACCCTTTCGGGAAAGTGGTCGAGGCGAGGTTGGCAAAACTCTGCGCGGAAATCGGCGTCGCCTGCCACGGTCATGACGACGTCGCCCTGCACAAGCCCACCGAAGTGCTGACCCAATCCGATTCCCCCTACAAGGTCTTCACCCCCTACTCGCGCAACTGGCTCTCGCTGGAAAAGCCTGCGCCGCTGCCGAAGCCAGCCCGCCTTGACACACCGGAAGGCATCCCTTCGCTCGGCCTACCGACGGTCGCCCACTGGGGTTTGGAAACGCCGGTCGCGGATCTTCCGGAGCCCGGGGAGCGCGCCGCCCTCCAGCGCATGGATCGCGCGGTTTCCGATGTCATCGCCGGATACGCCGCCCGCCGGGATCTACCTGCCGAGGACGGCACCTCGCGCCTCTCGCAGGATCTGCGCCACGGGCTCATCTCCGTCCGCACCCTGTTCCGCAAAGTCATGGAATCCCGCGCATCCGCGTCCCCCACCGCTACGGCCTCCATCGACATCTACATCAAGGAACTCGCCTGGCGGGAGTTCTACTTCGCCATCCTCCACCACTTCCCTCATGTGTTAGATTACGAGTTCAACGGGGATTGGAAAGGTCTGCCGTGGGACGAACCCGGCGAAAATTTCGAGAAATGGAAGCGTGGCGAGACCGGCTTCCCGATCGTCGATGCCGGGATGCGCCAGCTCCTCGCCACCGGCTTCATGCACAACCGCGTCCGCATGATCACCGCCATGTTCCTCACCAAGGATCTGCACATCGATTGGAAACTCGGCGAATCCCATTTCATGCAGCACCTCACCGACGGCGAAATCGCCTCGAACAACGGCGGCTGGCAATGGTCGGCCGGCACGGGAGCCGACGCCGCACCCTATTTCCGGATCCAGAACCCATGGTCTCAGACAGCGAAGCACGACTCCGAGGGAAAATACATCAAGCGCTGGATTCCCGAGCTGGCGAAGGTCGATCCGAAACGATTCCAAACCCCTCCCGAGAACGGCCGTCCCCTCGCCGACGGCTACCCCCTCCCCTGCCTCGACCACAAAACCGAGCGCGACCGTACCCTCACTATTTTCAAGAAGCACCGAGAGAAATGAAATTCCGGGATTTCCAAGACCTGAACATAAGACCAACTTTGCGCCCCTCCGCGACCTTTGCGACTTTGCGGTGAAAACCCTTCTGCTTACTGCAAGAACTATGAAACTCGCCATCTGCAACGAAACCTTCCGCGACCACGACTTCCCCGGCACCTGCTCCGAGGCCGCCCGCCACGGCTACACCGGACTTGAGATCGCGCCCTTCACCCTCGGCAAACCGGAGACGCTCACCACCGCCGACGCGGAAAAACTCGGAGCGATCGTCCGCGAACACGGATTGGAAACGGTAGGCTTCCACTGGCTGCTCGCCAAAACCGAGGGCTACCACCTCACCGATCCCGACCCCGCCGTCAACGCCCGCACCTTCGCCTACGCCCGCCACCTCGCCGAACTCTGCTCCGCCATGGGCGGGAAAATCATGGTCTGGGGCAGCCCGCAGCAACGCACCCTCGCACCCGGATGGTCGCGCACCGATGCCGAAGCGCGCTTCGTTGATTTCTTCCAGCGCCTTTCTCCGCACCTCGCCGCGGCGGGTGTCACCATCGCCTTCGAGTTCCTCGGCTCTGCGGAAACAAATTTCATCAACACCGCCGCCGAGACCATCGCCCTCTTGGAAAAAATCAACTCCCCCCACGTCCGGCTGCACCTCGACGTGAAAGCCATGGCCGCTGACACCCGCCCGATCCCTGAGATCGTCCGCGCCTCTCTGCCCTGGACTGCCCACTTCCACGCCAACGACCCCAACCTCCGCGGCCCCGGCATGGGCGAGATCGACTTTCCATCCATCGCCGCCGAACTCATCCGCGGCGGCTACGACAAATGGGTCTCCGTCGAGGTCTTCGACACCACCATCCCCCCCGACACCCTCGCCGCGGAGAGCATGAGAAATCTCCGCGCCGCCTTCCGCTAGGCCTTCCCCCAGATATAGGTAGGAACGGGGCTTTTGCCCGCTCCCCCCTCCGAACCGGACGTGCGGGTTTTGTCGGGATGCAATGTGAGTCCGGCCCCGGCCATCCATTCCCGGAGCTTTTCCAGCGCGGTTTCGGCTTTGTGGCGTTGCCACAAGTCCTCTTCCGCTGTTTATCCCTTGCGGGAACTGCTGCGGATGGTTCTTCGCGATTCATGGCTTTTGCCTTTCCACTTCCTGCCGCCCTTCCTTCTTCGCTGAAGCTACGAAGGACATGTCGCTCCCCCGGTCGTTACCCGGCTTCGTTCCCCTCCGTATCCACGCACATGGCGAGGTGAAGCGGATCCTCCTCGGTGTCGTTCGGCTCCGCGGTGAGATCGCCTCCGCATTCCTTGAGCCGCACTCATCCCCGGACTCTCGCCTATCGCCGCCGCATTCCAATCAAAAAGCCGCTTTCATTCCTAAAACGAATTCCGAAGAGATTGAACCGCCAAGTGCGCCAAGGAAGAAAAGTTTTCTGGGCTCCTCCGCAGGGCACAACAAATGGCGAGCCGCCATGATTCCACTCACTTCCTCACTGGGAAATACCACTTGTCGATGCGATCGAAGGCTTCCTTCGACTCCGGGAACTGCTCGACCATTCTATTCTCCTCTTGCGGGATGCGGATGGCCATCTGGAGCCCAAACGCTGCTATGAAAAGGAAGACCAGCGCTGCGACGCGGAAGGGAGCGAGCGGCTCGGCCTCGACCTTGTGTTTGCCGAGAAAATCCCAGATCGGTTTGCCAAGGCGTCTGGTGGTGAACCAGCTCATCGTCTGGCAAAGGATGGCGAGCAGGCCCCAACCGAAACCGATGCCGGCGATCATCACCCGCAGCCCGCGCCAGACCGACTCTTTCAGCGCCAGCAACGAACCGTCCTCGTTGGAGACTTTGAGCCCCATGAGCCATTTCCCCGGCGTGATTCCGAAGCGGTGGATAAGCCATGCCTCGATGGCGAACCACGGCAGGAACATCGACATCAACACCCAGAGGTTTACACCCACGGCACTGATGTCCCGGCCGCTGTAATACATACCTAGCCACCAGAGCGAGGAATAGAGGGTGAGATCCGTCCAACGCGCCCAAAACCTCCGCGCGAGATGAGACTCCGGCTTCGCGACCGCATTGATCTCCATGTAGGCCTTAGGCAGCGGCGGCGGGACGAGGGCGGGTGCCTGTTGTTCAAGGCTGTTGCGGAAAAGCTCCAGCTCACCGACGGGCGTCCACTCCGGCAAGCCCTCATGCCAGACCATTTCCTCGGAAGTCATCTGCCCGTGCTCGATGCGCCCACGGATCTCGTAGTCGGGATACGGCCCGGAGCGTTTGCCGTTGAGGATGAGCCAGATTTCCATGATCAGAGGTTACGCAGGGATTTCGCGGCGTCGCTGTGCGCGGCGAAGATCGCGGGGACGATGGCCGCGAGCGAGCAGAGAACGAAGGCCATGAAGCCGATCGCCGCCTGCTCGACGGGGTTGTTGAACGCGGGGATCACCCCGAAGCCGGTGAGCTGCGAGGAGAACGGGTCGAAGCCGATCACACGCATCCCCTCCTGAACCACGCCGCGGAAATGGATCACCACCCGCCCGAAGCCGACGCCGAGCACGGAGCCGAGCATGCCGAGCAGCATGCCCTGATAGAGGAACACGCGCACAATCTGGCCGGGCGCCGCGCCGAGCGCTTTCATCACGCCGATTTCGCGGCGCTTCTGGATCGTGACCGTGAACATCACCGCCATCATCGAGAACGCGGATACGAGCACGATGAAGGACAGCGCGAAATACATCATCACCCGCTGCTGGCTGATGAGGGAAAAGAACGCCTGATACTGGTCGCCCCATGTTTCCACTGAATGATCCTGCCCGAGGGATTTCCTAGCTCCCGCCGCGATGTCCTCCGCCTCGTAGGGATCGTCCAGCCGCAGTGCGATGCCCTGCACCTGCGTGCCGAGTCCCGCCAGATCCTGCGCCAGCGGCAGCGGCACGAAAAGCTCCGGCGTCACCGCCATCTGCGAGGCGGAGTAGATCCCCGCGACCACCGCCTCCTTCGGCAACACGAGGCTCTTCAATCCTTTCAAAATCTCGCCGTCCATCTTCTCCGCATCCGTTTCCAGCAACGCGGCGTAGGACTTGTCGATCTCCGCTTTTGCTTCCGACGTGAAACGCAATGCCTCCGGACGTTCCTCTTCGTTTTCATCACGCACCCGCCCCTCAATCGCCAGCAGCAATGCCTCGAGCATATCGCGCTCGGGTTCGCGAATGTCATCCGTGTAGATCTGATGAAGCGCGTCATACGCCTCGATCAGTTCCTCCGCTTTCACGCTGAAATTCTCGCCGTCTTTTTCCCAGTCACGACCCAAGGTTTTCACGGCGATCGCCCACTCATCGGGAAACGCCTCGCGGACGACGGGTTTCTCGGTCGCCTTGTAGGCCTGCATCACGCTTTCGAAATTTCGCGTGGAATAGAGTCGGATCGTGTCGCCGACGCGGAGCTGGAACTGCTCAGCGATGATGGAGGAAACCACCGCCCGGTCGTCGAGGCCGAGGTCGGCGCTGGAGTCGGGGAAATTCTTCCGGTCGAGCATGTCGGCGACACCCTTCACCTGCGCGGCGTCGGTGGTGTCGATACCCCGGAAGGAAACGGGCCGCTGCCAGGTGCCGACGTCGAGGATCACGTTGTCAGCCACGTAGGCCGTCGCAGCGGCGACGCCGGGGAGCTTCGCCGTTTCTTCCGCGAGATCCTGCCACGGCGGCGCGTCAACCGTTTCCCCGGGCAAGGCCAGCCCCGGAGTCCTGACCAGGATGTGCGGGGTAAATCCTAGCAACCGCCCTTTCACATCCCGCTCCAGCCCGGCGAACACGGCCATCACGACCACCAGCACCAGCACCCCAAGCATGACTCCGATCAGCGAGATCAGGGTGAACGAGGAAAGCACGGCGCGGCGCGGATTTAGATACCGCCTCGCCAACATGAAACTGAAGGATCGCTTTTTGATACGCTGGAACTAGCCCCATACTGGGCAGGGAATCAACTGTTTCCTCAAAACTCCCTAAGCAGCATCCGCCCGGCGATTTCGCGCAGACGTGCGCCGTTTTCCCCAAAAACGCTCAAAGCCTCCAAAGCCACCGCCGTGAGCCGCGCGGCCTCAAGCCGCGATTCCTCCAAACCCATCACCGACGGATAAGTCGCCTTCGCCACCGCCGCATCCTTGCCCGCTGTTTTTCCGAGGTTTTCCGTGGTCTGCGTGACATCGAGGATGTCGTCGATCACCTGAAACGCCAGTCCCAGCGCGTGACCGAATTTCGTCAGCGCCGCCATCTGGGCATCATCCGCACCCGCCGACATCGCACCGAGGCGGACGGAGGTGGTGAGCAGCGCGGCGGTCTTCGCCTCGTGGATGCAGATCAGCTCCTCCAGCGAAAGCGATTTCCCCTCTCCCTCCAGATCGAGCACCTGCCCGCCGATGAGCTTCCGACTGCCGCCCGCCGAGGCCAGCTCGGCAATCATTTCCACAGACCTAGAGCGCGCGAGAACTGCGAAGGACTCGGTGAGCAACGCGTCGCCGCAAAGCACGGCCATGCCCTCGCCATAAACCTTGTGGCAGGTCGGGCGGCCGCGACGGAGATCGTCGTCGTCCATGCAGGGGAGATCATCGTGAACCAGCGAGTAGGTATGCATCAACTCCACCGCACAGGCAGCAGGCAACGCAGCCTCCCGGCTCCCGCCGCAAGCCTCGGCCGCCGCGATGCAAAGGACGGGCCGCAGCCTTTTCCCCCCGGCGAACACGCAATACCGCATCGCCGCGTGAATCGACCCGGGTCGCTCGTTTACCGTAGGCAGAAAACGATCCATCGCCGCATCCGTATCGGAAGCCGCCTGTTTTAGATATTCATCAAGATCCACCGCGTGAAAATCCAACGCCCGGGCTCCCTTGGAAAGCATTTTCCGTGGCAGCGAATTTTATCCGCCATGCCATTCATTTTGTTTGATTACGGCATGGCGGATGCAATCCGCCGCCACGCTCAGATCATCCCGATGCCCTTATGTTCTCCACCGAGGATTTTCCCGATGTTCGGAGCCTTCAGCCAACCGCCCAGCACGTCGGCATAAACGCTGCGGAAATCGACCGTGTGGTTAAGGTCGCCCTGCGAGAGATCGGTGAGGCTCGGGTATTTCCCGTAGAGCCCGCCTTTCACGCCGCCACCGGCGACAAACATGCAAGAGGCCTTGCCATGGTCGGTGCCCGCGCTGGCGTTTTCCGAAACGCGGCGTCCGAATTCCGAGAAGGTCATCAGCGTCACGCGCTTGTCGTTGCCCTGCTGCTTGAGATCGGCGAAGAACGATTTCAGTGCCGAATCGAGCTGACTGAGCAGGCGGTCGTGCGAGTTTTCTTGGCCGTTGTGAGTATCGAAACCGCCGTGGCTCACGTAATAGACACGCGTCGGCATCCCCCCGGCGATCATCCGCGAGACGAGGTTGAGGTTCCGCGCGATCGGTGTTCCTTCATACTGCACGCTCGTTGTGTGCTTCGAGGCGACCTCAAGGATTTTCTTCGAACTCACCTGCGCGTCGAGCGCCACGCGTTCCAGGAAATCGAGGTTCGACTCTCCGGCGATGGAGCCCACTTTTCCGCCTGCAGGCATGTCGATGGAGCCGCCGTCCGTCGGCACGTCATCGTCGTCATTTCCGGGCTGGTTCAGTTCGGAGAAAAACTCCTCGGCCTGCGACTGGTTCCCGCCGCTGTGGATCCAGCGGTAAAGTTCCGGCGAACTCAAACTCACGCCCGGATTCCTCATCGCACCAAAACTTTCGGGCGTCGATTTATTGAAGCTCATCCCGACCGTCGGATCGACGCCTTCGCAAGCGTTGTCGAAATAGCGACCCAGCCAGCCCGTGTTCGAGCGATTCGTGGTGTCCGCCGTTTCCCAGATCGAGGTGGAGACGAAATGCGAACGGTTCGGATTCGGGTAACCAACACCCTGCACCACTCCGAGACGGCCTTCCTTGAACATCGATCCGAGGAAAGGCATCGAGTTGTTCAGACCAAGCCCCTCTCCGATTCGGATCAAATCCTTTTCCTTTTTCGCGAGCCTTGGCCTGGCTTTGTAATACTCATCGTTGCCGAATGGGACGAGCGTATTGAGCCCATCATTGCCGCCCGCCAACTGCAGCACGACGAGGATCGTGCCGTCCGTGCCGGTGGTGAATTGGGTGGATCGGTCGCGCGCCTCGTCGCCGAGTTCCGCGAACGTTCTGTCGATGAATCCCGGCAATGTCCAGGTCGCCGAAGCACCCAACACGGCCGATCTGATGAAGTCTCTTCTCGTTTTCATATTTCTTCCTCCAAATAACTTTTAACAAATAACTTCTAACGGGGTGCGTCAGCACAACTGGTAATACGGCGTGCTCAGCATCAGGTGGCAAAGTTCGCCGAGCTCCTTGTCGGTGAAACTGACGCCCTTCTTCGTGTCCGCATAGGCGATGAATGAGTCCCGTGCTATCGCCGGAATAGGCACGCAGAAGAACCTCGCGATCAGGCCGTCCACGAGCTTTTCGGTTTCATTGCGGTCGCTCTCTGCGGCGATACCCGAAAGATCAGGGCCATCGCCGCTTTTTAGCATCCCGCGCCTCTCGGCGATCTTCTTCAGCTTCCCATCGCCGCCCCCCATCATGTCGCTGACGGTGCCCTTGGTCAGGCTTCCGGCGAGGTTGTAGCGGGTGAGCAGCGTGTTCGTATTGATCCATGCTTTCCCCCAATCCCAGCCCGCGACGTTCGGCGGCATGAACAGCACCTGCCCGAGCTGTGTTTGGCCCATGATCGGAAAACCCAACGGCGCGGATCCCATTTCAAGCTCCTTGAGAAGCTGGACAAGGTATTGCACCGGGCACTTGATGTGCGTCGCCATCGCCTTCTCGCCGTAGAACTCGCTGGATAAGAAAATTTCACGGAGCACCGGCTTCAACTCGTAATCGTTCTTCCGGAAAGTCGCGGCAAGATCCTCCATCGCCGAGTCCACAGTTTTCTCGTATGCGAAAAATTCCCAAAGCTTGGTCACCATGAATTTCGCACAGGCGTCCTTCTTGAAAATCAGGTTCACCACGTCCTTGCCGTTGTAGGGGCCGGTCTTTCCGAAAATCGTTTTCTCCCCGTCATCCCATGCCCGTGCGCTCTGCATCACCTCGCCATTGAGTCGATTGATTTGGTAGCCTGTGAAAGCACGCGCCGCCTGCTTCACATCCTCCTCGGTGTAGTTTCCCTCGCCGAGCGTGAAGAGCTCCATGACCTCCCGCGCGAAGTTCTCGTTCGGTTGCTCCTTACTGGAACGCTGTGTGTCGAGATACAGCATCATCGCCGGATCGCGGACGATCTTTTGCGTGAGATCGCGGAAATTCCCGAACGCGTGACTGCGGAAAAGCTCGTTCTGCATCACCATCAGCACAGGCTGCTTGACCTTTAGAATCGATGACGCGAAGTGGTCGTGCCAGAAAAGAGTCATCTTCTCGCGCAGCGGAGCCTTCGTTTTCAGCATCCGGTTGAACCACCATCCCTGACTCTCGAGAGCGTGACGCCTATTATCCTTCTGCATCTGCTGGAATGAGGCGCGGCGAAACTTCTCCGCCTCCTCGGCGGACATATCGCGCGTCTTTTCCCGGGTCGCGCGAAATTGCTCGATGCGACCCTGCATATCTTCAACGGCCCGCTCCATGGACGCCCACTCGGGCAGCTTGAATCCGTCGATCGGCTCATCCGGATTGAGCAGGAAATCCACTGCTTTCTCCCTCCCCATCCTATGCAAGCTCCCGATCTCATCCGGCGACCCGCCGAAACCTGCCCGGCTCAACAGGTGCCTTGCCTCTTCCCTCGTCCAATTTCCTTTTGCTGGCGGTAACATGACAATCTCCTTGCTAGCGAGAAAACACCGCGTAACCGCAACGGTTGCGCGTTTCGTAAAGTTCACCTATTTTTTCCTTTCAACCATCCATGACCGAACTCCTTTCACCTGCCGGAAACTGGGACTGCGCCCGGGCGGCCGTCGCGGCTGGAGCCGACGCGATCTACTTCGGCCTGCCGAAATTCAACGCCCGCCTCCGCGCCGACAATTTCTCCGAAGCCGACCTGCCGGAGCTGATGGAATACCTCCACAAGCATGGCGTGAAAGGCTTCGTAGCGATGAACACCCTGATCTTCACCGACGAGCTTGAGGCCGCCGAGCGCCAGCTCCGGCTCATCGCGGAGGCGGGCGTGGATGCGCTGATCATCCAGGACATCGGCCTCGCGAAAATGGCTCGCGAGATCGCGCCGGACGTGGAGCTCCACGCCTCCACCCAGATGACGATCACCTCGCCCGAAGGCCTCGCTTTCCTGGAAACCATCTTCCCGATGGAGCGCGCCGTCCTCGCCCGTGAACTTTCCGTCAGGGAAATCGAAAAATTTTCCGGAGCGAACACACCCATCGAAGTTTTCGTCCACGGCGCGTTGTGCGTCGCCTACTCCGGCCAATGCCTGACTTCGGAAAGCCTCGGCCAGCGCTCCGCGAACCGCGGCGAATGTGCGCAAGCCTGCCGCATGCCCTACGAAATTGTCGTCGATGGCGAAACCCGCGACCTCGGCGAGCACCGCTACCTGCTCTCCCCGCAGGATCTCGCCGCCGTCGATCTCATCCCGGATCTCGTCCGCGCGGGCGTGACAAGTTTCAAGATCGAAGGCCGCCTCAAAACCCCGGAATACGTCGCCGCCGTCACCCGCGTTTACCGCAAGGCGCTGGACTCCGCGAAATCAGAAATCAGCAATCCAGAATCAGCAATCATCAATCCCGAGCCACCCGTCACCCCCGAGGATAAATATGCCCTCGAAATGACCTTCTCCCGCGGCCTAACATCCGGCTGGCTGGCGGGCACGAACCACCCCTACCTCACCCACGGCAAGTTCGGGAAAAAACGCGGCCCGTTCCTCGGCACGATCATCGAGGCGCAGAACGGCTGGATCCGCCTCGACACCCCGCCTTCCCAACAAACCCCTCCGCTCAAGGCCGGCGACGGCATCGTCTTCGATGCGGGCGAGAACCGCGACCTCGAGCAAGGAGCCTCGATCTGGAAAATCGAGAACGACCGCATCATCTTCCACCGCACCTTTTCCGGCATCAACTTCGACCGCATCCGCCCCGGCGTCACCCTCTACAAAACCGCCGATCCCGCCCTCGAATCCGAAATCCGCAAATTCTGGCAAACCGCCAAACCGAAAATCAAGAAAACCCCCATCCACATCACCCTCACCGGCAAACCCGGCGAGCCGCTGAGCGCCACGGTGGCTGGGGATTCCAGCCCCAGGCCGTTGTTGGGGACTCCGGTCCCAACCGCATCCACCACCATCCCCCTCGAACCCGCCGCCAACCAACCCCTCACCACCGAAACCCTAGAAAAACAACTCTCCCGCCTCGGCGACACCCCCTACGAACTCGCATCCCTGAAAAACCAAATCGAAGGCGACTGCCACCTCCCCCTCTCCGCCATCAACCAACTCCGCCGCGACCTCGTCTCCCATCTCTCCCAAATCAAAAATCAACAATCCTCAATCAACAATCCTCAATCATCCAAAAGCCCCCGCCACCTCTTCCCCCAATTATCCAATCTCCCATCAACCAATTTCCCTTCATTAAGCGTCCTCACCCGCACCCTCCCCCAGCTCGAAGCCGCGCTGGAACTCGGCATCCCCCAAATCTACTGCGATTTCGAAGACCCCCGCCGCTACAAGGAAGCCGTTTCCCTCTTCAAATCCTCAATCATCAATCCTCAATCAAAAATCATCCTCGCCACCCCGCGCATCCTCAAGCCCGGCGAGACCGGTTACCTGAAACTCATCGAGCGAGCCGAACCCGACGGACTCCTGCTTCGCAACCTCGCCGCGCTCAATTACTACAAAGACCGTAGCGACCTGCTGAAGATCGGTGATTTTTCCCTCAACGTCGCCAACCCCCTCACCGCGAAACTCCTCCGCGAAGCCGCCCGCCTCGACCGCCTCACTGTTTCCTACGATCTGAACATCTCGCAAGTCCTCCACCTCCTCGCGGAAACCCCACCCGAGTGGCTGGAGCTCACCCTCCACCAGCACATGCCCATGTTTCATATGGAGCACTGCGTGTTCTGCGTCTTCCTCAGCTCCGGCACGACTTACAAGGACTGCGGTCGCCCTTGCGAAAAACACACCGTCCACCTGCGCGACCGCGTCGGCCAGTTGCATCGCCTCCAGGCGGATGTCGGCTGCCGCAACACCCTTTTCAACGGTCGCGCTCAGACCGGCGCGCGCTTCCTCCCCCAGCTCATCGCCTCCGGCCTGCGCCATTTCCGCATCGAGCTGCTCGACGAAAACCAAACCGACGCTCTCTCCACCATCCGTTCCTATCAGGATCTGCTTTCGGAAAAAATATCCCCCGCCGTTCTTCTCGATGAAATCCATGCCACCGAAAAACTCGGCGTCACCGAAGGCACGCTCGCGTAATGGAGAGCCGCGCTTACAGCCGGCTCAGGCACAGGCAAATCATAGCCCCCGTGGCATTGACCAACAACCAGTCGCTTTGAAATTCGGAATTTTCATCCTCCTCGCCCTCCTCATCTCGTGCGGGGAGAAAACGCCGGTTTCCGAAGGTTCCTCCGCGCCCGAAAACAACCCCACCCTCGCCGCCGCACAGCTCGCCCTCGCGGAAACCCATCTGGCGAACGGCGAGACCCAAAAGGCCATCCCCTACCTCACCGCATCCCTCGCGAATCAACCCTCCGCCGAAACCCAAGCCGTCCTCGACGAGATTCTCGCCTCCACGGATTTCACCCTCCCCATCATCGAGCTGCGCCATCCCTTTCCCATCCTCCGCTATGAAGAGGCGGGAGAAAATCTCTTCGTCGCCATCGGCGGAGAACATCCCACCGTGATCCGCTGGAACCTTTCCCAGGAGCCGTCTATCGGCGCTGTCATGTTCCCCACGACAGGTCGCGAAATCTCCCACCTCTCCGTCTCGCCGGATGTGAAATTCATCATCATCCAGCGTGATCAGGCCAACCTCCTCTGCCATGCGGACACTCTCAAACCGATCACTTTCATCGACACTTTCGCAGAGGGACTGGATCCGCAGAAATGCCTGCCTTTTTCCGAAAACGGACTGCTCTTCGCGAACCCATCCAAAGACACTCTCGGTCACCATATCTGGCGCATCCACGACTCCACCACCGGTCAAGTCCTCCGCACGGAAAGGCTCATCCCTTCACTGAATTCCTCCTCCGCCACCTTCGAAGACACCAACCTGCGGATCGAAAAAACCGACGGAAGCGCACAAATCATCCCGCTTTCGGGAGACATCACATTGGTTCCTTCGTCCCGTCCAATAATCACCCCCCTCCTCTCCGACATCACCCAAACCTCGGAAAACACCCTCACCATCCACCGCAGGATCCGTCTGACTTCCGAAGAGATTTCTAACAGATCTGAAAACCGAATCACCGCACTCTCCGGCTACAAACTCGATCCCGCCACCCAAACGCTCACGGAAATCCCCACCCCCAACCGGCTAGAAACGATCGCTAGGGAGTTACCGGGAAGGCTTCCGGAAACACTCCGCCTCTATTCCGCGGATGTACCCATCACCCGACGATTCGCCGATGCCTACCCCGATGACTTCCCGGAACTCACCGCCGCCGACCGTGCTCACGCGGAACTCATCAAAAGGGTTTTCGCCACCAACGACCGCGAAGCGATCCTCGCCGTGATCGATGCCGCCACACACGGACTTCCTTTTGCCACCGCCCTTTTCCTCGCGCTCGATTCGCAGGATACCGAGTTCATTTCACGCGCTGTCAACAAAGCCACCGACCTCCCTCCCGCGTTGCTGGCGTTGGCCAATCGCGATGTGGCCGAGCTCACCGACTTCGATCACCTGCGCCGGATCGAGGATTGGCACGGCTACGAATCCCCGGATTTCACACCTCTCCTGGATCGGTTCCGCAAGGAGCAAGCGGACGCCCTTTCCGCACTCACCCTTCCCGAAAATCCGAGCGCAGACGACATCTCCGCCTTCTCGCTTCGGCTCACCGATCCCGCTACGCTCGAAGACCTCGGCCAAGCCGCCATCGCCGAAAAAGCCATCTCCGCCGCCCGGACCCTTTCGGAAAATCCCGAACATGCCGCCGCCTCCATCCGGCTCGCCGAATACGCGCAACATCTCGGCACAACACCTGCCGCTTGCCTGCGCATACGCGCCACCGCGTTGACAACGCTCGCCGAATTCGATGCCGCTCACGCCACGTGGATCGATCTCATCACCGTCCAACCGGAAGTCGACCAACTCCCCACCGACTACACCGAGGCCGCACATACGGCCTTCGAGACCGGAAACTCCAAGCAAGCCATCGAGATCCTCAACACCGGTCTTTTTCGATTCCCGAACGCCCCCTCCTCCGCGATCCGCTCCGGCTGGATCGCGCTCCTGACAGACCACACCGAGGACGCCCTCCGCTACCTCAACCACGCCATGAAACTCGGCCTGCCTCCCGCCGAAATCGAGAACACCACCGCTCTGCTTGCCATCGTGCATGAACGTCTCGGCGATCACGATGCCGCCGTTTCCTACCTCGCCCAGCTCAAGGCCATCAGTCCGAAATGGACGGATTCGGAAACGCTCGCGAAGCTCCCGTGGCCCGAGCCTTTCAAAGACTCTCTGAACGCCGTCATCTTCAACGAAGGGGAAAGCGGATTCGAGCCGTCACCGGAAAGTGATCCGACAGATACGGCTCCCCTCCCCGAAGGATTCCCGATCGAAGAACCTCCCCTCCCTTCGAGATGAAAATGTGATCCACCTTCCACTGCCGGTTCGGATCGCTCATCCAAAAATGCAGAGTCCCCCGCTCCTTCACCCCGGCATTCAGCGCGTCGTAGGTTTCCACCATTCCTCCGAAACCTTTCACCGCCGGGATCGATGACCGTTGGCCCGCGAGGAAAGCAACCGCCGGATTCCCCTCCACCGCATTAAAATCGCCCATCCATACCACCGGATCAGCGTCACGATTCATCGCTGCCAATCTCTCCGCCATCAGCCTCACACCCTTTTCACGCGATGGCTGGTTCCTGTGATCGAGGTGCATGTTCACCACCCACAGCGCCTGCCCACTCGCCCGATCTAACAGCCTCACCCAGGTCGCCACGCGCGGGATTTCATTCCCCCATGTCATCGATCCCGGTTTCTCCGGCGTATCGGAAAGCCAGATCATCCCGCTCTTTGCCTCATCCTTCTCGAAACGATCCCGGGCGTAAAAAATCCCCGAATACTCCCCTTCGCGTTGGCCGTCGCTCCGCCCCGTTCCTGCAAAACCATATTCCGGCAGTGAAGCGCGAAGATCTGCCACCTGCCCGTGCAGCCCCTCCTGGACACCCAACAAATCCGGTTGCTCAACCCGCAGCATTTTCACAACCCCCACCACCCGCTCAGCCCAGCTCCGCCTGCCTTTGTCATCGCGGTTCTCGTAGCGGATATTGAAAGTCATCGCCTTCACTTCCATCGCGCCGTCCACGGAAACCGCGACCGCTCTCGGAACCCGCTTTTCCTTTTCACATCCTGCCACCAACCAAAGCACCGCCGCGATTCCCATCAATCGTATCCACATCCAAGGCGATGCTCACACCCCATGCCGCAAACGTCAACCAGCGCCTCAAGCCTCACGTTTTTTTGATACGTTTTTTTGATATTGCCAAAATCCCACCGAGCCCGCATCTTCTCGGCGTTGTCACGACGGTCGGCGGTTTCGGGATCTTCTCCCTTGCCACCACGCCACCGGTCGCATCCCAAGTCATCTCCCGCCATGCGCGATGGAATCACCGACCGGAAACGACCCCCGCGCCGTCCCCCTTTTTTACGCTCTCGGTGATTTTCCATATCACCGGTGAAGCCCCAGAATCCTTTCTCCATCATCGTTCCCCACGCCGTCATCCATCCGGAAGGAACGGCGCATCCCATTTTCCAACACTCTACCGAATGAGCAAAAACACCACCGACGATCTTTTCGATACGCCCACGGCGAATGCCCCTGATAAAGCCGCGAAACCCGCGCGCAAGGCCGCTGTGAAAAAGACTCCCGCGAAGAAAGCCGTCGCGAAGAAAGCCGCGAAAAAGGCCGTAGCAAAAGAAGCACCTGCGAAAAAAGCTGCCGCTAAAAAGACTGCCAAAGCGCCCGCCGCAGAAAAGCCGACTCCCACGCCCATCGCCGCTCCCGCACCTATTCCTTTACCTCCGCCTCCACGCCCGGAACCCGCAGCACACACCGAACAACGACCGCCCGAGTCCGCTCCTCAGGACAACCCGCGCATCGGTCGCGTCCCCGGCGGCGGCCCGGTCAACCATCCTCCCTCCCAGCAGGACGGACAGCAGCCCGTTTCCCGATCGAAAAAACGCCGCGAAAAACGCAAGCGCCGCCGCGACCAGGGAGGAGAACAAAACCGCGGTCAGCGCAATGACAACCGCCACGAGCCGCGCCACGAGCCGCGGAATGAACCGCGCAACGAAAACCGTTACGAGAAACCCGAACGCCCGCAGGAAGACCGCTCGGCCACCGTCCTTTCCGGCCCGCTCACCGATGCGAACGGCATCCTCGAACTCACCCCCAAAGGCTTCGGATTCCTACGCCTGCCCGAGGCGAATTTCGAACAGGCGAAAGAGGACATCTTTATCTCCCCGGAGCTGATCCGCCGCCACGCCCTGCGCCACGGCCAATGGCTCCACGGCCAATACCAGGAAAGCAACCGCGGCCCGCAGCTCGTGGAAATCAAGATCGTCAACGGCTTGACTCCTGAGGAAGCCGCCGTCCTCCCGCATTTCGACGAACTCAAGGCGATCAACCCCAACAAACGCATCGCTTTCGAAACCACCCCCGACCGCTACACAACCCGCGTCGTGGACATCGTCGCCCCCGTCGGCCGCGGCCAGCGCGGACTCATCGTCTCGCCGCCACGCTCCGGGAAAACCACCCTGCTGCTGCACATGGCGGAGGCCATTCGCGAGAAATACGACGAGCAAATTCATTTGATGGTTTTGCTCGTCGATGAGCGCCCCGAGGAGGTCACCGAGTTCCGCCGCGCCCTCCCCGGCGCGGAGATCTACGCCTCCTCCAACGACGAACAGGCGCGCAACCACTGCCGCATCGCCGAGCTCGCCATCGAGCGCGCGAAACGCCTCGTCGAGGCAGGCAAGGACGTCTTCATCCTCATGGATTCCATCACCCGCCTCGCCCGCGCCTACAACACGAACATGGGCGGAGGCAGGGAAGGCCGTAACCGTGCGACCGGCTCCGGCGGCATCACGATCGGTGCGCTCGAAATCCCGCGCCGCCTCTTCGCGGCCGCCCGCAACACCCGCGGCGGAGGCTCCCTCACCATCCTCGCCACCGCCCTCATCCAGACGAACTCCCGCGCCGACGAGGCCATTTTCATGGAGTTCAAGGGCACCGGCAACATGGAGCTAGTCCTCGACCGCAAGATCGCCGAAAACTACGTCTATCCCGCCGTGGATATCTTCAAATCCGGCACACGCCGCGAAGAACTCCTCCTCCAGGAGCACACCCTCCACAAGATCCACCTCATCCGCCGCGGCCTCTCCGGCCACCGCCCCTTCGAGGCCATGGAGCGCCTGCTTTACTTCATCAAGAAGTTCCCCAACAACCCGCAGATGCTCATGGAGATAAAAGGTTAAAAGTGGGGGCGATCTCCGGTCGCCCAGTCTTTTTTAGAATTTAAAATTTAAAGTTTAAGGTTTTGAACACCCACACCCTTTTCGTCGAGAAACTCCCGCACTTCGCCTCCGAGTCCCGCCACCTCCTGCACGATCTACGCGAGTCCCTGGCGCTGCCTAACATCTCATCCCTGCGCCTGCTGAACCGCTACGACATCGTTGGCGTCAGCGATGGGGAATTCCACCTAGCCTCCTCCCGCATCCTCTCCGAGCCGCAGGTCGATTCCATCTCCACCACCATCGCCCTCGCGGAAAACGAGCACGCCTTCGCATACTCCTACCTCCCCGGCCAGTTCGACCAACGCGCTGACTCCGCCGCCCAGTGCATCCAGATCCTCACCGGAAAGGACAAGCCCGAGGTCGTTTCCTCCCGCATCATCATCCTCACTGGTGATCTCTCCGCCACCGAAACCGCGTCGATCAAATCCTACGTCATCAACCCCGTGGATTCCCACGAGATACCCGTGGCGGCGATCTCCGGCCGCCCCCCGCTCCCGGAACCAAAAGACATAGCAGTCCTCGAATTTTTTCTAACAGATAGTCCACAATCCATCCGCAAGGACATGTCCCTCGCAATGTCCGAAGCGGACATCGCGTTCACCCAGGATTATTTCGGAATACAGGAAGGCCGCCCGCCCACCTTGACCGAGATCCGCATGCTCGATACCTACTGGTCCGACCACTGCCGCCACACCACCTTCCTCACCGCCATCGATGACATCACCTTCGACCCCGGCTCCGAAGTCATCGAGGAAACCTACGGCATCTACCGCAAAGTCCGACAAGCCCTCGGTCGCGACGACAAGCCCGTCACCCTGATGGACATCGCCCTCATCGGCATGCGCGAGCTGAAAGCCTCCGGCGAGCTCGACAACCTCGAAGTCTCCGAAGAAATCAACGCTGCCTCCATCGTCGTCCCCGTCACCCGCGCCATTGACAATCCCGATCTAATCAACCAACTTCTAAGCAATGAAAATCTCTCAAGCCTCCCACAAAAGCTCGCCCAGCAAGCCCGCGAATTCCTCCAAGCCGCCCGTGACACGAGCCATGGCGCAGGCGCAGGTCGAAGCCGCCCGCAAGCAGACGGAAGCAATCTCGTCTGGGCCGAAAAAACAGGACACCTGATCCCCGCTTCCTTTTTCGCCAAGCATGGTGATCCCATTTCCTCCTACACCAGCGAGCATCAGGTCTGGTTTGATGAAACCAGAATCCGCGCCCTCAAACGCACCTGGCCCGGCGTTTTCGGCCAAGTTCCCATCCATTCGACAGACAGCTCCTCCCTCGACCGCGACAACGCCGACCTTTCCGCCTACCTGCTCAGGATGGCTCTCCACATCGCCCTTTTCGGCAGCGATCTCAAGTTCGAGGGTATTACCCTTTCCACCGAACCCGGACTCATCATCGGCCAAGCCTCCGGCCAACCCAGCGCCGTTATTTCCCAAGAATGGATTCAGGCCGCTGACCCATCGCTTCCTCTCCCCAGCCTCGCACAAATCGCCGATTACATGCTGGAAAAAGGCTTCCACCCGATTGCGAAATCATTCTTCGGCTGGTCGCATCCCAATGGTATCGCCGTGATCGACGCGAAACCTGACAACTTCATCCTCACGGAATACGGAGTCGTTCCCATCGACCTCCAGATCGCCGCATTACCTGCCCGCATCACCGAAGAATGGCTCATCCAATTCAAGAACGAGACCCACAACCACCCCACCGAAATCGAACCCTTCGGCGGCGCGGCCACCTGCCTCGGCGGCTGTATCCGTGATCCCCTCTCCGGCCGCTCCTACGTCTATCAGGCCATGCGCGTCACCGGCGCGGGCGATCCCAACACGCCCTTTTCCGAAACACTACCCGGCAAGCTCCCTCAGAAAAAAATCTGCCAAGTCGCCGCCAAAGGTTACTCCTCCTACGGCAACCAGATCGGCCTCGCCACCGGCCAGGTCGCCGAGGTCTATCATCCCGGTTACGTCGCGAAACGCATGGAGATCGGCGCCGTCGTCGCGGCCGCCCCGCGCGCCAACGTCTTCCGCGGAACCCCTGCGCCCGGCGATGTCATTCTTCTCATCGGTGGCCGCACCGGTCGTGACGGCGTAGGTGGCGCGACAGGTTCCTCCAAGGAGCACGACGACACCGCCCTGGAAAACTCCGCCGAAGTCCAGAAGGGCGACGCCCCCACCGAGCGGAAAATCCAGCGCCTTTTCCGTAACGCGGAGCTCACCCGCAAGATCAAGCTCTGCAACGATTTCGGAGCCGGCGGCGTCTCCGTCGCCATCGGCGAAATCGCCCCCTCCCTCGTCATCAACCTCGATGCCGTCCCGAAAAAATACGACGGCCTCGACGGCACCGAACTCGCCATCTCCGAATCCCAGGAACGCATGGCCGTCTGCATCGATCGCTCGGAAATCGCCTACTTCATCGCCGAGGCCGACAAGGAAAACCTCGAATGCGTCCACGTCGCCGACGTCACCGACTCCGGCCGCCTCATCATGACATGGCGCGGCAAAGAGATCGTCAACCTCTCCCGCGCCTTCCTAGACACCAACGGCGTCCAGCAATCCGCCGAAGTCCACGTGGCTGCCGCGTCTCGCGGCAGGCCGTGGAAGCTGCGTCCCGCAGCTTCAGAGGAGACCCAAACTCTCCCTCAACACCTCTCCTCCCTCAACATCTGCTCCCAAAAAGGCCTCGGCGAAATGTTCGATTCCTCCGTCGGTGCCAACACAGTCCTCTGGCCTTTCGGCGGCAAACACCAGCTCACCCCACCCGACGCGATGGTCGCGAAACTTCCCGTCTTGGAAGGAGAAACCGACCACGCCACCTACATGTCCTGGGGCTTCGATCCTCACCTTTCGGAGAAATCCCCTTTCCACGGAGCCGCCTACGCCGTCACCGAATCCGTCTGCAAAGCCGTCGCCGCCGGAGCGCAGCTCAGCGACATTCGACTCACCCTCCAGGAATATTTCCCGAAACTAGGGCAAGACCCGAAACGCTGGGGACTGCCCTTCGCCGCCCTGCTCGGTGCCTTCCGCGCCCAGCACGAGCTGCGCCTCGCCGCCATCGGCGGAAAGGACTCCATGTCCGGCTCCTTCAACGACCTCGACGTCCCGCCCACCCTGGTTTCCTTCGCTCTCGCCCCCGGCCTCGCCTCGCTCGCCCTTTCCCCCGAGTTCAAGAAAGCCGGATCTACGGTATCCATCGTAGAAACCCCCATCCTCGAAAACGGCCTCCCCGATTTCGCCGCACTCAAAGAAACCGCCGCCACCCTCCACGCCCTCAACAAAGCCGGAAAAATCCTTTCCCTCCACCACATCGGCAAAGCAGGCCTCGCCGCCGCCCTCACCAAATGCTGCCTAGGCAACCGCGTAGGCGTGGCGGCAGATTGCATCCGCCATGCCCCGTTTTCAGAATCCTACTTCATCTTCTTGATCGAGCATACAGAGCCTCTTCCAGAATCACTAAAAGCCACAGCCATCGGCCAAACCACCGAATCCGAAACCCTCACCCTAAACGGTGAAACCCACTCCCTATCCGACCTACAATCCGCCTGGCAATCCACCCTGGAGCCCGTCTATCCCACCAAACCCGAATCCCCATCTTCCCTTGGCGAACTTGGCGTCTTGGCTGTTCAAAAATCCAAAATCAACAATCGGCAATCATCCATCCGACCCAAAGTCCTCATCCCCACCTTCCCCGGCACCAACTCCGAATACGACTCCGCCCGCGCCTTCCAACGCGTCGGCGCAGAGGCTCACATCGAAGTCTTCCGCAACCTTTCCGCGAAGCACATCGCGGAATCCATCACCTCCCTCGCCGACCGCATCGCTGAGTCCCAGATCCTCTTCATCCCCGGTGGCTTCTCCGCGGGCGACGAACCCGACGGCTCGGCGAAGTTCATCGCGACGATCCTCCGCAACCCGCGCATCTCCGACGCGATCTCCGGCCTCCTCGAAAACCGCGACGGCCTCGTCCTCGGCATCTGCAACGGCTTCCAAGCCCTCATTAAATGCGGACTGGTCCCCTACGGAAAAATCTCCAATCTCCAATCTCCAATCTCCAATTCCCCCACCCTCGTCCACAACGACATCTCCTGCCACATCTCCCAATACATCCAGACCCGCGTCGCCAACAATTCCTCCCCGTGGCTCGCGAACATGGCCGTCGGGGAAATCCACACCGTCCCCGTCTCCCACGGCGAGGGCAAGTTCCACGCCCCGCCGGAAATCCTCGCCGCGCTCGCCGCCAACGGCCAGATCGCCACACAATACTGCGATCCCTCCGGCGCTCCGACCATGGAGCACCCCTTCAACCCCAACGGCTCCCTCGCCGCCATCGAAGGCATCACCTCCCCCTGCGGCCGCGTCTTCGGGAAAATGGCGCATTCCGAACGTTTCTCCCAAAACGTCGCGAAAAACATCCCCGGAAACAAAGCCCAACCGATCTTTTCCGCAGGAGTAAATTACTTCTCCTGATTTGCGCAATATTTCGCTCAATTAAACAAACTTTGTCATATTTTGAGCAATATTCTACTCCCCTTCTTCCCACGTCTCCTCCACGGGTCTCTCGCCAAGCATCCAGCCGACCGCCATGCCGTGCCTGATCTCGAAGAGCGGTTCATCCTTTCCCTGATGACGCACGATTTCCAACACGAAGCGCTGGTTCTTCGGAAACCCGTCCACCCGCTCCAACAACCATTTGGTGTAGTCATACCATTTGACCCTCACCGCCGTAGCCGGTTTGAGTGTCGTCCAAATTCCCGGCATTGCCGATGGTGACCAAGTCCATGTCGAAGGTGTTCGCCCCGCTACCGAAGGTATTGGCATGGGCGGCGGCGAGCGGAAGGAACAGGATGGAGAGTAAACGGAGTTTCATTCCCCACAAAAAACTGCAGTCCACGTGCCGGATGGTAAGGAATGTATCGTAAATCTTTGATGACGATTCCCAGCGTGATGGCGTGGCCTTTTCTACAAACTTTTTCGCTCACGACTATCAAATTCTCCGCTTGACGAATGCGTGTGATTCTGCTCAATTACTTCCATGAAAGGCTATTTTGAGCGGAAAGATGCGCAAATCAACCACCTATCCTCCAACACCCAGATCGAGCAACAGCTCGGCGAGCGACTGAGGAGCCGCAGGCTCGACCTGAACATCAGCCAGGAACAAGCCGCCGAGCGCAGCGGCCTCTCGCGCCGGACAATCACCGCGATCGAAAACGGCGAGGGCTGCACGCTCACCAGCCTGATCGCCCTACTGCGCGGACTCAACTCCCTCCACACCCTGGAAAGCTTCCTACCGGATCCAGGCATCAGCCCCATGGAGATGATCACCTCCCTGCGCGAGGAGCCCCGCAAATACGCCTCCAAACCCCGCAAAACCCCACCCCCCTCCGAGTGGAAATGGGCCGACGAAAGATAATGATTTCAGCTTCTCAGCCTTTCCGTTTTTCAGCGTTTACCCCATGACCTCCGCCTCCATCCATATCCACGACACCCTGATCGGCGCGATCACATGGGATGCGGAGCGCGAGCTAGGGGTCTTCGAATACGCGCCGGTTTTCCTCGCCAGCGGCATCGAGGTCGCGCCGCTGATGATGCCGCTTGGCGCGGGGCGCTTCGTATTTCCCGATCTCTCGCGCGAGACGTTCAAGGGAATGCCCGGCCTGCTCGCGGACTCCCTGCCCGATAAGTTCGGCAACCTGCTCATCGACCAATGGCTCGCCCGCCAAGGCCGCGCGCCGCAATCCTTCGATCCCGTCGAGCGTCTCTGCTACCTAGGAAAACGGGCGATGGGCGCGATGGAATTCCAGCCCACCCTGCTCTCGGAAAGCCCGGCGGAAAC
>JAYTOE010000025.1:0-17757 GCA_043747935.1 Akkermansiaceae bacterium
CTCGGTGATGGATTGCTCGAAGATGCGGCCGAGCGTGTAGAGCGAGATGGCGCGTTCGCCAGCGGCGGAGCTGAGGCCGAAGTTGTAGGCGGCGGAGAAGTAGAGGAGGGTGCGCTTGTGGTCTAACAGGTGCGTGGCCTGCCCGGGGGCGCAAAAAACCTTTGCGGGGATGTGGAGGGAATCGAAGGCGGGGTCTTGCTCGAAGAGGCCGCCGTTGAATTTGTCGATGGCATGGGAGCCGAAGTTTCCGCCGTCGCGCATGGCGCGGAAGAGGGCGCGCATCTCGTCCCACGGGCCGGAGCCTTCGGGGTCGTAGAAGCGGCTCTGGCTTTTCTCGCTCAGGATATCCCGCAGCAAGGCGGGCGGGTAGCGGAGGACGCGGCCCATGTCCTCGCAGAAAAGGATGAAGATGCAGCGGTCGAGGAAACGCTGGGTGAGGCGGACGAGCTGGCCGCGCGTGCCGGTGAAGTCCGGGTTCGCCTCGACGAGGGAGCGATAGGCGAACTCCCGGTAATCGTGATATTCGCGGTAGAAATCTTTCTCGATGGTTTTCTCGCGGACAACTTGGTCGCGCAGCAGGCGGTCGAGCAACGGTGCTCCGCGCTGGGCGAGCAGCATTTCCGGCTGGAAAATTTTCCAGAACACGAAGCGGCGGACGGCGGCGGCGGGCGTATCGGCGAGCAATGATGGCTCGGTGGCGGAGGCGGGGCCGCTGATGACGAAGCGCTGGAACTGCCCGCGCCCGAGGCGACGGGCGTAGAGGCGGAACTCGTTCATGTCCGTGACGAGCGCGAAGAACGGCTCGGTCAGGGCATCGCGGTCGCGCGATTGCCAGGCGGACTGGAGGTAGTCGAAGCATTGCTCGACGGGAGAGCGGGTGTTTCCTTTGCGTGCTTGTTTCGCATCGAGGCCGGAGCGGATGTCCTTGAACTCGCAGAGCACCTGCGGGACGCCGTCGCCGCCGAAGTGACCCAGCGCGAGATCGGCGAAGCCCATGCCGCCGGATTGGCCCGCACCGGAAAGTTCATACTGGGGGCGGCAGGTGTAGGCCGTGGTTTCGTGGCCCTGGAGATGATAGCCCCATGTCTGGGCGAAAAAGCGCTGGATGAAGGCGGTTTCGGAAGCGCGCTCGTTGAGGAGATCGCGGTTCGCCCAGTTGCGGAGGCGGGCGAGGAGCGCGGCGGATTCGGGGCTGGATTCGAAGGCGTCGAATTCCGCACTCCATTGGGCGCGTAGGAATGTTTCCTCAAAGAGGGGAAGGGCGGGCATGCGTCAGGGCGGTTGCGCCAAGTGATCCAAAGGCGTGAATGGGAGATACTTGCCGAGGGATATGGTATCAACTCTGGATTTCCGGCTGTAATTTTTTCCGCTGTTTCATCCGGTAGGGCTGATCCGGCTCGGTCGGCCCATTTTAAATATCAAACGCACCGCTCACTCTGGCGGGAGTGAAATCTCGCAACAAAATGCCCGCCTTACCGTGGTTTCACGACCATTCCGGGATTACGGCTCCTGCGTTTTGATCAGGGCCGACCGAGCCGGATCAGCCCTACCGGGATGGGTCACACCGTGCAGATCGCCACGCCCTGCCTCAGGCTGGCGAGTTTGTCGGTATTTTTCGGGATGAATTCCTGGCCGACGTAGCCCTTGTAGCCGGTGGCCGCGATGGCGCGCATGATCGTGGGGTAATTGAGTTCCTGCGTCTCGTCGATCTCGTTGCGGCCGGGGCATCCGCCGGTGTGGTAGTGTGAAAAGTGGGCGTGGTGGGCGCGGATTGTGGCGATGATGTCCCCCTCCATGACCTGCATGTGGTAGATGTCGTAGAGCAGCCGGAAATTCGGGCTAGCGATCCTTTCCGAGAGGGCCACGCCCCACGCACTGTGGTCGCACATGTAACCGGGGTGATCGACCCGCGAGTTCAGCAGCTCCATCGTCAGCGTGATCCCGAGCTTCTCGGCGAGCGGTAAAATTCGCTTCAGTCCGATGGCGCAGTTTTCCAGCCCTTGCTGATCGTCCATGCCATCGCGGTTACCGGAAAAGCAGATCAGTTGCTCTGCGCCGACTTCTGCGCAGTCCTTGAGTTTCCGTTCGTAAATTTCCACGAGCGCGTCGTGGTGTTCTAGGCGGTTGAAGGCTTTCTCGATCATGCCGACCTTCACGCCGTCTTTCGTGACGGTGGTGGGAAAGGTCACCACCGCGCAGTCCAGGCCGTGTTTGCGCAAGGTCGCGAAGTCGGATGTCTCTAGTAGTTCGATGGAGCCGATACCCATTTCCTTCGCTGCGACGCAGAAATCCTGCAGCGGGATGTCAGCGTAGGGCCAGCGGCAGACGGAGTGGTTGATCGGGTTGGATACGCTCATGGCGGTGATGCTGGACGGAGTCCTCGCGGGTGGCAATCCCATGAATTCGCTACTACTTGGCAACCTTCAGATAGCCTCTCTCATCCATGACCTTGGTCATTTCCCCGTGCATTTCCTTCGTCTCGATGGCCAGGACGACTTTCTTCTCCGGAAGGTAGAGGGTGACCCCATCGAGAACGGAATGCTCCACAGGATCCTTCTCCGGATCAGGGTAGGTGTGGTACGCCCAGGTCATGCCACTGATCCTTGCGAAAATGTATGGCAGCGGCTGAGCGCCCTCAGATCAGTTCGTCCATTTCCCCGGAAAAAGGCGAGTCTTCGGGAACCTTGCGGATCGTTGTGGGCTGTAGATCCAGTATGATCGCTTTCCCGATCTTGCCCTTGCTCTCCGTCTTCGCGGCTTCGTTGAACTTCTCCACGAAGTCAGCCAGGTTCGCGCCCTTGATTTCGATGGCCTCGGCGAATTCGATGTTCCAGTCATGCGGACAGGGATGGGCGACCAGCATGCATGGAAAAATCGAAAGGAGCAGAGCGGGGGTTCGGTTCATGGTCTTCGTTTCACCGATATCATTCTGTCCGCGGTAACAACAGACCTAAAGTGGGCGTTTTTTGAGCGGCCTAACATGATTGCGCCGGGACATACTTAACGATGTGACCGGAAGGCTCCCGACACGGGTGGATCGATTGCCCGTCCGTTGATCCGGGAGTCCAGGTAAAATACGCGGATTTGAGAAGTTTACGTTTGCAGCCTCTGTGGATTTGGGTAGTGTTCGTCAGTGATCACTGGCTTCGGAGATAAGGAAAGTGAGAAAATTTTCCGATTGGAGTTTTCCCGCAAACTTCCCCGCGAAATTCAGGAGAGAGCCTACCACAAACTCGTCGCCATCCATGAAGCAGAGAGCCTCGATAACCTCCGCAACCCGCCCGGCAACCGCCTTGAAGCCTTGCGGGGCAGCTTGGATGGCTTCCATTCCATCCGTATCAACAATCAGTGGCGCATCATCTTCCGTTGGGAAGCAAGCGGTGCCTCCGAAGTGAAAATCACCGACTACCATTGATCCGCCATGAAAAACAAAATACCGCTCAGCAACTCCGCCGCCGCCATGCTCCGCGATTTCATCGACGACCACGGCCTGTCACAGTCGAGGCTCGCCAAGGATCTCCACATCAGCCCGCAGCTCCTCAACGACATCCTCGCCAGCCGCCGCCTGCTGACTCCCGAACACTGCCTGAAGCTGGGGCGCTACTTCGGAAATGAGCCGGAATACTGGATGCGTCTGCAGAACCACTACCTTTTCCGCAAAACTCAGAGTGAAAAGGCTGCGGAACTCGCCGCTGTAAATCCGCTCAAGGTTGCGAGCTGATAGATTTCCGGAGACGGAGCGGGATGCGGCTATTCGCCCAAGCTTACGCCAGCAGATCCTTCACCACATGCCCGTGGACGTCCGTCAGGCGGAAGCGGCGACCTTGGAAAGTGTGGGAGAGGCGGGTGTGATCGATGCCGAGCTGGTTGAGGATGGTGGCGTGGAAATCGTGGACGTGGACGGCGCCGGGGGTGAACGTGTGCTTCGAGGGATCGATGGCCTGGCCGTCTGCTCCGACGATGTTATAGCCGTAATCGTCGGTGGCTCCGTAGGTGCTGCCGGGCTTCACGCCGCCGCCGGCCATCCATGCGGTGAAGCAGCGGGGGTGGTGGTCGCGGCCGTAATTGTCATTTGTCAGTGCGCCTTGTGAATAGGCGGTGCGGCCGAATTCTCCGCCCCAGACGACGAGGGTGTCCTCGAGCATGCCGCGCTGTTTCAGGTCGGTGATGAGGGCAGCGCAGCCTTGGTCGGTTTCCCCGCACTGGTTGCGGATGGCATTGGGCAGGTTTCCGTGCTGATCCCAGCCGGGATGGTAGAGCTGGATGAATCGCACGCCCTTCTCAGCGAGGCGGCGGGCGAGCAGGCAGTTCGCGGCAAAGGTGCCGGGCTTCTCCGCGTCTGGGCCGTAGAGCTCCTTGATGGATTGCGGCTCGCCTCCGATGTCGGTGACTTCCGGCACGCTGGTCTGCATGCGGAAAGCCATCTCGTATTGGGCGATGCGGGTCTCGATCTCGGGATCGAGCTCGTTCTGGAATTCGATTTTGTTAAGGGAGGAGAGTTTATCCAACAGGGCGCGGCGTCCGGAGCGGCAGACGCCATCCGGATCGGAGAGGTAAAAGACCGCATCTTTTCCGGAAGAGAAACGCACGCCCTGATAGCGGGAATCCATGAATCCGGTGCCCCAAAGGCGGGAGGCGAGCGGCTGGTCGGTGGGCTTTTTCGTGACGAGGACGACGAAGCCGGGCAGGTTCTCGTTTACCGAGCCAAGGCCGTAGGTGACCCATGAACCCAGCGACGGGCGACCGGCGATCTGGGAACCGGTTTGGAAGAAAGTCATCGCCGGATCGTGGTTGATCGCCTCCGTCCAGAGGGATTTCACGAAACAAAGATCATCTACTACCTTCGCAGTATGTGGCAGGATTTCGCTGACCCATGCGCCGGACTTGCCGTGCTGCGCGAACTTGAACTGCGAGCCGGCGAGAGGCAGGACAGCCTGGTTTCCCGACATGCCGGTGAGGCGCTGGCCGCGACGGACGGAGTCGGGGAGCTGCTGGCCGTTGAGTTCATTGAGCTTCGGCTTGTAGTCGAAGAGATCCATGTGCGAGGGACCGCCGGACATGAAAAGGTAGATCACACGCTTCGCCTTCGGCGCGTGGTCGGCGAGGAGTTTCTCGCCAAGGGCGGATGCGCCGGAGAGCCGCTGAGGCAACATGGAAGCGAGCGCCGCGCCGCCGATACCGGTGGAGAGCTTGGAGAGGAAATGGCGACGGGTGATTTCGAACATCGGAACGTGAGCGAGGTTGGAATGAATGAGTGTGGAGCCGTGAATCGCGGTTGTCCAACGGGAGCCTGGGTCGGATACGGCGGTGAACCGGTGGATTTTTCCGGGATTGTCCTTTTTCAGGGAATGTAAGAATCAATCGCGTTTCACCCAGATGTTGGCGAAGTCGATGGCCTGGCCGTGGTGCTGCAGTCCGATGGGGCCTTCGGCGGGCATGCCATCCAGGGTGACGTTCTCGATCAGGCTTTTGCCGTTCAAGGAAACGCTTACCTGTTGTCCTTTGACGGTGATCATCGTGCGGTTCCACATGCCGACAGGGAAATCCGCCTTGCTTTTGGGCGTGCAGGCGGCTTTCACCTCGGGGCTTTGTTTCGGATCGGTGCGGTATCCGTAGATTTCGCCGGAGCCACAGGTCCAGTTCCAGAGGTTGATCTGGCACTTGCTATCGCCGCGCAGGTAAATGCCGCTGTCGAGTTCATCGATCTCGACGAGTTCCTTTTTCCCATCAGGGCCCAGTTTATCGGTGCCATCGGGCAGGACGACCGGTTGTGCCTTTTTCTCGCCGATACCGGCCCAGCGCCAGTCGAAGACCATGGTGAAATCCTTGTAGTTTTCCTCAGTCCAGAGGTCGTTGGTTTCGCCCGTTTTCCCGGTGTGCTTGAGGATGCCGTTAAAGGCATACCAGTTGTTCTCGCCCGCGGATTTGTATTTCCAACCGGCAAGATCCGCGCCGTTGAAGATCTGCTTAAAACCAGCTTCCTTCACGGCCTTTTCGTTCGCGGGGGGATACAGCTCGTAGATGTTGATGTTGCGGAAGGAGATCTTGTCGCCGTGGCCGAGGAAAGCGATCTGGCCGGAGCGGCGCTTCACGCCCTCATGATCCGGGTGTTTTTTGGCAAGTTCATCGAGGTTCGCGTCCAGGATCGCCTTGCCGTTGAGGGCGACCTTGACCATGGAGTCGAAGACGATGACGCGTTGGTTGTTCCACTCCCCGGCGGGCTTGAGGCCCTCCTTTTTCGCGGGAAGCAGGGTGTACATGGAGCCATGGTATTGGTAGTCCTTGAGGTCTTTCCACTTGTCCGCGTAGTTGTCGAGAATCTGGAGTTCCATGCCGGTGTAGGCGCCATCGCCATGGCCGGGATAATGGATGCCGAGGCCGTTGTTGGTGCCGGGCTCCAGTTTGAAATCGAAATCGAGGACGTAGGCGGCGAAGGTGGCCTCGGTGGCGAGGTTTTTGCCGTTCGGTGTGCAGACGATGCAGCCGTCCTCGACGACATATCCCTCACCCGTCCAGCCGGTGAGATCCTTGCCGTTGAAGAGCGGGCGGAATTTTTCCTTTTCCAGCGCGGGGGCGAGGGCGCTGAGGGCGAGAAGGGCGATGGCTATGGTTGCTTTCATGGCGGTAATCAGAGGTCTACGGTTTTGCCGGTGCGGAAACTTTCGTCGGCGGCCTCGACGATACGCATGGAGGTGATGGCGTCCTCCATGTGGTCGGTGAGGTCGTTGTCGTGGAGGATGGCGTCGAGGAAAAATTCCTGTTCGAGGCGGCAGAGGCCATCGTGGTCGGGCTCGCCTTCGAGGGTGATTTCCTCGTCCCGACGGGCGAAGGTGCCCTCGGGCGTGAGGGTCGAGTGGTGGACAAGGATGTTCTGGGTGCCGGTGTGGGAATCGACGTTGGCGCTCTGGCCGCGAGCGGCGGATTGCGCAGCGACGATGGAGGCGCTGCCTTTCGGGCCGACGACATCTTTAATGAAAAACGCAGTCTCGCTCATCATCGGGCCCCAACCCGCTTCATACCAACCGACCGAGCCGTCCTCAAACGTGACCTGAAGGTGGGCGTAGTTGATTTTCCCCTCGGGCAGCTCATCGCTGAGCCGCGCGCCGATGCCGGAGACACGGACGGGGCGGGAGCCGGTCATGCGGCACATGACATCCACGTAATGCACGCCGCAATCGACCACGGGGGAAACCGTGGACATCAGGGCGAGGTGGGTTTTCCACTCGGAGCCGGCGGATTGCTGGTTGAGGTTCATGCGCATCACCAGCGGCTTGCCGAGGCCGCGGGCGATCTCGGTGAAACGGTTCCAGCTCGGGTGATGCCGCAGGATGTAGCCAATCACGAGCTTGCGGTTCGCTGCTTGGGCGGCATCCACGACTTCCTGCGCTTTCGCGACGGTTTCCGCGAGGGGTTTCTCGATGAACACGTGGCAGCCCGCCGCGATGGCCGCGAGAGCATACGGCGCGTGTGTCTCGATGTAGGTGGAGATGGAGACGGCGTCGGGTTTCGTGGCGGCGAGGGCTTCGTAAAAATCGGAGAAGCCGGGGTAATCGGCTCCGAGTTCCTTGTTGAGCTTAGCGCGGCCTTCGGGCGAGCGGGTGACGAGGCCGCAGATTTCGAAGCCCGGCAGTTGGTGGTAAGCGAGGGCATGGGAACGGCCCATGTGGCCGGCTCCGGCACAGAGGATGCGGATGGGTGTCATTGGATTATAAAAAGATTGGATGGATCAGGAAGCGTCCTCCCCCTTATCGCGGCTGCGATCCCAGAAAGCGACGAAGAACAGGATGCCGACTCCGGCGGCCATCAGGGCGGGCAGCATCCAGTAGCTTTTCCAGAGATCGGCGGCCTGGGAGATCAGCGCGGGATCGACCCCTTTGGGCATGTCCACGGCGAACATTTTATCGAGCTGCTCGCCGTAGGTGAGAGTCTGCTTGCCGCGCTCCGCGATGATAGCGGCCTCCAGAGCGGCCGCCGGTTTGGTGACATCGGCGAGCTGATGAGCCGCGAACTTGAAGCCGATGAACATCCCCACGCCCTGCGTGAAAAACACCAGCATGCTCTGCACCTGGCCGCGTATCTCCTTCGGCGCGGCGCGGTCGGCATACATGAAGCCGGTGACAAAAAAGAAATCGTAGCAGATCCCGTGCAGCGCGATGCCCGCGAAGAGCATCCACACGATCTGCTCGGAAGCGCCGTAGGAGAAAAGCAGATAGCGCAGCACCCACGCGGCCATGCCAATGAGGATCATCCATTTCACACCGAGCTTCCGGAAGAAGAAGGGGATGAGCAGCATGAAGAAAATTTCCGACATCTGGCCGATGGTCATGGCGGAGACCGGTTGCTCAAAGCCCATGTTGAAAAGGAAGCCGGAGGTGTTCGCGAAATAGTAGGCGAGCGGAATGCAGATCAGTGTGGCGCAGATGATGAAGACGAGGAAACCGGGCTTCGTCAGCATTTTGAATGCGTCGAGCATGAGCACCGAGCGGATGTCGAGCGGCTTGCCCGCCATGGGTGGCGGCGTATGCGGCAGGGTGAAGCAGTAAGCGCCGAGGAGCAGCGAGACCCCGCCGGCCATCCAGAACAGATTCACGCTGCCCGACCAGCCGAGGAAGCCCGCGACAAGGCCGGCTGCGATCCAGCCGATCGTGCCCCAGACCCGGACTTTCGGAAACACTTCGCTGGGCAGGTTGCTGAAAACGATGGTGTTTCCCAACCCGAGCGTGGGCATGTAGCAGAGCATGTGGCCGAGGAAGAGCCAGAAGACCAGCGTGCCGTTGCCCGCCGCCACCGCGCCGGGTACCAGCAGCATCAGCCCGCCGCCTACCAGCAGGAGCGCACCCATGATTTTTTCCGAAGGGAAAAACCGATCCGCCACCAGCCCGAGGAACAGCGGGGCGATGATCGCCGCGAGGGGCGCGGTGGTGTAGGAATCGCCGATGATGGAGGCGAGGCCGTTCGTGCCGAGAACGAGCCAGAGGGTCACGAACCACGCTCCCCATACGAAGAACTGGAGGAACATCATCACCGAGAGGCGCAGCGCCATCGCGGAGCCGGAGGAACTTGCGTGTGCGGAGTCGTTTGACATCACCGGCACTCCAGACGGATTCGATGGTGGGGTCAATTTGATTCGTGGCGAGGTCGCGAGCGCCTATTCCGACCAGTCCACCCAGGCGCATCCTTCGATCCGCGAGAAATCCCGCGCGTTGAGTGTAGCTACAGTCAAGCCATGAAACGCCGCGCAGCAGGCGATCAGGAGATCCAGATCGGTAACGGGCAGTCCCAGGATTTGTTGGCGCGCCTTCCGCCGCGCGAAGTCCTGCCATACCTCCTGCTCGGTGGGAATGATTTCAAGGCGACCAACCAGCAACTCACGGTATCTGTGGTGCCGTTCCTCGCGGCCTTCGAGATGTAACCCGAACTCCACCTCGGCCACGCTCACTACAGAAATACCGCAACGTTCATCACCCGTTTCACGCCAACGGTTCAGGGCAGCCAACACAGGGCGGCGACGCAAGGGTTGCGAATAGACCGAGGTATCGAGCAGATAGAGCGGCTTCATCATTCAGCGAAAGGATTGGGCTTCGGCAATGATCGCATCGAGATCACATCCGGGAAATCCGGTTCATCGTCGCCACCGGGGTGGGAGTTTTCCCATCGTTGCCATGCCGAAAGAATGTCTTCGCGGTCGGCGCTTTTTTCCGATGGCACGGGTGTCACCAACACCAATGGCTTACCGCGCTTGCTCACCATCATCGGCTGCCCCGTGCGGATGACCTCATCACAAAGCGCCGTAAAACGCGTTTTCGCTTCGAAAATGCCCATCGTTTTCATAAACCAACCATACACTTGGTTGGTTTGGCGTCTAGCCAATCTTCAACATGAACCATCCGCCTGCCCCACATCCGCCATTGAAGAAATCCCCGCGCCGGTGATACTGGCGCCCGCTTCCACCGAGTTTCCGCATGACCATGCCCAAGATCGCTTCGCTTTTCCTCCTTCTGCTTGCACTCCATGCCGAGGCCTCGCCCGCCGAGGCGGAGAGGATCAAACGCGGCTACGAGCTTGCTGCGGAAACATGGGGGCTGAAAATGAAGATCGCCGCCGATGCCGCTGAGCGGGAGAAACTCATGGCGACCCTTCCCGACCCCGCCGCCACTGCCGCAGAGCTTTGGAAACAGATCGCGCCTTCGCTGAAGGAGGATTGGACGATCCCCTACTCCGCCTTTTTCCTGGATCTCACCCGCAATCTCACCGTCGTCGGCGCGGACGGCAATACCGGCACTGCCTTTTCCGAAGAACGGAAACGCATCCTCGAAGCCTTTACCCAGAACCATATCGCGAAAAAGGGCATCGCGCCTTTTAGCATCGCCCTCGCGGAGAGCGGCGACCCGAAGAGCCTGCCGCTTTTGGAAAAAATCATGGTGGAAAACCCCGACGACGCCACCAAGGGCATCGCCGCGCTGGGAGCATCCATGCTTCTGAAAAACCTCGGCGACGCCCCGGAGGTGATGAAAAAACGCCTCACCTACCTGCGCCAGGCGATCATCATGTCCTCCGACCAGAATGTCGGCGGCAGGAGCGTGGCGGACATCGTCAGCGACGAGCTTTATGTGATCCGCCACCTCGCCAAGGGCCGCATCGCGCCCGATTTGAGCGGCACGGATGTCGCCGGCCGCGTGATCCAGCTTTCCGGATTACGCGGGAAAACCGTGGTTCTGCTTTTCTGGGACGCGAAGTCCCCGGAGACCGACAAAATGATCGAGCTTACGAACCAGATGACGATGAAATACGCCGATAAGCCCGTCGCCATCCTAGGCGTCACGCCGGAAGCGTTCGGCCGGATTCGCGAGCTTCAGGGAAACGGCTCGATCCGCTGGAACAACATCATCGACCCCGAGGACAAGCTCGCGAAGGAATACCGCATCGCCGTGCGTCCCGCGGTGCTCATCATCGGGCCAGCGGGGAAAATCGAATACACCGGCCTGCCGGGATCGTTCGCGGAACTGACCGTGGACGCCCTCCTCGCGGGCGATGCCCCGAAAGAATGAACCGCTCCGCCATCGCGAAGCCCGCCCTCCGCGCCGCGCTACGTCTGGCGCAGATCGCGAAATGGTCGCTGGCCGTCTGATCATTGGCAGAAAAAAGAGCGCTCCCTGAGGAACGCCCTTTTTCAACCTGAATAAACCTATGAAAACGAAACCGGGAAAATTATTTCACGCCCTTCTTTGAGAGGCGGGTGCCCTTCGTCGCGCCTTGGCGGGCCTTGAACTTAGGGTTGGATTTGCAGATCACGTATTTGGTGCCCTTGCGGCTGACAACCTGACAGTCGGCGTGGCGGCGTTTGGCGGAGGCAAGTGAAGATAGAACTCTCATGGCGGGAAATCGGTTGGAATTGGAGCCGCCATCTCGGCGGCGGGGCGGGGAAACTAGAAAACCGGTCGCGTTTGTAAAGAGATTTCTTGAGGGTGAGGAGGATTTTGATCGGCGTTTCATCCGGTAGGGCTGATCCGACCCGGTCGGTCCATTTCAAAAATCAACCGTATCGCTCCATCCCGCGGGAGTGAAATCCCGGCACAAAAAGCCCGCCTTATCGCGGTTTCACTGCCTTTCCGGGATTTCGGCTCCTCCCTTTTTGGATCAGGGCCGACCGGGCCGGATCAGCCCTACCGGATGGATTCACCCCGCCTGCGGCCTGCCCCTCGCCTCCCGCAACGCCAGCTCGTTCTTGAAGAGGAAAAACGCGGCGGAGAGAGTGAACATGCTCAGCGCAATCAGTGAGAGGATGGCGAAGACATAGGGCACGGCATCGTTGGGGGCATACTGAATGACAAACCAAACCACAATCGCACCACCGATCAGGTTCACGAATGCCAGCGGCAATCTTACAAAGGCGGAAGCATGCAGCAGTTTCCAAAATGGCAAGGTGGCCAGGGTGACTAGCCCGCACTGGACAAGTGCCATATTGGCGGCGATGCCGAGAAATCCATCGATGTCAGGCGACTTGAAGACCCTTATGTAATGATCGGGCGAAAATACGAACAGCCAGATGTGAGATGCCACGATGCCATCCGGCTCGGTGGCACCGTATTCGTAGTTAGGCAGAAAGTTCCACACTACGAATATCCCCAGCGATAGTGCCGCCAAGCCCAGCGCCACGCGGTTCCGCCTCGTGATCGGCAGCCATTCCTTAATCCTCATGGGTTTTGTTTGGCATGGCGGATGCAATCCGCCGCCACCCTCACTTCATCATGAAGTTGAGCAGTATCCCGATGCGGTCGCGCATCTGGTGGCGGGGCACGATGGCGTCGATGAGGCCGTGCTCGAGCATGAACTCGGCGGTCTGGAAACCGGGCGGGAGATTCTGGTGCGTCGTTTCCTTCACCACCCGCGGGCCGGCGAAGCCGATCATGCACTTCGGCTCGGCGATGTTGATGTCGCCGATGGTCGCGAACGACGCGGTGACGCCGCCGGTGGTGGGGTGGGTGAGGACGGAGATGAAAGGCAGCCCCGCCTCGCTGAGCCTTGCCAGCGCGCCGCAGGTTTTCGCCATCTGCATCAGGGAAAGCATGCCCTCCTGCATCCGCGCGCCGGAGGACGCGGAGACGATGATCACTCCCCTTCTTTCCGCGACGGCCGTCTCGATCGCGCGGGTGATTTTTTCCCCGACGACCGATCCCATCGAACCGGCGAAGAACTTGAAATCCATCACCGCGATCATGGCGGGCTTGCCATGGATAGTGAGCCGTCCGGTGATGGCTGCATCGTTCATCCGCGTTTTCTCGCGGAGCGCCTGGATCTTTTCCTCATAGCCGCTGAAACCGAGCGGGTTCGCGGAGTAGAGGCCGGCGTCGGTCTCCTCGAAAGTCCCCGGATCCGCCAGCAGGAAGATGCGGTCGGTGGAATCGAGAAGGAAATGGTGGCCGCAGGGCGGGCAGACCTGGAGGTTCTGCTTCAGCTCAAGGGTGTGAATCAAGGCGCCGCATTCCGGGCACTTGACCCACAGGCCTTCCGGCATGTCGTCGCGTTTCTGCTGCCCGCGCAGGAGTGGTTTTTTGAAAATGCCCATGAAATCGGTTTCGGATGAGACCCGCGCAGCGCGGGCGGAAGCGATCCTAAGGTCGGATCAACGCGCCGACAATCCCGATTTCCAACCTTGAGTTCGGGTTTCGGGTGAGCCATCTTGTGGGCATGGAAAAAGAAGCTCTGCGACAAGCCCTCGCCTCCAATCTCCCGATCACGATCGTGACCGCGAGCGGGAAGAACTACGAGGTGGAACATCAGGATTACATCTCCATCGCACCGGAGGACGCCACGACCGTCATTGTTTACGCGAGGGGCGAACGCGGCTTCACCATCCTCGATCTGAAGACCATCACCGATGTCTCGATCCATGGCGCGAGCGCCTGAAATGCACGGCTCCCAAGGGGTTGACCCCGCACAACGCGGTTGCTAGGTTCCGCGCCCGCCATGAGCAACGCCCCGAATTACAAAGACACGCTGACCCTGCCCCAGACGGGATTCCCGATGCGAGGGGATCTCGTGCAAAACGAGCCGCAGCGCCTCGCGATTTGGGAAAAATCCGGCCTCTACGCGAAAATCACCGCCGCCCGCAAGGCCGCAGGCGCACCCGATTTCATCCTCCACGACGGCCCGCCTTTCGCCAACGGCGATGTCCACATGGGCACCGCGCTCAACAAGCTGCTCAAGGATATGGTCGTGAAATCGAAGACCATGGCCGGCTTCCACGCGCCCTTCGTTCCCGGCTGGGACTGCCACGGGCTGCCCATCGAATTCAAGGTCGTGAAACAAGCCGCCGGACTGGAGCCCGCCGAGATCCGCCGTCGCTGCGCGGAATTCGCCTCCGGTTTCATCGATATCCAGCGCGCCTCCTTCCGCCGCCTCGGGGTCTTTGGGGATTGGGAAAACCCTTACCTCACCATGGATCCCGCCTACGAGGCGAGCATCCTCCGCGTCTTCGCGAAGCTGGTGGAAAACGGTTCGATCTACCAATCCAAGAAGCCCGTGCAGTGGTCATACGGCGCACAGACCGCGCTCGCCGAGGCGGAGGTCGAATACGCCGACAAGGTTTCGCCCGCGGTGTTTGTGAAATTTCCGCTCGTCGCCGGAGAGCTCGCCGACAAGGCCAGCATGGTGATCTGGACCACCACTCCGTGGACGCTCCCCGCCAACCTCGGGATCGCCGTCCATCCGGAGTTCACCTACGTCGTCGGGAAATTTTCCAATGGCGAAAACTATGTAATCGTCCGCGAGCTCATCGAAGCCTTCGCGGAGAAAACCGGCTTCGCCCTCAAGGAAACCCTCGCCGAAATCAAGGGCCGCGAACTCGAAGGCGCGGAGGCGAAGCACCCATTCCTCGACCGCACTTCGAAGGTCATCCTCGCGAATTTCGTCACTACAGAAACCGGAACCGGCGCCGTTCACATCGCCCCGGGTCACGGCGCGGACGACTACGTCGCCGGCCAGCAGAACGGCTTGGGCGTCCTTTCCCCTGTCGATGACGAGGGACTTTTCACGGAAGAGGTCGGTCTCGCGGAGCTCGTCGGCATGCACGTTTTCAAATCGAACGGGCGCATCATCGAGATCCTCGGCGAAAGCGGCCACCTGCTCGGGCAGGAGGAATACAAACACTCCTACCCGCATTGCTGGCGCTCGAAAACGCCGATCATTTTCCGCGCGGTCGAGCAGTTCTTCATCTCACTGGAAACGCTGCGCGGCCAGGCGCTGGAAGAAATCGACAAGGTGAAATGGATGCCCGCCTGGGGCCGCAACCGGATCTACGGAACCGTCGAGTCACGCCCCGACTGGTGCATTTCCCGCCAACGTACTTGGGGCGTGCCGCTGCCCGTTTTCTTCGATGCCGACAACAAGGCGATCCTTTCCGCCGAGCTCGCGAACAAGGTCGCGGATCTTGTGGAAAAGGAAGGCACGAACGTTTGGTTCGAAACCTCCGACGAAGATCTCGCCGCCAAGCTCGGCCTTCCCGCCGGTTTGAAAAAAGGCAGGGACACGCTCGATGTCTGGATCGACTCCGGCTGTTCCCATGCCGCCGTGATGGACACGCATCCCGAGCTTCATTGCCCCGCAGACCTTTATCTCGAAGCCACCGACCAGCACCGCGGCTGGTTCCAAAGCTCGCTCATGCTATCCACCGCATACCGCGGCCACGCGCCTTACAAGACGGTGATGACCCACGGCTTCGTCGTGGACAAGGACAAGAAGAAGCTCGCGAAATCCGATGCCGGAAAAGGCGGCAAGCCGACCGATGCCGCCTATTTCTACAACCAATACGGCGCGGACATCGTCCGGCTCTGGGTCTCCAGCGTGGATTGGCAGAACGAAGTGCCCTTCGGCGAGGATCTCTTCAAACAAGTCGCCGAGCCCTACCGCCGCCTCCGCAATACGTTGAGGATTCTGTTAGGTAATCTCGATGGCTTCGATCCAAAATCAACAATCAACAATCATCAATCAACAATTCTCGACCGCTGGATCCTTGAGCGCCTCCACGAAGTCACCAAAGAGTGCCTCGCCGCCTACGAATCCTTCGAATTCCGCAAGGTCTTCAACGCGATCAACCAGTTCTGCACCGCCGATCTCTCCGCGATCTACGTGGATGCGCTGAAAGACCGCATGTATTGCGACGCGGCGGATTCACCGCGCCGCCTCGCCTCGCAGACGGCGATGTACGAAATCTTTAGTAGTTTGTCGCGCCTGCTCGCACCCATCCTCGCCTTCACGGCGGATGAGGCATGGGAGCACGCCGCTTTCACGGAAGGCTGCGTCCACGAACAGGATTTCCCTGTGGCCGATCCCGCCTTCGCTCCGGGGCAGGCCAGCAAGGACGTCGCGCGCCTCTTCCAGATCAAGGCCGCGATGCAAACCGCCATCGAGGCGAGGATCCAGGCGAAGGAATTCACCCGCAACAACGAGGCCGCCGTTGCCCTCACCCTGCCGGAATCCGACGCGCCTCTCCTCGCCCTCCTCAACGACCGCGACTTCGCCACCGAGTTCTTCATCATCGCGGAACTCAGCGCGACCACCGGCGCGGAACTCGCCGCCACCGCGAAAAAGACCGAACTGCCGCTCTGTCCCCGCTGCCGCCGCCACGAACCCGTGGTCGCCTCCGGCCTATGCCAGCGCTGCGATACCGTTATTGGTTAGTGGTTATTTGTTAAACGGGAAGACTTTGCATCGTGGCCGTATAACCTCTAACAAATAACATTTAACGAAAATGATCCGCCTCCTTCTGTTCCTCACCCTCCCGCTCTACATACTCGACCAGGTGACGAAGGTGTGGACGGTGTCGCATTTTACCGAGCCGCCGAAGGGCGGTTTCAGCTCGCATGACGTGCCGTGGATGATCATCCCGGACTGGTTCCACTGGATCCGTGTGCACAATCAGGGCGTGGCCTTCGGCATCGGCAACGGCACCTCGTGGGCACCGGTCGTTTTTCTATGCGTCCCCATCATCGCCCTCGTCCTGATCCGGGTATTTTGGAAAAAGGGTGTCTTCGATCATATTCTTTCCAAGTTCGCCGTCGCCCTGCTGCTCTGCGGGATTTTCGGAAATCTAACAGACCGGCTGGTGCAGGGTTTCCTCCTGGATCACGCAAAGGACGGCTCGTTCTGGGAGCGGCTCTCGCAGGGATACGTTGTTGATTTCATCTCCGTGCGACTTCCTTACTACGAGAAGATCTCGCCCGCGAGCCACGGCTGGTGGCCCACCTTCAACGTGGCGGACTCCTGCATCTGCATCGCCGCCGTGCTGCTTTTCATCGGCGGCATATACGATGAGAAGGCGAAGGCGAAAGCCGCGAAGGCGGAGCCGGCCTAACGCTTTCTGATCACGGTTTCCGAGCAGTCGGCGAAGCCTTTGATCACCAGCTCACCCGATGCCAAAACCGTAACGGTGAGGCCGCCGGTTTGTGTTTGGTTTATCACGCGGATCCCTTTCTTCTCCCATGATTTTCTCTGGATTTCGCGGTATCCGTCCATTTCAGAGCCGGCGGGACTGGCCACGATGATCGCCTGCGGTTTCACGGCGGCGACGAACGCATCGGTGAGGCTGAGGTCGTTCTCGTGGAGTCCGGCAACGATCACGTCCGAGGCAAGGTCGGTGCCGGATTCGAGCAGCGCTTCTTCGCCCAGCCTGCCCGCGTCTCCGGTGAAAAGGATTTTCCAATCCTTCCAATCGAGTCGCAGAACCATCGCGCGATCATCGGCGAGCGGCCCGAGATTCCCGTCCGATGCCGAGAGCAAAACCTCGCCCGTTGCACCCCCTCCGAATTCGAAGATATCGCCCTTCCGCGGATGGAACACGCGGACACCCTCGGCGCGGAAATCCGTCCACTCCGCCGCGACCGATCCCTGCGCGGGCAGCATCCCGCTCGCGACCTGCCGCAGCGGAAACATTTCCGTCAGAAGCTGGGGAGAGGCGGTATGACCAGCATCGGCGTGGGTGAAAATCACGGAATCCGGCCTCATACCGAGCCGCATCAGCGAGGGCCCGACCTGGCTTTCCAGCGAGAATTTTCCGCCGGTGTCGAGCAGGACGGAATTTCCCGCGCCCGATGCGAAGCACGCGGCGGCGGCTCCGTAACCGAGATCGTAGATGACGAGCGTATCCGTTTCCGGAGCGACGACGGAACCCGACCCGCCGGGTATGCTTGCGAAAAATCCCGCCGTTGCCGCGCATGCATTCGCGAGGTGGGCGTTGGTGCGGTTGAGGAAAACGGCCGC
>JAYTOE010000026.1:0-5367 GCA_043747935.1 Akkermansiaceae bacterium
CAGATCGGTTGTGGCGATTCAATGGGAAAAACCCGCCGGGCTTTTGGCCTAAGCGATACATTTTCGGTTCCTGATTTCTTGGCTTGATAGAATGGGGGAGCGCTGCCTAACTCCGCGAAGCATGGTAAACCCGCATGTGATCAATACCGAGCAACCGGACGAAGTTGCAGAAGTCGTGAAGGCTGTTTTCGAAAAGTTTTGGGGCGATGCAAGTTTTCCGCTGCTTGACCGCGTGTTCGCGGATGTCACCGGGATGTTCGAGGGTAGCCATCCCGGGTATTTGGCGATCGACATGGAATACCATGACTATGAGCACACGCTCCAGGCTACGGTTTGCCAGACCCACTTGCTGGAAGGGCGCGCGTTCACGGATGACATGCCGACACTCGAAGTGCGCGACTGGGAACTTTGCTTGATCGCAGTGCTGTTGCACGACACCGGCTTTCTCAAGAAGACGGGTGACAACAACGGTTCCGGTGCGAAATACACCTTTATCCACGAAGTCCGCAGCTGCGAATTTGCCCGTGCCTACCTTCCTCAGATTGGTCTCACGGAGGCGGAGATCGAGGATGTGTGCTCCGCCATCATGTGCACGGGGCCGCGCAGCAAGATCGACGAGGTTGTCTTCAACTGTGAGGAGGCGCGTGTCATGGCCCACATGCTCGTCACTGCCGATTACCTCGCGCAGATCAGTGCCGGGGATTACCTCGAAAAATTACCGAGGCTCTACGCGGAGTTCGAGGAATCGTTCGCGTTCAACGGCGTCCCCCCCGAAGAGCGGCCATATACAAGCCTCCGGCAATTGTTGGAAATGACCCCCGGATTCTGGGCGGGCTACGTGCTGCCTGTTCTCAACGACAAGGTCGGCGGCGTTTACCGCTACCTTTCGCCGCGAGGGAAATCGAATCCTTACATGCTAGCCGCCGAAGCGAATGTGACTGAGCTAATGCGCAGGCTGGAGGCGGGCGAGGTCTAGCGAGCGGTGAAGTGCGGTGCTTAAAAAACGGTTTTTTAGAAGTGCCTTTAATCCAAGAGCGGTTCCTTTCTGAAAAACTTCCAGATCAGGGATGGGATACTTTCAACCTCAGAAAGCCCATCGGACTAGAGGCACTGATTGAATTGAAGGATGCGTAGGTATAAATATCGTAATCCCCATCCTCGATCGGCCCCGAAGTTCTCAAGGTCGGAGCCGGTTGCGTATCGAAACGCTCCAATGTATCCGCAGACTGCACCTGCCAAGTGTAGCCATCAGGTAGGTTTCTGCGCACTCTCACGGTCAAGGTGATGTGCATATTCGTATCTCCGGGAATGCCGAAAATACCGAGCTGAGTCCCTAATTGGGGCAGGTAACGTAGGTCGGGCACACTCGCATTCGAGCCGATGAAAAACTTTATGAGGTTCTGCACACCATCACCTGATGGATTGTCATTTGGCCCGCGCAGCCCCGCAGGAAGATTCGCTGCCCAGGTCTCGAATGCTTCGCTGTTTCCGCCGCCACCAAACTCAGGCAAATCACCGACAGCTAAGCCGTGGGGGCTTGTGGAGAATCCGGCAAAGCCCATGCGCGAGAATTGGTTGGTACCGAAGCTGACGTAATTGCCATCACCGGAAATACTTGGCCCATTCGTAAACCCTACGTTCGCCGAGCTATCCGGCGCTTTCGTAATCAAGGTAAGCACAACCGAACTCGCTCCCGAAAGATCCGCGCGGAAGACATCCCCCCCATCTGATGGATCATTGCCAGAGATCAGATTGGAAGCCGTTGATGAAAATGCCACCACCTTGCCGTCGTCGCTTATCTGCGGATCATTTCCAAGAATTCCCGAATGCGGGCTGGTGTCGTTAGGGGGTGTGAGGAAATACACGGCCCCACTAGTGATTTCCTTCACATACAGATCTTTGTTCGCGTTGTAAGGACGCGTTGAAACCATGGGGGTGGTTATTACAGGCACAGATAACCCCACAGCCTCCCCTTGGAAGACCACCCGATTCCCATCCGCGCTAATCCTTGGAAATCGAAAAATACCGTTCGCCACCGCGCCTGACGAATTCCTGTTCACCAAGACGGTCGCGCCAGTCGCAATTTCCCTCCGAAGAATGGCTGGAAAGCCTGCATACATTCTGTTCAGCCTGTCAGGATGGCTTGTTTGGTAATCCGTCGAATACACCACATATTTTCCGTCGGGAGTAATATCAAAACTTGCATAAGACGCCACACTGCCAGCCTGTAAATCCGCCAACCGCCCGATCGTGCTTATCTGTTGACCGGATGCGGTAAGGGAAATGATCCGGAAAGTCTGAGTTTGTGAATCGTAGAGATAAACCCCAGGAAAGCTCAATCCAGGCATCAGCGAAGTGTCCGATATCAGCGTTCTCGCATTGCTCGCAAACGCCACATATCGTCCATTTGCGGTGATTTTAGGAAACGCATGACGGATATTGGTGCCTCCATGGTTTTGCGTAATCCACCGGGTTGATTTGGTCTGCCTGTCATGCCAATAAATGTGATCATTCGTGGTTGACCAGGTTAGATATCGACCGTCATCGCTGATCTGAGCCTCGGAGATTCCTGTATTGGTGATCGTGCCCAGATCCACATATTCAAGTAGCCCGGAGGAGATCGTCCGCAGATACAGCCCGGCGAATGGTAGCCCCGGCGCAGACGTGCTACCTTGCCCAGCCTTGAACAAAACCAGATCGCCATTTCCCGCAATATCCATGATCTCACCCCCGCCACCGTGGATCTGATTGTTGGAATTTCCTGTGAGGAGGGCCACCTCCGCCATTAAATTAGAACTGAGTAATATGGCACTCCACAGGGCCAGGATCAGGGGTCGGTAGAGGAATTTATACATATGCTTCTGGCATTTTCTGCATATTAGTTTGCCATAGAATCTTCGCAAGCAAAAACGCCAATCAACGCAATCAGGGTTCCTCCACTAGTGATGTGCCAAGCTGGCGAAAGTTCAGTTCACGAAAAATCCGCCGCCCTGGTGTGGGACGGCGGATTGGGATTTTCCGGAGGCTCAAGCCTTGAGGTCGAAGCGATCACTGTTCATCACCTTGTCCCATGCAGCGACGAAGTCTTTGACGAACTTCCCTTTTGCGTCGTCCGAGGCATAGACCTCCGCGAGGGCGCGGAGTTCGGAATGCGAGCCGAAGAGCAGATCCACGGCGCTGGCCGTCCAGCGGAGCTCGCCGGTCTTGCGATCCTTGCCTTCGTAGAAATGCTCGCACCTCGCGGATTTTTTCCAGTCCGTATTCATGGAGAGCAGGTTCACGAAGAAGTCGTTGGTGAGAGTCCCGGGTCTGGTGGTGAAAACGCCGAGCGGGGACTGCGCGAAGTTCGCGTTGAGGACGCGAAGGCCGCCGACGAGCACGGTCATTTCCGGAGGGGAAAGGGCGAGTTGGTGAGCCTTGTCCACGAGCAGTGCCTCCGCCTGGGCGGCGCGCTCGGGCTTGAGGTAGTTGCGGAAACCGTCCGCTGCCGGTTCGAGAGCGGCGAAGGATTCGATGTCCGTCTGTTCCTGCGAGGCATCGGTGCGGCCTGGCGCGAAGGGTGCCTTCACGTCATGCCCGGCCTTCTTCGCGGCGGCTTCGACTGCTGCGCAACCGCCGAGCACGATGATGTCCGCGAGGGAAACTTTTTTTCCTCCGGTCTGCGCCGCATTGAAATCGGCACGGACTTTTTCCAGCACAGGCAGGACTTTCGCGAGTTCCCCGGGTTGGTTCGCTTCCCAATCTTTCTGCGGGGCGAGGCGGATGCGTGCACCGTTGGCTCCGCCGCGCTTGTCGGTCTGGCGGAACGAGGAGGCGGAGGCCCATGCCGTCGTGACGAGCTGGGAAACGGAGAGGCCGGAGTTGAGCAAGGTTTCCTTGAGCGCGGCGATGTCGGAGTCGCCGATCAGTTCGTGATCCACAGTGGGGACGGGATCCTGCCAGAGCTGGGCGGGCGGCACCATCGGGCCGAGGCAGCGGGACACGGGACCCATGTCGCGGTGGGTCAGCTTGTACCATGCTTTCGCGAAAGCTTCCGCGAACTGATCCGGGTTCTCGTGGAAACGCTTCGAGATCGCGAAGTAGGCGGGATCCTTGATGAGCGCGATGTCGGATGTGAACATGATCGGCGCGTGGCGTTTTGAGGGATCATGGGCGTCGGGTACGCTGCCCGCTGCGGAGGAATCGGTGGGGATCCACTGGGTCGCACCGGCCGGGCTTTTCATCTGCTTCCACTCGAAGGCGAAGAGGTTATCGAAATAGTTGTTGTCCCATTTCGTGGGCTCGGTGGTCCATGCCCCTTCGAGTCCGCTGGAGATGGTGTCTCCGGCGCTGCCTTTGCCGAAGCTGTTTTTCCAGCCGAGGCCTTGCTCCTCAAGCGGCGCGCCTTCCGGTTCGCGTCCGACGTATTTCGACGGATCGGCCGCGCCGTGGGCTTTGCCGAAGGTGTGGCCGCCCGCGATGAGGGCGACGGTTTCCTCATCGTTCATCGCCATGCGGGCGAAGGTGTCGCGGATGTCGCGGGCGGAGAGCAGGGGATCGGGGTTTCCGTTCGGCCCTTCGGGGTTCACGTAAATGAGACCCATCTGCACCGCGCCGAGTGGATCCTCGAGCACGCGGTCGCCGGTGTAGCGCTGGTCGCCGAGCCATTCCGTTTCCGGTCCCCAGTAGATGTCCTCCTCGGGCTGCCAGATGTCCTCTCGTCCTCCGGCGAAGCCGAAGGTCTTGAAGCCCATGGTCTCTAGGGAGCGGTTGCCCACTAGGATCATGAGGTCGGCCCAGGAGATTTTCTTTCCGTATTTCTGCTTGATCGGCCAGAGCAGGCGGCGCGCCTTGTCGAGGTTGGCGTTGTCCGGCCAGCTGTTCAGGGGATCAAAGCGGAGTTGAGCGCCGCTGGCGCCACCACGCCCGTCACCCACCCGGTAGGTGCCGGCGCCGTGCCAGGCCATCCGGACAAAGAAGGGGCCGTAGTTGCCGTAGTCGGCCGGCCACCAGTCCTGGGACGTCGTCAGGACGGTCTTGATGTCCCGCTTTACAGCCTTGAGATCGAGGGTGCCAAAGGCCTTGGCGTAGTCGAAGTCCTCCCCCAGGGGGTTGGACTCGGCCGCGTGCTGCCGGAGCGGCGACAGGTCGAGCTGCTCAGGCCACCAGAACTGGTTTGAGCGGGGTTCGCCGGCCGAGCTGAAAGCAGCTGTTGGCAGCAATGGCAGCCCAATTACGGCGACGGCGACCAGCACCGTCATCAGATTCTTCTGCATGGACTTCTCCTCGAGAGATCAAAACATCAACCCGAGGCGGAGTGTAGGGCAATATGTCCAGCAGACTTATAGATTGATTTGATTGCCGCGATTGGCATTATCAATCTTCAGG
>JAYTOE010000027.1:0-10464 GCA_043747935.1 Akkermansiaceae bacterium
CGCCTTGGCATCGAACGTGGCACCCGGGGCGACGGTGATCGCGCCGGTGATGTTTTGCAGAGACGCACTGTTCAGGGAACCGAGCCTGCCGGCACTCACGCTGATCGCTCCGGACAGCGTGTTGGAGGTTCCACCGGAGAGAGTGGCTGTCCCCAATCCGCTCTTGGTCAGCGTTCCATCGCCCGTCACGGCACCCGATTGAACCAAGGTAGTGGAGGCGGCCACATCAAGGGTGGCGGCGACTCCGGAATTGACCGTGATCGCATTGGCGAGGGTCATATTGGCAGTGCTTGCCAGACTGGTGTCCGACACGAAAGTCACCGTTCCATTGCCGAGGGCGGAGGCATTGTTGAAGGAAACCCTGCCGCCTTTGAGAAGGGTTCCGCCAGTGTATGAGTTTGTGCCGCTCAAGGTGAAGTCAGGAGAACCGGACGTTCCGATTCCGGTTAGTGTGAGTGCGCCAGTCCCGAGGCTGATCGGACTGTTCATCACGAAACCGTATTGACCGGCCTGGAGTGTCTGGAGTTCGAGGTTGGTATTGGTGCCGGTGATCGATCCGCTGACCGTCGCGATGTTCCAGTCGTGGGTGATTTTAGCATCTGCGGTGAGAGTGATCGTTCCGGTGAGGTTGGCATTTTCCCGGATGTTGAGCGCACCATAATTGTAGATTCCAAAACCGGTGCCACTCAAGATGAAGCTATTGGCAATGCTTGCGCCGAAACCCGCCTTGGCATCGAACGTGGCACCCGAGGCGACGGTGATCGCGCTGGTGATGTTTTGCAGCGACACGCTGTCCAGGGAGCCGAGCATGCCGGAATTCACGATGATCGGTCCAGACAGGGTGTTGGAGGCTCCACCGGCAAGAGTAAGCGTGCCGGTTCCGTTTTTCGTGAAGCCACTGGTCCCCGCGAGGCTCGCGTTGAGGGTCACAAGTTTACCGGAGCCAAGCGCATTCACGGTGATGGAGGGAGTCCCTCCGGCGAGAGTCAGTGCGCCCCCCCCACCATTGAGAGTCCAAGATCCTGGAGTGCTTATGTTGGTATCACCGAAGATGAGGTTTCCGATGGTGCGGCCCCCGCTCAGACTCACTGCCGTGTCGGCGGTGAGGTCCACTTGGCTGAAATCCGCCGTGCTGCCGCTGCCGTCGGCAATGACATTTCCGACCCAGTTCGTGTTGAGAGTCCAGAGGGCTCCGCTGGTTGTGGTGTTCCAATTGCCGCTGGCAGCAAATGCGGGTAAAGACAAGCCGGCGAAGGCTGCGGTGATGGCGATGATGCGGTGGATTCTGGGTTTCATGGTGGTATTCACGCTGATGGGTTTAAATCGCTTGGGAGAGCGCGATATGAAGTGATAACCAGGCAATGTGTCACGCCGAAGGCGAAATGTCATTGAACCTTTGCGTCAACCTTTTGAACTTTTGCGTCAATTTTCATGACAATGAGCGATCAGAAAGCGATCCTCCCCCGCGTGGCGGAGAGTGTTTGTTCAGCAATTCAAATGACGTTGATCCATCCATTCAGGCAGCTGCCCAGCCCCTAACGAGGGCAGGATTGTCGTCCGAATTACCGGGCGCAGCGGTTTTTTGTCGAACGCTCCTTTGTCGATGATTCGCGCGTTGGCAAGGATCTTGCCGCTGTTGGCTTCGAGGGTGTTAGTTCCCGCTCAAGATGGGAGCGAGAGCATTGGCGAGTTGGCGTGCCGCTTTGAGGTGACCACCGCGATTGGGATGAATCCCGTCGATGAAATCCTCACTTCCGAGCCAGCCGGTGGTATCGACGTAATGAACCTTGGGGTCTTCTTGACGGAGTGTGGCGGCAGCAGCAGCGATCTCCATCTCGTAAGGCCCACCGTAGGTTCGCATCATCACGATCGATGCCGCGGGGAACTTCGCGCGGATCTTTCTGACAAAGACAATGTAGCTGTCGGTAAAGGCCACTGAGGGCGCATTGCCGCACTGGTCATTCTGCCCGAGGAGAATGACGACCATCTTGGGGGTGTAGGAAAAGGTCCAAGGCTTCTGAGGATCCTCTTCAAGATGATTGAAATTCTTCAGCCGGAAATACTGGGTGTCCTGGCCCACCTTGTCGGGCAGGCAGCCATAACCGTTGGTGAGAGCGACGCCGCTGAAGGAGATCTGGGTCAGGTCGCAACCCAGCATTCCGGCGGTGGCCCAGGCAAAATTATTCCCCACGAACATCGTGGTAATGGAGTCTCCTATAAACTCGATGATGGGCTTGGACTCAACCGGCTTGGTCGTGGCACCGGAATCAAGCACGAGACCCTGGAAGGCAACCTCTTCGTTCTGTCCGCCGCTTCCCACCTGGAGCAGGTGATCGCCGGGCTTCAGAGGCTGCTCGTTGAGCGGCGTGACTCCGGCATTGGCAGTGACAAACCGGATCGGCTCGCCATCAATACTAATCGCCAATCGGGTGGCCTTTTCCAACCGCACCGAAACCGTGGTTCCGGTGAACTTGGTGCGTAAATAATGACCGGTCCAGTTGCCGTAAGCGATCTGCGGCTGTGAGCGATCCCATCGACCGATATAGGCGATGTTCGGATCGTTGGCGAGCACCTCCGTCGAAGGCTGGGTCGTGAGCTTGGAGTCTCCTGAGGCCTCAGGTGAATTCTGCGCCAGCAGCAACTCCGATCCGGCAGCGAGGGCAAGGAAGAGGATTCTGAAGTGGTTCTTCATACGGTTTCTGCTGCCTTTCATGAAGCTGGATTCATTACGTGAGTTGCTCACGGACGGGCAACCATCAAGATGACAAACTGCACGATTCCAAGAAGCTCGTCATTGAACCTTTGCGTCAATCTCTTGAACGTTTGCGTCAATCTGGATGCTCCGTGGATGGAAGGTGAGTCCTGTTGGGGGCGTGATTTTTCTCATGCGCTCATCGCGCACTCAACCGCATCAATCACCAGCGCGCGAAAGGTCATTTTTCTCTCAGCCAGCAACGGCCTTGCCCGCTTGAGCAAATCATCAGGCACATCAATGGTTGTTCTCATATGCAAATGCATAAAGCCTGAAATGCTGGCAAGCTAGGCGAAAAAATCCGTGTGGAAGGCAAATAACCGTGAACCGGACTGCAGGCACGCCCCTTTGGTTTGGCCGATTTCCTTCGAACTTGCATTTGCCAATTTTATGGTAATTGGTATCCGCCTCTTGTCATTCATGGAAGAATTTCAACCACGCAGGGCTAACATTTTCTTTCTCCGATCAGCGCTGCGGCAACCCAGCCACGCCTGCTTGCTTGCGGAACTCGCCCGGGGTGACTCCCATCTTACTCTTGAATATACGGCTCATATATTCCGGGTGTGTAAATGCGGCTTTTCCAGCCACTTCGGCGAGCGTGAGATCGGACTCGGTCAGCAGTTGGCACACACGTTCCAGCCGGACGCGTAGGATTTCCCCATTGGGTGAAATACCGAGCAATTGTGAAAAGCGTCTTTCAAGCACGCTTCGGGAGAGCGGGACCACTTTGAGCAGGGACTCCACACTCAGGCCATCGCACGCATGTTCGCGAATGTATCCGAGAGCCAAGGCTATTTGCCGGTCATCGATCGCAAGCACATCCGTGGATTGCCGTGCCAGCACGCCCAAGGGTTTCACGAGGATAGAAGAAGGCTCGGCGCTTTCGCCTGCCATCATCCGAGCCAACAAAGCGGCGGCCTCGAAACCGATCTGCTGTGTATTGAGAGTCACACTCGACAACGGCAAATCCGACAATTCGCAGAAGATCTCATCCTTATCCACGCCGATGACGGCCACCTCATCCGGCACCGCGACATCGCCCTCACGGCAGCAGTTGAGCACCTGCCTGCCACGTGCATCGTTGCACGCCATGAGTCCGCAGGGTTTCGGCAGGGATTGCAACCAGTGCATCAAATCCTCCTCATGCCGCTCGCCATGTTCCTCGTAATCCAAAGCGGAATGGGATTGCAACGGCTCGGGATTTTCAAATGCCTGACAGGTAAACCCGCCTTCCGTAACCCGCCGCTCAAAGCTGGCCCGCCGCATGTCCGACCAATCCGCGCCATTGTAGCCGCAGAACGCGAAATTTTTGAAGCCGCGCTCCATCAGGTGCTCTGCCGCCAAGTGACCCACCATCTCCTCGTCCGAGCGTATCCACGGGAATCTCGACTCAGGCAAACTCCCACTCAAATCGACCACTGGCACACCGCATCGACCGATCAGCTCGGCCATGGCAGGAGTCGTGATCCGCGCGATGATTCCATCCCATTTCCAGCGGTCAAACCACTTCGGGAGGTTCTCGCCCGGATCGCCCTCCTCAAACTCGATCGACCACGGCCCATGAATCCTGACATACTTGGCGATACCCATCAGCAGTTCCCGCCCGTAGCTGTGCGAGGATTCAATCAGCAAGGCCACCCGCGGCGAGGGTGTTTTTTCGAGGCTGTTTTTCATGGGTTGTGATGCCAGTTTTACCTTTAACGAAGATTCTTCAAGCGAGTTAAGAGCAAGGCCGCCAAACCCATGACCAACATCCCGCTCACCGCCCATACGCCGGCATGCGGCGACTGCGGGGCGATCATCAGGCTCAACACCGCCACACCCGGCCCGACTAAATTTCCAGCACCCATCATCGCCTCGTGAATCCCGCCCTGCGCGGCGCGAGATTCACCCACATCCATCGAATAGAAAAGCGACGCATAATAGAGCGAACCCACCGCCAGACCGAACGCCACTTGACCCAAACCAAGCCAGAACAATCCATCCGCTGTTAGCACGGAAGCAAACCCCACGATTAACAGAATATAGCCCGCCAGAAGCCACCGGAATCGATAGTGCCAGCCGGGCCATCGCCACATTACGACAAAGGCCGCCAACCTCGCGAAAAACCAAATCGAACAAAAAAATCCGGCCATCGTGATGCTCAAGCCCATCTTCCGCGCAAGCTCCGGAATCATGGCCAACAAGGTAAACGCCGCGACACAGGCGAAAGGATTCGCGATCCAAGCCATCCGTTGAAAAGACCGCGGAATGGGTCCATCTATCGCCGGAAGTGCGGCCGCTTCCGGTGGGTGGTGGGGCGTGCGCGCTGCCGATGCTTTCCCAGCACGGCCTGCAAATCTCCATAAAACCAGGATCTGCAACAAGTGGAGCCCGGGAGGCAGCCAGAAAATACTGCCACTTCCCAACCACTCAAACAGGCCGCCTCCAAAAAAATACGACAGCGCCGAGCACGCCGCCCAAACCACGCTGTAAACGCCCACGAGATGCGCCCGAGCGGCACCGCTTGCGCCCTCCGTCACCAGGGCCTCAAGCGCGGGCCAGACCACGAACTGCGAGGCGGCCCAGACTACCATCACGGCCAATTGCACGGGAAGTGATGAAAAAACCGCGCCAATCCCCAGCGCCACGATCATCCCCAACACTCCCGAAACCATCGTCCGGATGTATCCCCGGCGTTGCGCGAATTTTCCACCCTGCCATGAAGCCAGCGCGATCACCAAGCCCATCAACGCGGCGACGCCGAGATTGCCGAGGTTCCCGAAACCATGCCGATCGCGGAACAGGAAGAAGACGTAGTTCCCGTAAAATCCGCAGGCGAGGGAGCCTAGAGCCTCAAAAAAAAATAGCGGAAATTTGGAGAGAATAGGACGCATGCCATTTGCATTCGCCCGGCAAAACCTGAGGCGGAGAATTTCTCCAGACCATGAATCTCAATAAAGTCAGGAACTTCAACCACAAAGCTTCCGATCCATACATTTCTCGAGTCCGTGGGTTGCTCTCAATTGCGATGTAGCAAGCGTGCTGGCTGTGGCTGGGAAACACGTCTTTCTTGAGCAAATGCTCTCTGATCGCCGGGGGATTTCACCAGCCCATTACAAGCCGCCTAGCGCGATTCACCGGCCGCACCGCGGAGCTCGAGGATCTTGTCGCGCAGCCCTTCGGCTACATCGAGATCGGGTGTGCGCAGGCTCATGCCTCCATCGGTGCCGAGTTGTTTCTGGACGACCTCTTCGGCATCGGCGAGAGCCTTGTCCCAATCCTTCAGAGCCACGTAAACGCGGGCGCGGGCGAGGAGATGGGGGAGGCCGATTACTGGCTTTATAAGTGGCCGGCCGCGTTCATCGACTGCTTTGGGATCAAAGGGCGGGGCAAGGGAGAGGATTCGTGCCTTGGCTCCTTCGATGTCGCCCTGTTCAAGGGCTGCGGACACGGATTTCTCGTCTTCCTTCTCGATGACATTGGTGAGGGTGGAGCCACCTCTGCCGCTTTGCATGTTCAATCCTGACAGTACCACTGCGATGCGGCCGTCTTTCCCGATCAGGACGCTGTTGATCTGGTTATCCTCGGAAAGAATTCCGAGCCTTTGGATCAGCGGATTTTTCATGCCGCCCGGAAGAATCAGCACCGGGCAGGTTGCTTCCTTGCCTTCAAACCCCGCACGGATGGTTTCCGCATCCCCTTCAAGCATCGCGAGGTAAACCTTTATGTCACCACCGGGCCGCTTGGCTACGTAATCGGTGATCGGTTTCACCGTGCGCTCCGGCGAGGGCGGAAGCCCGTCGTCCTGCTTCTTGTTCCATGGGCCGGGCTTGGCGAAAACGATTGCTGTCCATTCTGTGTCGAGGTCTTCGGGTATCCGCAGCGGCTTGCCGTCGAGAGTCTGCAACTCGGTTCGCAGCGACCGTTGGGCTTCCTCTCGGTCACCTACCGTGAGGAAGTAATCTGACCTGCGGCCATAAGACCAGCCTGCGGTGAACGGAACCTGGAACAGCCAGTAGCTATGATAGCGATCCAGCAGGAAGGAGGCGAAGGTCCACATCATCGGCTGCTCGGTGTGGTCTTTGAGAATGGCCTCTCGGAAGTCCTCGTAGCGTTTGCGATCCGCCACATCGAGCGCGAGTAGGGACGCCACGGCGAAAACCGGACCGGGGGCTTTCTCACCACCGCTGTCCGCCACCCATTGGTCGAGAACCGTCCGTGGATTCAATGCCGGATCGCGCAGGCTCCCGCGGGCGATGCAGAAACGGGCGACGGTATCGCAGCCCGGCGGGTAGCCGGCCGCGAGCGCGGTTTTCGCCTCGGCGATGGCCTGCTCCAGTAGCGCCAGGTCGGCGTCGGTTTTCCAGAGGCCGAGCAATGCGACAATCAGGCGGTTGCGAACGATCCAGAGATCCGGGGCTGCCGTATGGTCGGCGATGGTCTTGCGGCAAAGCTCAGCGGCTTTTGCGTAGCTTGCTCGGGCTTCGCTGTGAGTCAGGCGGTAGCGGAGAGGTGGGGCTATGAAACAGTCCTGGATCGCGCGGAGGGATTCCTCGGGCACAGAGGCTGCGGTTCGGGCCAAAGGCTGAGCATCTCCTTTGGCAACGGCTTTCAGCTCCGGCGGTCGGGTGGGATCGATGCCACCTTCCGGATCGATCACTAGGAAATCGCCAGCCATCAGCGAAGAGAGCTGCGCGACATAGCGTATTTCCGTCCACTCGCGCGCGAGCGAAGATTGGAACATACGACCGTAATCAGGCTCGCCGTCCGTATCCTGTTTCTGCCGCGTCGTGCCGGGCATGATCAGGGCGGTGTATCCCGTCGGGCTCACGGTCAGGATCCGCGGGTCGGATCGAGCATAGGCATCGTAGATCGGATTTTTCCTGCCGTCGGGCAGGCGCAGAACCTGCCAGCCGACGCCTAGCCCGCGCACGATGGATTCACCGGCATCGGGCAATCCGTCGAGATTGAAGCTGATGATTTCGAGGCGTCCGGCCAGTTCCTCTTTCATTTGCAAGGAGGCCGCAGCCAGCCCCTTGAGGAGTTTTTCGCCACCGGTCTCCTTTGACCAGAAAACGAACATCACCGAGCGTCCGAGCCCGTCCATGGGAAAGCGGACGGTTTTCCCATCCGCCCTTTCGAAAGTGCCCGTAAAGGGTGCGCCGAAGACTTGGCCGCCGAGCTTGTCTCGCTGGAAGGCGATCATTTCGAGATCGCCGGCGAAACGCTTCTCGATCGTTTCCTGCAGGTCGGTGACCAGGCGGTTGTCGCCGAGTTCCAGGGCCATGACCATGGTGAGGCGCAGGACTTTCGCAGCAACCGGAGTATCGATGTAGCGCTCGACGAAGGGACGCAATGCCTTGGCGCGCGCCTCGGCATCGGCACCTTGTTTGCCCAGCTCGGCCTGTGAGAGGAGCAGGTCTGCCTCCAGCCGGAGTTCGGCGAATTCGTCGGGAGCCTTGACAAGTTCCCGGCAGGTTTCGAGGAGTGCTTTGCGGTGCTCGGCGGCGTCATCGAGGGCGATGAGCTGTTGCTGGGCGCGGAAAATAAACTCAAGGATCAGGAAACGGTTCGGCGAGCCTGCGTTGGTCGCAAGCTTCTCCTCCGCATCGCGGATCACACGCCGCACGGCAAGCCTCTTGCGGGCTTCCGAGGAGCCGTCCTTCGCTGTCTCCAGGGCTTTGTCGAGTTCCTCGACGGTTTCCTTCGAGACAACGGGCGCTGCGTCCTGGGCGCTTGCCTTCGGCGTGAGAAGTGCGAACGCCGCCAGGCAGAGAATGCCCATGGATACGGTGCTACGGATGATGAATTTATTCCTCATAGGTATTTTGGGTCTGGAAAATCGCCGAAAAATGAGGCGGTCACTTCACCGGCTTGAGCTGCCAGCTCTTGATGCTCACGCCGCGGTTGGGGGTGCGGGCGGTGATGCTGATCGTGTTTCGTCCCTCGGACAACTTCACTTTCATAGGCTCGGAGGTTTTCCAGAAGCCCTTGGTGTAAGGTATCGCGAAAGGTGCGGGTTCATCCCGGTTGACACGAACTAGGACTTCAATGCCGGGGGAGACCGTGGCGGTCTCGGCGGTGAGTTCGTATTCGCCGTCGGCGGGGACTTCGATGTTGTATTTGAAAAGCTCGGGTCGCTGGCCGAGGCGGCTGTAGTGGAGTTGGTATCCCTCTTCCCAGCTTTTGAGGAAAAGGATGCGGTCCGAGCTCTTGCGCGGCGAGTAGCAGGCAACCGCCGGAATCGTGATGGTGCCGTCGCCGGCCACGGTGATTTTCTGGAATTCCTCCGGAATCTCGATGTCCTCACCCACCTCGTCCCCGAGCAATTCGTCGGACTCGCCCAGTTTCATGCCGCCGGCCAGTTCAAGCGCCTTGACCTCCGCTTTCTTCACAATGATCTGCTTGTTCACGAACGCCAAGCCATCCCAGAACCCGCCACCCACGCCGAACTTGCCAGGGCTGATGCTCACTTTCTCCTCGCCGAAGGCATCGCCGAGCCACTGGGCGCGACGGATCTGCTGATAGTCGCTCTCAAACTCGCGCGCCTGAGAGTCCAGCAGGAAATCGAGGCCACTTTGCGGGCCGCACCACGCCGCCGACCACCAAGCACCGAGGCAGATTACCCAGCCATCGGGTGACCAGTGGCTCATCGCTCCGTGTCCGGTCTGGGTCGAGGCGCGGGAGGGAATGCCAAAGGCTCGCGAGGTGAGACGACCGAGGAAGGCGCGCCGACCGCAGATGCCACCAAGGGCGATCTCCATCTGAGCCCGGGTGCCCAGCGAAGGGTCGTTAGTGGTGGAGCAATACGGCACGTCGCTCTTGATCAGGCGCACATAGCGCCACTGGGTATCCTCCGTGGTGATGTGATCGGGCCGGTAATTGCGCATCATCTGCCGTGTCCAGGCGAGATCTTCATTGCTGTATTCGGAATCCGTGATGAAGCGGCATTCCCACGTATTCATGTCCTTGAAGGCTGGATCCAGTTCCCCGTCGAGAAAGGCTTTTTCGTAATGCAGGTAGCGCGGCACTTGTGCAACGCCGGTCTCGGTCCTGTAAACGATGCCGTAAACCCCTCCCTTCTTCTTGTCCATTGGAGGGAGCGTAGGAGCATCTACGCCCGCCTCGGCATCGGCATCGAGCTTCACAGCCTTCGTCTCTTCTTGGAGCCACGGCATGTGAATGCTGGTTCCGAGAGCGAGGCGCTGGAAGATGCTGCCTACTTCGCGTGCGCGCTCACTGGCTTTGAGAATGGCCTCATAAACCTGCATCGCCTCGCCGTATTCACCACCATTGGCACCACCAGCCTCGAGGATTTGGCGCATCAGCGGTTCATCGGCGAAAAGTTTTTCTAACAATTTCTCTTCATCAGGGCCCTGCTGGGCGAACTCCGCCAGGCCACGCGGCGTACCGTGGTTCAGAATTGCGATCCGCATCAACTTGGAATCGAGCTTGTCGGAGGTTAGAACCGCCGAGAAGTCGGCGAGCAATGCTCCGGCCGCTTCCATCGCCTCGTTCTGGGTTTTTTCTTTCAATTCATCCAAGGCTTTCTTTTCGGTAGCAGATCCGTCTTCTTTCGCATTCGGTAAACCGTTCCATGTGGCGCGGATTTCGAGGAAGCGGGCCTTCTTCGTCTCGTCAACAGGAGGCAGACCCCCTATCACCTCAGCTCGCAGTGTTTCCAGTTCCTGGGTGTATTTCTTTTGCAATTCCTGTCCTCGGGCCGTGAG
>JAYTOE010000028.1:0-29437 GCA_043747935.1 Akkermansiaceae bacterium
TCCACCGAATCCGCCGAGGAAATCCTCACTCGCCTCGGCCTCACGAAGCTTCCCGATGGAAAGTGGGCCATCCCCTCTTTCCGCCAGGATCTCACCCGCCACATCGACCTTGCGGAGGAGATCACCCGCGTCCACGGCCTGTCGAACGTGCCCTCCCGCCTGCGCGCCACTTTCGTTCCGACCAGCGAAACCGACGCCGCCTACGACGCGGACATGATCCTGCGCCAGCGCCTTGCCGCGCTCGGCCTCCACGAGTGCCAGACGATCAAGCTCATCGCCGAGTCCCAGCTCGCCGACATCCTGCCGCTCCGCCCCATGCAGGAAGGCGACATCATCCGCGTGAAATCCCCGCTCAGCGAGGATCACGCGATCATGCGCCCGAGCATCGTGCCCGGACTCGTTTCCAGCGCAGAGCGCAACGCTCGCCAGCAGGCGAAGTCGATCCGCCTCTTCGAGATAGGCCGCGTGTTCCGCAACGCCGGCGGAGGCAAGGCTCGTGACCAGGAAAGCGAGAGCCTCGCCATCCTCATTACAGGCAGCACGACCCCCTCCTCATGGGCGGCAAAAGACCGCGCGGCCGATCTCTACGACGCCAAGGGCATCCTTTCCGCCCTTCTGCCCAATCAGGAAATCACCCTGAAGCCGAAAGACCGGGAAAGCTTCGTCCTCACCGCCGAGATCAAGGCTGGTGAGCAGACCATCGGCATGTTCGCCCGCCTCGCGCCTTCGCGGGAAAGGGAACTCGACCTCGGCTCGCCTACCTTCGTCGCCGAACTCGACCTCGCGAAACTCCGCAAGCTCACCACCGGCCCGGCTCACGCCGCCGATCTCCCGCAGTTCCCCGGCTCCTCCCGCGATGCCGCGATGGAACTCCCCATCGACACCCCTAACGCAGCCATCGAAGCCACCCTCGCCAAGACCAAGGAACCCCTCCTCGTCGCCTACGAGTGCTTCGATCTCTTCACCGATCCTACCGGCGTAAAAATCCCGGCCGACCGGAAATCCATCGCCTACCGTTTCCTATATAGGGCAGCGGACAGGACTCTCAAGGCTCAGGAAGTCGATGCCGCCCATCAGGTCGTGCTCGAAATTCTTGAGAAGCTGGATGGCTTGAAATTCCGTTAACCTTTAGCCGGAAAGCTGAGTGTGCCGCAAATGTTTTCAATATCGAAAAAGTTGCTGGTTGCAGGATTATTGCATATACCGTAACAATCTTGCGAAGTGAAAACGCAAAAAAAGCAAATGAGCGTGAGGCGATCAGAGGCGGAGCCGTCGAAATTGCCCACGCAAATCGTCTTGCGACCCTGCAAAAGCGATTATCAGACCTTTGCGCGGAGGACAGCGATCGCGTTGGGCAAGGATCCGGAGAAGGCGGCGATGCGCAAGCCCAACACCTACTTGCTCTCGCTGATGAACTTGGGTTCCTGATCCGATCCGAGTTCAACTGGTCTGAATTTCATGGCTCGATACCCGACGAACTGAGGGGATCCGAGCACTTGGTTGATTTCGACCACAGACACGGGCTGGTTGGTAAACGGTTGGCAACACATCAAGGATCCATCAGGACATGAGATCTTCCACCACTACGCCTACAGCATCATGGCCATCGACGCCGTTGGCCGCAACTGCTTCATCGACTCCCAAGGCATCCAACCTTTCGATGTGATCCTATGCTCTCCTGACGAGGAACTTGAAAGGTATTTGGCGATTTACTAGATTTTGCGAGGAGAACCTTGGTTCTCGTGGTTTTACAAAACCACTCCAATCCCACGGCATCACTTTCCGGAAAGAACCGCCTCCCGAATCACCTCCGGATGCATTCTTGCCACGGCGAGCAAGGTCTTCGCCGCGCCGCTTGGTTCGCCGGTTCCGCGTTCCCATTTGCGGACGGTGGCGAGCGAGACTCCCAGCAATTCCGCGAAAGTATCCTGAGTGAGGTTCAGTTCCTGGCGGATCCGGGCGGCTTCGGTTTTCGCCTTCCATGCCCGCGCCTGCTTGCGCCGGTAGGTTTCCGGATTCACATCCACGCGACGCAGCTTACCGCCGGGCAGCAGGGTGACCTCGCGGACTCGGGCGGGTGCAATTTCTCCGCTTTCCACAGATCTTACTTCACGGAGAATGGTGGCAGCTTCGGATTTTTTCATGGTTCGAGTTCGTTCTGGATGTTTCGGAGTTCGGCTTTAGAAAGATCTTCTTGGGATGATTTCTCGTAAACCTTCCGGCTGAATGCGGGAGACTCAGTGAAGACCATGCAGAAAAGTGATCTTTTTGATCACAAAGTTAAGCGGCGAAATGATCCGTTGTGCCTATCTTCGCAGATCCCACCCACCCCTTAGATCGAGCCGGGATCAGCGTGTGGCGCAGGATGCAACTTGCTCGCATCATCCAGCTTGCCCAGATATTGCGGCAGCTCTACGCCGACGTTCTTCGCGATCTCATGCAGCGGTGGCACCGCACCGGCCATGCCGGAGAGGAAATTCGCGGTGCTGGTTTTTCCATCCGCGCCCTTGCCGCTGTCCCAGACGGTGATCTTGTCGATCTTGAGATTGGCGATGGCCTGCACCTGCTCGCGGACGAGCTGTGGCAGGAGTTCCGTGACGAGCATGTTCTGTGCACCCGCCGGGCCCATGCAGGCTTTGATGAGATCATCAAATCCTTTCGCCTTGGCTTCGAGGACGGCCTGCGCACCCTGCGCTTCCGCGAGGAGTTTGGCGCGAATACCGGTGGCCTCCGCCTCTTTCACGAAGACGATACCATCCGCCTCCGCCTGCTTCTCGGTACGGACGCCGTCGGCCTTACCTTGCTGGATGCGGCGCACGGTCTCGGCCTGTGCATCGGCCTCCACGAGCTGCCTTTCCTTCGCGATCTGCGCGGGAACGACGGTGTTCGCGAATTGGGTCGCCTTGTCACGCTCGGCGCGCTGCTTTTCCGCAGCTTGCTCGGAAACGTAAGCCTCTTCCAAAACTTTCGCCTCGGCCACCTTCTCCGCCGCGGTCGCGAGCCGCTCGGCTTCCGCCGACGCACTCCGGCGCATGGCATCCGAGTTCGCGATATCCACCAGCGACGAGTTCTCTCCCCTGGTTGCCTCGGCGTTCGCGGAGGCGACGCTGATCCGCTTGTCGCGCTGCATCGCTGCGGCACCGATTTCTCCGTCACGGTCGGCCATGGCCACTTTCACCTTCGCCTCGGCGATCGCTTTCGAAGCGGCCTCCTGACCGAGGGCATCGATGTATCCGGAGGCATCCGTGATGTCCTGGACGTTCACGTTGATTAGGCGCAGGCCGACCTTTTTCAGCTCGACCTCGACACCCATGGAAATGTTCTGGATGAGCTTGTCGCGGTCGGCGTTGATTTCCTCGATGTCCATCGTGGCGATGACGACGCGCATCTGGCCGAAGATGATGTCCTTCGCGAGTTCCTTGATGTGCTCCATGTTCAGTCCGAGCATGCGCTCCGCGGCGTTTTCCATGATACCCGGCTCGGTGGAGATGCCGACGGTGAAAGTGGACGGGGTGTTGACGCGGATGTTCTGCTTGGAAAGGGCTCCCTCAAGCCGGATGTCGATGGGCAGCGGGGTGAGATCGAGGTATTGGTAATCCTGGATCACCGGCCACACGAAGGCCGCGCCGCCGTGGTGGCAATGCGCGGATTTCCCGCCGCTTACTTTTCCGTAAACCACCAGAATTTTGTCCGAGGGGCAGCGCCGATAGCGCATCGCAATGGCTGTGAGGGAGATGAAGAAAACCGCGAGGATGGCGACGATTCCGATGATGAGATCCATGGTGTTGTATTTTGGGGGTTTGGAGTGTTGTTGATGAAAAATCAGTCGAGGGGCTCCACGATCAGGGTGGAGGTGCCGATGCGCTCCACGACCTTGACCTTGGTGCCGGGTTGTAGCGGCTGGCTGCCTTTCTGCAAGGCCTCCGCCATGACGAGCCTGCCCTGGATCATCGTTTCCACCTGGCCGCCCGAACGCTGCATGGGCGGGATGGTCACATAGACCGTGCCGAGCTGACCGACGGCGTTGATGTAGTCGATGTTGCCGTCGGATTGCAGGCGCAGGAAGGCGCGCATCATCAGGAAAATACCGATCATCAATATGCTTCCGACTGCGAAGGCGGCGGCTAGGCTGATGGGTAGGCCGAGGTCTTGTTTCGTGCAGACCACGCCCGTCCAGCCGAAGCCGGTGAAAAACGCCGTCACGCCGCGCACCGAGAAAATGCCCATCCCGGAATCGTGTGCGCCGACATCCGGCACATCCGCCCCGTGCTCCATGCCGAAGACCACCGAGAGGATGATCTGGAAAAAGAGCGCTACCAGCGAGACGATCGCAATGCCGTAGAAGATCTGGAGCTCGAAGTTGAGAGCCTCCCACCAGTTGTTCAGGAAATCAGGCATGTGCGGATAAATTGTTCAATCCGCCATAGCATGGCAAGCCCTAACCAACCTCCGTGAAAGTCACACCCAGCGCCTCCTCGAATTTCCCGATCTTTTTCCGTTCACGCGGATCGATGAGCGCCACGGAAATCCCCTTTTTCCCGGCCCGTGCCGTGCGACCGCTGCGGTGCGTGTAGTATTCGAGTTGCTCGGGGAGCTGGTAGTGGATGACGAAGGAAAGCCCCTCGACATCGATGCCGCGCGCAGCGACGTCGGTGGCGATGAGGATGCGGGAGCGCCCGCCCTTGAAGCCACGCATGACCTTGTCGCGCTCACGCTGCGAGAGATCTCCCTGGATCACATCTACCGCAAATCCGAGCTTTTCCAACTGCCTGCCGAGCGCGACCGCGCCCGCCTTAGTACGGACGAAGACAAGCCCGCGCTCCTCCTCCCGATCCGCGAGAAATTCGGCGAGGAAATCGTTTTTCTCATCCTTCCCCCTGACGGCGTAACGGTGATCGATATCGCGGTTCACGACGTGCGCCTTATCGATGCGGAGGGTTTCCGGCTGGCCGGGCATGGCTCCCTTTACGAGTGCGTGGATGGAGTCGGGAAAGGTCGCGGAAAAAAGCCAGGTGCTGCGCCGCCCGCGTGTGAGGCCGAAGACCGTGACGAGTTGTTTCTTAAAGCCCATGCTCAGCATCTCGTCGGCCTCGTCGAGCACGAGGTGTTTCACGTTCACGAGGGTGAGCGCTTTTTTCATAATGAGGTCGATCAGCCGCCCGGGGGTAGCGACGACGATATGCGTGGGGCGCTGAAGCCGTGAGATCTGGCCGTCCATCGGCTCGCCGCCCGCCAAGACCTCGATGAAGACTTTCTCGGAATGCTTCGTGTAGCGAAAAAGGTGCTTGCCGATCTGCTTCGCCAGCTCCCGCGTGGGCGCGATGACGAGGCCTTGGATCACCGGTTTTTTCGGATCGATCTTCGTCAGCAACGGCAGGCCGAAGGCGGCGGTTTTCCCCGTGCCGGTCTGCGCCTGCGCGCAGAAGTCACCGCCGTTCTTGATCAGGAAAGGGATGGATTTCGCCTGAACCTCGGTGGGCGTGACAATACCCATTTCCTCCAAACCTTTCACCAACCCCGCCGGTATCCCCAATTCCCTGAATGTGCTCATCCGCAGCGAGGCTGCCGCTACCGCGCGGAAAAGACGAGCGGTAACTGAACGGTGGCGGAATCCGCTAGGACGTGCCAGTATCCGGCAGCCATGGACGAATACGACCGCCGCGAATTCCTCAGCCTCAGTTTACCTTCCTTTCTCGGAGTGCTTACGGCACTGCCGTCCCTGTGCGCGCTCGCCACCCGTGCCAATGCGGCGGAAGGCAGGCTGCCCGCCGATGGTGCAATGAATTGGGAGGCCTTTCTGGAGGCCGTCAGCAAGGAGGCGGCGAAGCAGCATCTCGACGCATGGGGCCAGGACTCGTATGTGGAAGGCATCAGCAAGCTCGCCTCGCGCCTGCACCTTGAGGATCCGGTTCTCACGAAAGCGCTCGCCCAACTCACCACCCGCCTTAAGCACGGCAATGTCGATTTCCAATACCTCGAACAGCGCGTCGATTTCTCCCTCTGCCTCGTCCAGTTCGACGAGGGCGAGATTATCCGCCCGCACGACCACCCCGGCATGACCGGCATGATCCTCTGCGCCTCCGGCGAGATCGAGACATCCAACTTCGACCCCATCGAACTCCCGGATACCCAGGCCAGCGAGGGGCATCTTTTCCTGAAAAAAGCCGATACGGCGGTGCTGAAAAAAAACGACATCTCCACCCTCACCGCCAAGGCGCGGAACATCCACACGCTAAAAGCCAGCAAGGTGACCCAGCTCGTCGATATCTTCACACCTCCCTACAACGACGAGCGCGTCGAACAGAGCCGCTGGTTCAAGCTCGCGCCCGATCCCGTCGAAGGCCATAAGGACATCTTCGAGGCAGAGGTTTCCTGACGAACCACAACGATGCCATCTCGCGGACGCCACCAGACGACATCCAAGGAGTGCAAGGCCGTGATGAAACGGATCGAGGCGCTGGACGGGGTGAGCGGCGTGATCATCGGGCGCTCATACGGAGGAAAATCGCTCGGCGCAGGCAAGCCGACGGGTGCAGTGCGCATCCAACGCACGGTTTCCGGTGGGCTCAAGGCGGTGACGCAGACCGAGAAAGGCTTGCAGGAAATCTTCATCCGCACGGAAGAGGGTGCGGAGAAAGCCATCGCGGAAACGATTCAGGGCTGGGCGTGAACACCCAAAGCACCTGATTTCCAATAAAGTGAAAATATACGTGATTGCGTAATATTCGGTTCCTCGGTTTATGGCATGATGTGGTCGTTGCGCGGCTAACTCCCCCAAGCCGCGCAAACCTCCCCCCATCCCCCGTCCCCGTCTTCTCTCCCTTACCCCACCCCCTATCCCCCACCCCCTATGAAATGCATTGCCATTTTGATGTTCGTTGCCGCGTCATCTTTCCCGCATGCGAACTCCCAAACCATCACCGCTAGCATGACGAGGATCACCCACAACTCCTACGCAGGGATCGCATCCCAATTCCACCTCACCAACCTGAAAGCCGGTGGAAATCAAATCCTGGGCGGCGAAGGTTATCTGATCTGCACGGATCTGGCGGGATTATCCCTCGACGAAGATAGTGGAACGTATCCTCGTATCACCGCAAACCTGACACTCGGCACGATGCAGGATATGACTGTCTGGAGCCGTTACAGCAACACCCAGAACGAATCATTGGCGAGCGCCACGGCTCATTGGGTCATCGATACCTATTACGAGAGCCATTTTGTCAATCCGGTCGATAATGCCAGCGCCCGCCAATACGCTTTCCAAAACTTGCTGTGGGAGGTTTTCGGCGACGCCGGCACATCGAGCGGCTTGAACTATGGCAACGGAAACATCAACCGGAGCAAATTTGGTCCAGGCGGCAGCGATTCCAGCCCCACCCTCTGGTCTTACATGTCCAACATGCTCGATGCGACGAAGGCCTCCGGAGTCAATTCCAACTACATACCGAAACTCGAAGTGCTGGTGGCGCTCGACTCGCGGTCGACGCATCAGGATTACCTGCTGATCGCCGCCAAGCCGTCACTTACCATCCCCGAACCTTCCTCGTCGATGCTCATCGCCATCGGCCTTACATTCGCGTTTACCCGCAGGAAAAGGAACCGCTGAATCAGCGGCCGGGCTTGCCCTTGTGCTTCGAGATCGTCGAGTTCGCAGCGCGTTTCACCCGCAAGGCGGAAGAGCCCACCTTGAGACCGTTGAGCTGAGAGATCGCCTTCGAGGACTCGTCCATGTTCGGCATTTCCGCAAAGCCGAAGCCCTTCGAATGGCCGGTCTTTGGATCCATGACCAGATCGCAGGAGGTGACTTTCCCATACTTGCGGAAAAGGTCGGTGATCTGCTCCTGGGAGAGGCTGCGGTCGATGTTTCGGATCAGAATTTGCACGGCGGGAAAGAAAGATGAGAGGTTTCGCGCGTCTTGGCGAGCGCCAAGAGGAATCAAACTAGCCAAGCCCGCGCCGATGTACAGACTTCGGCCATGACCCTTTCCGACCGAGTCCGCGAAATCGCGCTGGTACACAGCACCGGCCACATCCTTTCCTGGGATCAGGAAACCTACCTGCCCTCCGGCTCCGCCGATTACCGCTCGGAGCAACTCTCCTACCTCGCCGCTCACGCCCACAAACTCGCGACCTCGGAAGACTACCTGAAATCGCTCGCCGAGGCGGAGGCAGCGGACAATGGCAATGACCTCAGCCGCGCCGCGAACCTGCGCGAACTCCGCCGGTTATCCGACCGCGCGGTGAAGCTGCCCACGGATCTCGTCGCCCGCGAATCCACCGCCCAATCCGCCGGGCACCACGCGTGGATCGCCGCGCGCAAGGCCTCCGACTTTTCCGTCTTCGCACCGCATCTGGAGACGCTGGTCGGCTTCGCCCTGGAAAAAGCAAATCTCTGGGGCTTTGCGAACGAGCCTTACGACGCGCTGCTGGAGGGCTTCGAGCGCGGGACGTCCACCGCCGCCATCGCGGAGCTTTTCGATGCGTTGCAGAAAGACCTCGCCCCTCTCTCGGCAGAGGCCGTCGCAAAAAGCGCCGCCCGAACACCGGAACTTCCGCCCGGCCCGTATCCGGTGGCGACCCAGCAATCCTTCAACGCGATCGTCGCGGCGGAGATCGGCTTCGATTTCGAAACCGGTCGCATCGATACCACCGCCCACCCGTTTTGCACCACGCTCGGCCCGCGCGATGTGCGGCTGACGACACGCTACATGGATTCGGATTTCACCTCCTCGCTCTTCGGTGTCATGCACGAGGCGGGTCACGGCATGTATGAGCAAGGTCTGCCGAACATGGACTTCGGCCTGCCCTCCGGATCCGCCGTTTCACTCGGCATCCACGAATCGCAATCGCGGCTGTGGGAAAACCAGGTCGGGCGCTCGCCGGAGTTTTGGGAAAAATTCTATCCCATCGCGCAGGGACATTTCCATCAGCTCAAGGATTTCCCGCTGGAGAAATTCCTCCGCCACATCCACCGCGCCGCGTTCTCGCCGATCCGTGTCGAGGCGGATGAGGCCACCTACGACCTGCATATCGTCCTGCGATTCCGCATCGAGCGAATGCTGCTCAATCGCGAGATCACCGTCGCGCAGGTACCCGCCACCTGGAACGACCTGTTCCGCGAATCGTTCGGCTTCGCGCCCAACGACGACGCGCACGGCTGCCTGCAGGACATCCATTGGTCGATGGGCGGGATCGGATACTTCCCCACCTACACGCTCGGAAATATCAACGCCGCCCAGCTTTTCCAAGCCGCCACCGCCGTCCCGGAAATCGGTGCGGCCACCGCGAAGACCAACTACGCCCCGCTGCTCGCATGGCTTCGGGAAAATATCCACCGCCACGGCGGCACCCTCGACCCCACCGCCCTAATGGAACAAGCCACCGGCAAGCCGCCATCCACCAAAGCATACCTCCAGCATCTCAAATCCCGCTACTCATAGTCTTCCTGAAAACTGAAAACTGAAGCCTAACAAACTCTCACCATGTTCATCGTACTCGAAGGCATCGACGGCACGGGCAAATCCACGCAGACCAAGCGGCTCGCGGAGCATTTCACGGTCATGGGAAAAACGGTGATCCTTTCCCGAGAACCCACCGACGGACCGTGGGGCACACTGCTCAGGAACTCCGCGAACACCGGCCGTCTCTCGCCGGAGGAGGAGCTGGATGCCTTTTTGAAAGACCGCAGGCAGCACGTCGCTGAGAAAATCGCGCCGGCGCTGGCGGCCGGGCACATAGTGATACTCGACCGCTACTATTTCTCGACCATGGCCTACCAGGGCGCGCGCGGATTCGACCCGCAGAAGATACGCAAGGACAACGAAGCCTTCGCCCCGGTGCCCGATCTGCTGCTCATCCTCGATCTCGAAGTGGACACCGCCCTGACGCGCATCGGCTCGCGCGGCGACACCGCGAACGAATTCGAACAGCGCGCGAACCTCGAGCGCTGCCGCCAGATTTTCCTCTCGCTGAAGGACGAACCCTTCGCCCGCCTCATCGACGCGAACCTCAGTGCCGACGAGGTCTCGGAAAACATCCTCGCCGCGCTGCCTTGAGGCGCTTTCATCTGATTCACCTTTTCCGAACCCATGCCTCGCCAATACCTCAAGCTCATCCCCTGCGCGGCGGCGGCGTTGCTTGTTTGGGCGGTGGTGCCCGGCACGATCATCGACCGCGGGCTTTTCTCCCTCACGGCACACACCTTCGCGGAGCCGCCGTTTTTCATTACAGGGAAAGGAAGTTATGAGAGCGCCCTGACCCTCCGAATTCTCAAACGGCAAGCCACGCCCTCGGATGATCCCATGCCGGAAATCGCGATCACCGACGATCCCGACCGCGTTTTCCAAACCTCGCCGCCCTCGCCGGTGGACTTTGCGATCATCCTGAAAAACCTGCGCCGCCTCGGACGCGAATCCGTCGCCATCGGCATGCCGCTCACCTGGCCGGAGCCAGATGTGATTTCCCTGATGGCGCTCGATCAGCAACTCGACGCGCTACCCTCAGTGATCACCGCCGCCCCCCTTTCGCGTGGCCCGCTTCACTCCCCGCTTCCCCCCGCCTTTCGCCGCGCCTCAATCGCCGTTTCCGAAATCCATGGAAACGGTCACGATCTTCCCCTCGTGAACCGCGTTTCCATACCGGACGTAGTGCTTGGCAACACCACTTCGCTGGCCGGCTTCACCGCGCTGGAATCCGAGCCGGATGGTGCAATGCCTTACCTACTCGCACGATGGGACGATCGAGTGGTTTTTTCCTTCCAACTGCTCGCCGCACTCGCAGACCGCAACGTGTCGCCCGCGAAGATCGAGATTCGGCTGGGGGAATACATCTCCCTCGGAACGGACGGCTCGTTCATTCCCATTGATGATTTCGGGAGGCTCGCCTTCGCGCCGCCCTCGTCAAACAGCTCCGCTTCCATCCCCGCCGAATCGCTCATCGACGCACCAGGCGATTTCCTAAAAGAGCGCCGCGTGGGCACCGTGTTGATCCGGAACAGCATGTCGGAGGCGGACGTTTCCTCGCTGCGTTTCTCCGAAACCCTCGTCACCACCGTTTCCTTGCTCGCCGATCCCTCCGGCACATCCATATCAAGGGTTTTCAACCGCATCCCATGGCTCGCGGAGTTGCTTCTCCTCGCCTCACTCATCAGCCTGCTCTATGGACTCGGAAATTTTCCGAAAACGAGCGACCGCCGCGCATTGGCGGTTCTCGCCGGAGTTTTCGTCATCCTTCATTTCATTCTCGTCCCCACCGCCGGCACATGGCTGCCCACGCTGCCCGCCCTTGCTGCCGTCCTCACCGCGATCCCGCTCACCGCACGGCGTAAGACCGTTGCCGTGAAATCACAAGTGGTCAAAACCACGCCAAAGCCAACCCTCCAACCCGAGTTCGAACTCGAGATCGAAAGCATTAAAAAACCTGCCCCGAAGGCGAAACCGGTTACCAAAACAACAACCAAACCAGCCGCCAAAAAAGTGGCCAAGAAGGCTTCGAAAAAAGCTCCCAAGAAAGCCCCCGCAAAAAAACCTCCCGGAAAACGCAAGGGAGCATAATTTCCCGCTCCCATGAATCCATTCTTCCACTGATCACCGATTACTGATCACTTTCCACCTCTTCCCATGAACCCCGCCGAAAAAGCCGACGCCCTCATCGAAGCCCTGCCTTACCTGCAGGCTTTTCGCTCGAAGACTATCCTCATCAAGATGGGCGGCTCCGCCATGGAGGATCCGGAGCTCGTCGCAAACGTGATGCGCGATATCGTTTTCCTGGAAGTGGCGGGCATCAATCCCATCGTCGTCCACGGCGGTGGCAAGGCGATCTCCGCCGCGATGGAGAAATCCGGCATCGAAGCCAGGTTCATCAACGGTCTGCGCTACACCTGCGACGAAGCCATCGACATCGTTTCGAAAGTTCTCTCCGATCAGATCAACCCCAGCCTCGTCCGCATGATCCGCGACCTCGGAGGCAAGGCCATCGGCATCCCCGGCACCGACATTTTCCTAGGCGAGAAAATGAAAACCATCGGTCTCGACGGCGAGCCCGTGGATCTCGGGCGCGTTGGCGAGGTGATCGGCTGCCAGCTCGCGAACATGGACACCGCCCATAAGGCGGGCATCGTGCCGGTCATTTCCCCGCTCGCCTCAGAGCTGGCCACCGGCAAGCCGCTCAACATCAACGCCGACCTCGCCGCCGCCGCCCTTGCCAAGGAACTACGCGTTTCCAAGCTCGTCTATCTCTCCGATGTCCCCGGCCTGCTCCGTGACGCGAAAGACCCTTCCACTCTCATCAAATCGATCAATCGCGCCGAAGCTGAGGCGCTCATCGCCGATGGCACGATCTCCGGCGGCATGATCCCGAAAGTCCGCTCCGCCGTCGATGCACTCAACGCCGGCGTCCGCAAAGTTCACTTCGTCGATGGTCGCCTGCCGCACGCGCTGCTGCTGGAAATTTTCACCGACGGCGGGATCGGCACCGAAGTAATTCGTTAGACGAGGTTTCTCACGATCCAGAAAACGATCACGATCACCGCGACGATGGTCGCACCCCAGCGGCCGGGATTCAGGCGGAAAGGCATGGGTTTTCCCCTCACCCAGCCCATCACTTCAATGCTGAGCGCGACCATTGCGAGTGGCAGCAGGATCATGCCGACGGGATTGAAGGCGAAGGCCTCGGCAACTCGGCCATTGAGCAATGCAGTGGTGCCGCGCGTCATGCCGCAACCGGGGCAGTCCAGACCGGTGAGCTTGTGGAACGCGCAACCCGGCATCCAGCCCACGCCACCCGTTTCCCTTAATGCGTAAGCGGCACCGGCCAGAGCCAGCACCACCAGCGAAGCCCACAGCGCGCGATCCTTGTGCATCGGCGCGGCTAGGGGACTACGGATGGGGAGGAGGAGGGCAACACCTCGCCGCCGCTCGCTTTTCCTGAAAGCTCTTCCGTGGAGAGCGGCCCCAATTGCATCCCGTTCTTCGAGTAGTACCACATGTTGCTGCGATCATTGCATTCCGGATCAGTGCGTCAAGATCGTCATCGCAGGAAATCCCCTCCGTTTCAGGGCACGAACCTCATGCATCCATCTAGGGGGAAAAACCTCCCGAAAAGATGATCATCATGAAAACCACAATCAGTCCGATGAAAACCAGCCCGGAGAGCGCGTAGGAAATGATCATCCATAGCTTCGCAGACTTCGATGCCGACTCCGCCTCCATCAGTCTCCCCTGCAAACGTAAACCCTCCACCTTCGACGCATACACCAACGCAACGATCGCAAAGGGCATCCCGATCGGAATGCAGATCAACAACATCATCACGGCGCTGAGCACGAGGGCGACCACCGATTGCCACACATACGTGGGGATATGCACTGCGACGTAGTTGCCATGAAAAGCGGGAGGCTGCGGCAGCGGAATACTCCCGCCCGACTGCTGTGGCGGAGGGGAAGGATTCGGCGAGACGGGTGAGATCGCGGCGGGAAGCATCTGCCCTTTCAGTTCTGGCACCATCGCCAACGGCGACCAATCGGCCATCCCTTCCCTCCAGATCAGGTCGGAAGGCAAGACCTCGCCGCTGCGTGCCTTTGCGGAAAGCTCATCTTGGGGAACCGGCCCCATCTGCACCCCGCTTTTCGAATAATACCACATCGCCGCGAATCATCGGGATCGGGATCGCCGCGTCAAGATCGCCAATTTGCAAAGGCAATGGCGCGCCGCTCAGCCTGTGGATTTGATGAATAGGTTCAGCACCTGCAGGATGACACCCAGCCCGGAGCAAGCAAAGGAAACGATCATCCATATCTTCGCGTTGTTCGAAGACGTCGTAGCCCCGAAGATATCGCCATGAACGCGCAAGCCTTCCACCTTACCGGCAAACACGATGGCGACGATGCCGAACGGAAAGGCGAGGAGGCAGCAAAACGGCAAGCCGACCACCGTGGCCACCACCGATTGCCACATGTAAGTGGGGATCACGGGGGCGATAAAGTTTCCCTGGTAGGCGGGAGGCTGCGGCAGCGGAACACTCCCTCCCGGCTGCTGTACGGGTAAGAGAAGCTGAGGCTTTACGGGAAAAACTTCCGAAGGTGCTGCGGTGGCTGGCAAATTGGATTGCGTCTGTCCCATGAGTTCCGGCACACGCGCGAGTGGTAACCATTCGGGCATGCCTTCCCGCCAAACCAGATTATTCCCATCGATCTCTGCCCTGCGGATCTTCTGCAACAGCTCGTTCTCCGGCACCGGCCCCTGTTTCAATCCGACTTTCGTGTAATACCACTGCGTCATCTCAGAGAGCCTTTCCCACGATGTCACTGCGGTCAATCCTCCACAGCCATTTCCTCCACCACCCCGCCGCCGTACAAATCCGGGCGCGTTTCAACCTGGAAGAGGCGATGCGGGAGATAACAACCGTCTCTATGAGGTCTAGCCGCGTTTGACCTCGCGTAGGAGGGTCGGCGGAGGCATATGCAGCTTGGTTGTAACAGTGACCACCATAAGGCGAGAAGGGAAACACTGCGGATCGGATCGACTAACCTTTCGCCAATAACGCCATCGCCGCATTGTGACCGGCGATACCGCTGACGCCGCCGCCCCGGCGGGCACCCGCACCGGCTAGGAAGATATGCGGATCATCGGTTTCCGCCCCCCATAGCGGCTTGTCGCCCGCCCCGATTTCACCCTCTAGGAACGGGAAATCGAGGTCGCGATGGAAGATGTTTCCGCGAGGCAGGGAAATGTCCTTTTCCAGGTCGAGGGGCGATTTCACCTCGATCGCCAGCGAGCCGTCGCGGCAGGGAGCGAGGACGGATTCGATGGGATCGAGCAGATACTCGTTGAGGCTGGCGATCGCGCGCTCCTTGGCGAGTGCCTTGGCTCCCTCCGGATCCGCATCAAAAAGTTTCGCAGGCGTATGCAGGCCGAAAAGGGTCAGCGTGTGGAAACCCTTCGTGACCAATTCCGGCGAGAGGATCGTGGGATCGGTCAGCGTGTGGCAATAGATCTCCAGCGGGAGCGGTTGGGGCATTTTCCCGGCGCGGGCGTCGATGTATGCGGCTTCCAGTTGGGAGAAGCTTTCGTTGATGTGAAACGTCCCCGCAAAAGCGATTCTCGGATCCATGCCCGACTTCAGCCGCGGCAGGCGGGTGAGCAGCATGTTGATTTTCATCTGGGCTCCCTCAAGGGACTCCGGGACGGCGCCGCCGCGTAAACGGGCAAGATGCTGCGGAGCGGCTGCGAAGAGCAGGTCTTTGGCGGCGTAGGACTCCCCGGATTCCGTCTCCACGCGGACACCCATCGGGCCGCTCTCCAGCGCAACAACCTTGGATCGCTTTTTCATCTCCACTCCCTGTGCCGTAGCGACGCGGTATAGCTCCTTGACCAAAGCGCCCATGCCACCTTGCGGCACACGCCACTGGCCGTCGCCGTTTCCGATCAGGTGATAGAGGAAACAACGGTTGGCCTGCATGTCATTGGCGGAAACAAAAGTTCCGATCAACGCGTCGGTCAGAACCACGCCTCGAACCATATCGTCGCTGAATCGATCACGAATGACTTCACCGATCGGAAGCTCCATCAGATTGCGCCATACCTCCGGCAAACCCATTTCGGATTTCAGATCCGCCGCGCTCCTGAGGGGCTGGAGCATCGTGGGGGCGAAACGTTGCGCCAGTTCGGCAATCTCGCCGTAAAAGCTGCGCCATGCGCAGCCTTCGCGATCCGATCCGGTCAGTCGGCGGAAGCTATCCGCAGTCGCTTCATCCCACTCCGTCGAGACCAACAACCCGTCATCCTTTCCCTCGCGGTGATAGGGCGTGTAGGACGCGACATCACGGCCAAGCGTTTTGAAATGGATACCCAAATCGGCCACGATCTGATCCGGCAGCAGCGATACGAGATACGAGTAGCGCGAAAGGTTCGCCTCGTATTCCGGAAAGGATTTCACGCTGGTCGTGGCACCGCCGAGTGCGTCCTGGGCTTCGAGCAAGAGAACACGCTTGCCCGCCTTGGCGAGATAGTTCGCCGCGACCAGCCCATTGTGCCCGCCACCTACAATGATGGCATCGTATCGGGTGATAATGCTTTTCATCATTTCCCCTCGGTCTTGAAGCCCACCGCCGTAATCTGCTTCAAAAGCTCCGCCCGGAGACGCGTCGCCAACGGGTCATCGGCGGGAAGGTTCTGCAGTTCATACGGGTCGTTCTTCAAATCATACACCTCCGTCCATTCCGGGCGACCGGGATAGACGATGAGCTTGGCGTCGTCGGTGCGGACGCCGTGGCAAGTGGGCGTGTCGCCGAGCTCTTTGCGGTATTGGGCGAGAAACGAGGTGCGCCAGTCGGCGGGCTTGTTGCCGGATGCGAGTTCCTTGAAACTGGCACCCTGCATGCCGGGATGCACGGGGAGCCCGGCGAGATCGAGGAATGTCGGTGCAAGGTCGATATTGAGTACCATTTCATCGATGAGTTTCCCCTTCGGAAAAAGGCGCGGGTAGCGGACGATATAGGGGATGCGCAGGCCTTCTTCGTAGAGTGCGCGCTTGTCGCCGAGGCCGCGTTCGCCGAGGAAGTAACCGTTGTCGCTGGAATACACAATGACGGTGTCCTCAGCGAGATTGAGTTCGTCCAGCGCATCGAGCAAGCGCCCGAGGTTTTCATCGATACCCTTGATGTGGCGGAGGTAGTCGAGGTGGACGGAATGGGCGGAAAGCCCGCGCTCCTTGCCCTTGTCCGCCTCGGTGAGGGGTTTGTGGTAGATCGCGGCGAGGTCGCAATTGGGGGTGCGGTTCGTGGTCTTGCCTTCGTAGAGGCCGCGCAGGCGCTCGGGAAGATTCTCCGCGCCGCGCCGGTTGTGCGGGCTTTTGAAACCGAGAACCATCGAGAACGGCGCTTCGCGGTTTGCCTTGATCCAATCGATCGCGAAATCCGTGCTGACATCGTCGATCCAGCCCTTGGTGGGGGTTTTGACACCGTTGATCTCGACCGGGCAATCCTGATAGATCCCTTGGTCGATGAAGCTGGCGAAATGCTGGAATCCAGGGCGGGTGCGCTGGTTACCCATGTGCCACTTTCCGAAATAGGCGGTGCGGTAGCCAGCATCGCGCATCAAGGTGGCATGCGTGACCGCATTCTCAGGAAACGCAGTGTTGTTGTCCATCACGCCGTTGACGTGCGTGTGTTGCCCCGTGAGAAAACCTGCGCGGCCGGGCGAGCAGATCGAGTGGGTGATGAAAGCGTTGCGGAAGCGCACGCCCCCTGCGGCGAGGCGATCCATCGATGGCGTCTCAAACCACGGGTAGCGGCCTTTTTCGCCGTGCTCCTTCTGCACCGCGCCCATCGCATCCCAGCGGTGGTCGTCGGCGATGACGAAGATGAAATTAGGTTTCCGTTCGGCGGACTGCAACGGGACGGCACTCACGAGAAGAGCGATGATCCAAAAGGTGTATTTCATGATCGGAAATCCGCTTACATCGATTTGATCCACGCCACGACCTTCACGTCATCGCCGCCGGATGCCCAGACATGGCGGAGGAAATCGGCGGGATGGATGCCGCCGTTTTTGGAAAGGAAATTCCTGTCGCCGCCGCAGCCATACATCACTTCGGGATCGAGCTCGCCGCGGAGTTTCGCATGCGCCTTCACGAGGATGCGGGGCAGGTATGGGATGCCGTCGAGCATCTCGCCGAAGTTCGGCAGCTCGTCCCTCGTGATCGACTTGCCGCTGGTCTGGCCTTTCTGATCGACGAGGAAAAAGTCCCTCCGCGCGGCCGCCACCAGCAGGGCGGTGCCTGGCGAAGGCTCGCCCTCGTCCACGAAATCCTCCACGAAATCGAAAAACTCCCGCCTCTTGTATCCGATGCTTTCAAGGAAGGAAATTTCCTCCGCCGAATATCCCGTTTCGTAATTGAAATCCCCTTTGCGGTAAGCGTCCGCGACGCGATCGAAAAGGGCGGTGAATCTGTCGTTCCAAGTCATGCGCGGAGCTTGGAACCCCCTCGCGATGAATGCCAACGGTTTTTTCCACTTACGCATCCCTGTCTCCCGGCTAAACTGCGGCCACAAGATGATCTGGAACATCCAAGGCCGCAACCTCGACCTCAGCCGCCGCGCCCAGGTCATGGGCATACTCAACGTCACGCCGGATTCGTTCTCGGACGGGGGGTGTTTCGCCGCGCACGATGCCGCCCTAACCCACGCGCGGAGCATGATCGCGGAAGGCGCGGCGATCATCGACATCGGCGGAGAATCCACCCGGCCCGGTGCTCTTCCCGTGGATGCCGAGGAGGAAAGCCGCCGGACGATCCCCGTGATCCGTTCCCTGCGCTCCGAATGGGACGGCTTGATTTCCATCGATACCTCGAAGGCCGTGGTCGCTAAGGCCGCGCTGGAGGCGGGCGCGGACATCGTCAATGACGTCTCCGGCCTGACAGCGGATCCGGAGATGACCACCGTCTGCGCCGGATCGGAGTGCGGGATCGTCATCATGCACATGCGCGGCACGCCGGCGGACATGCAGAAAAAGCCGTCCTACACCGATGTCGTCGCCGAGGTCAGCGAGTTTTTCCGAGACCGTCTGGAAAAACTTGAAACGTGCGGCATCTCCCCTGCCCGGCTGTGCTTCGATCCGGGCATCGGCTTCGGGAAATCCCTGGAGCACAACCTCTCCCTGCTCCGCCACCTCGATGAACTCGCGCCGCCGGGACTCCCCTTGCTGCTCGGCGTTTCACGGAAATCCTTGATCGCCAAGCTCACCGGAGCGGATCTGCCCGCCGACCGCGACGCCGCCACCTTCGCTTTCTCAGTTATGGCTCGCGCGAAAGGCATCATGCTCCACCGCGTGCACGACGTGAAAGGCAACCTTGCCGCCCTCCGCGCCGCCGAGGGAGTGCTGGGTTGCTGATGTTGGATTTCACCGCAAAGGCGCGAAGACGCGAAGTTTTTGGGATGTGGACATCATTCGGATTACCCATCTGGATGTTACGGCCCCCCCCTTTGCGTCTTCGCGCCTTTGCGGTTCCATTTTTCCTCCTTTGACTTGGCAAGCCTCCCCGCTAAACAAGCGGCATGGAAGACCCGCGCGAACACGGCCCGCAGCCACTCGATGAACTCATGGACAAATGGAAAATCACGAACCATGAGCTCGTCGAGACCTCCACCGAACAACTCAACCACAAGCAGGTGCAGAAAGCGCGCAAAGGCCGCCAGCTCACCCTGACAATGATGCAGAAGGTCTGCCGCGCCCTCAACATCGCCATCTGGCACCGCCTCAACAAGGAGCAGAAGGAAATCTACTTCGAATACATGCACCGCCACCTTTTCAATTACGCGAAAGGCCATGAGGCCGGTTGGGCAGATCCCAACACCGTGTTTTATCCGCAAAAGTGAATTGCGACGGGTTGCCAGACCAGTATCCGTCTGCTAAAAATCCTCCATGACCGCCGTCAAACAGCCCCATTCGATTTCCATCGCGAACTACCTTGCGGGCGAGGAACTCAGCGACGTGAAGCACGAGTATCTCGGCAGCACCGTCCATGCCATGGCCGGAAGCACCAACCGCCACAGCGCGATTTCGACCAATGCGCTCACGGCGATCGGCTCACAGCTCCGCGGCAAACCTTGCCGACCCTTCTGCAGTGATACCAAAATCCGAATCGAATATCCTGATCACACCCGCTTCTATTATCCAGATGCGCTCGTCGCGTGCCACATGAACCCGCCCTCCGATCATTTTCAGGATCATCCGGCGGTCATCATCGAGGTGCTGAGCGACTCCACCCGCCGCACCGATCTCGTCGAAAAACGCGACGCTTACCTCACCATCGCATCGCTCAAAGCGCTGCTATTCGTGGAACCCGATTCTCCCGAAGTGCTGGTTCACCGCCGAAAAGCCGAAGGCGGATTCGCGATGGAAGTTTTCACCGGACTCGATGCCGTAATCCCGCTGCCCGAAATCGAAGCGGAACTCCCCCTCGCCGATCTCTACGAGCGGATCGACGGCTGAATCGAACGCCATGAAAATCCTCCTCTTCCTTTTCCTAACCCTCACCGCCCACGCGGCTGATCCGCTCACCCATCTTGAACGCTGCACCCTTGTCAAAACCGATTGGTCGGACGGCGACAGCTTCCCGATCCGCACCGCCGATGGAAAGGAAATCACCATCCGCCTCTACGGCGCGGACTGCATCGAGTGGCATGTGACCGATGAAACCGACGCCCGCCGCCTCCGCGCACAGCGGCGTTATTTCGGCATCTCCGGTTTCGGTGGATCACCGGAGAAATCCATCGAGGCGGCCAAAGGTTTCGGCGCGAACGCAGCGCAAGAAGTCGCCCGCGCCCTCGCGGAACCCTTTTCCGTCCACACCGCGTATTCCGACGCGCGAGGCGACGCTCGATACCAGCGCTTCTACGGCTTTATCACCACCTCCAAGGGCGAAGATCTCGCGACACGGCTTGTCGGCCTGGGCCTCGCCCGCGCCTTCGGGGTCTATCGGGAAACGCCCGCCGGAGTCACTTCCAAGGAATACCGCGCTTCCCTTGAGGATCTTGAACTCAAATCCGCTAAAAAAGGCCTCGGCGCATGGGCAGCCACAAATTGGGAGCATCTCCCCGAAGAGCGGAAAGAGGAGCGCACCGAGAACGCCGAAATCGAACTCTCCACCACACCGCGCGGCCTCGCCGCAGGCGAAAAAATCAACCCCAACACCGCCGCCCGAGACGAACTGATGAAACTCCCCGGCATAGGCGAAGTCACCGCAAACCGCATCATCGAAGCCCGCCCCTACGCGAAGCTCGAAGATCTCTCAGAAGTTCAGGAGATCGGAAAACAAACCCTCCTCCGCTTGGAGCCGTTTCTCATGTTCGAGTGAGTTCGCCACGTCTCGACATACCGACCATGGAAATGGCAGATTGAGGCATGGACGGTGATTTCGCTGAAATGCACACTGCGGTTGAACCCATCGGCGTGCATGCGCGTAGCCCTTCCGGAGAAAAGATCGCGCTGTTTCGATCGCTTTTTCGGGGGCGTGAGGATGTCTATCCCCGCCGTTATGTGAACAAGAAAACCGGCCTCCCCGGTTACGCGCCTGCTTGTGGCAACGAGTGGGTGCGCGGCATATGTGAGAAGCCCCGGATCAAATGCGGCGATTGTCCGAATCGCGCTTTCCTCCAAGTGACCGATGAAGTCGTCCGCTGCCATCTATCTGGAAAAGACAAAGCCGGGCAGGATTTCATCGCCGGGGTCTATCCCATGCTCGGGGACGAGACCTGCTATTTCCTCGCCATGGATTTCGATAAGGAAACATGGCGGGATGATGTGCTCGCCGTCATGGCAACGTGCCACGAACTCGATCTCCCCGCCGCGCTCGAACGCTCTCGATCCGGCAATGGCGGGCACATCTGGTTGTTCTTCACCGATGCCGTTCCCGCCACGCTCGCGCGAAAAATCGGTTCGTTTATTCTAACAGAAACCATGGAACGGCGACCCGAACTCGGTCTCGCCTCCTATGACCGGCTCTTTCCCAACCAGGACACCCTGCCCAAAGGCGGATTCGGAAACCTGATCGCTCTGCCGATGCAAAAAGTTCCAAGGGAAAAGGGCAACAGCGTTTTCGTGGATGAAACCCTTACGCCCTATCCAGATCAGTGGGCGTTCCTTTCCTCCATCCCGCGACTATCTCGTGAGAGCATCGAATCCATCACAACGGACGCTGAAAACCGCGGCCGCGTGGTCGGCGTGCGCTTCGCCCTAACAACTGATGACGAGCCGGAGCCATGGAACACCCTCCCATCGCGGCGTCATCGTGAACCGCCAATCACCGATCTCTTGCCAAAGGAAATCGAAGTAGTGCTCGGTGATGGGGTTTACCTGAGGAAGGAAGACCTCCCGCCCGCTTTGCGGAACCGACTCCTGCGTCTCGCTGCCTTCCAAAATCCAGAGTTCTACCGTGCCCAAGCCATGCGACTCTCAACCTACGAGAAACCTCGTATCATCGCCTGCGGTGAGGATCTTCCATCACACATCGGCCTGCCACGCGGTTGCCTTGAGGAAATCCTGACACTTTTCTCGGATCTGAAAATCAAGCCGCTGATCCGCGACGAGCGAGTGACGGGGACACCGCTGGAACTCCATTTCACAGGCACTCTCCGCCCCGAACAGGAAACCGCCTCCGCCGCCATGCTCGCTTACGATACCGGCGTGCTGTCCGCCACCACCGCCTTTGGCAAAACCGTGCTTGCCGCCCACCTCATCGCCGCTCGCGGAGTGAACACCTTGATCCTCGTTCACCGCCAGCAACTGCTGGAACAATGGATAGACCGGCTCTCCTCATTCCTCGGCCTACCCGCCAAATCCATCGGTCGCCTTGGCGGCGGGCTTAAGAAACTGACCGGAAATATCGACGTCGCCCTCATCCAGAGCCTCGTCCGCAAAGGAGTCGTCGATGACCGCGTCGCCGATTACGGGCATCTCGTCATTGACGAATGCCACCACATGTCAGCGCAGAGTTTCGAGTTGGTTGCTCGTCGAGCGAAAGCGCGTTTCGTCCTCGGACTTTCCGCCACAGTGACACGCAAGGACGGCCATCATCCGATCATCTTCATGCAGTGCGGCTCCGTCCGTCACCGCGTGGATGCGAAACAACAGGCGGATGCCCGCCCGTTTTCCCATCATGTCATCGTCCGTCCAACCGGCCTGCGCTCCATGGTCGAGCCCGAACCCGACCGTCGGCTTGAATATCAGAATCTCTGCGCGGAGATCATGCGCTCCGAGCAACGCAACGCCATGATCCGCGATGACGTCGCCACCGCCTTGCACGAAGGACGCTCTCCGCTCGTCCTCACAGAACGCACCGAACATGTCGCGCTTCTCGCCGATTTGATCCGCCCGCACACTCAGCATCTACTCATCCTCCAGGGCGGCATGGGACGGAAATCACTGCGCGAGGCGATCGCGCAACTCGCCGCCGTTCCCGAAAACGAATCCCGCGTCGTCATCGCCACCGGTAAATTCGTCGGCGAGGGCTTCGATGACTCCCGTCTCGACACGTTGTTTCTCACCATGCCGGTTTCCTGGCGCGGCATCATCGCCCAATACGCCGGACGTCTCCACCGCCTCCACGACGGCAAGCGTGAGGTCAGGGTTCACGACTACGCCGACCTCGATATCCCGATGCTCTCCCGCATGTTCGACAAACGCTGCACCGGCTACGAAGCCGTTGGTTACACCATCTTGTTACCTGCCAGCGCCCTGCCCGGTTGGCCCACGGAAGTCCCGCTACCCATCGATCCGAAATGGAAAAAAGACTACGCCGCCAGCGTCCGTCGCCTGATCCGCGATGGCGTGGACGCACCTCTCGGAAATCATTTCCTCACCGCCACCCGCTCTCACAGCGACCATGACCGCGCCCGCAGCGCCTCCGAGGCCTTCCTTTTCCACCGCCTCGAATCGCTACCAGAAACCACGGGGCTTTTCCGCCTCAATGCCAAACTCCCCATCCCCTTCGATGGCTGGAGCGAAATGGAAATCGACCTGTTTTGCGCCGGACTCAAGCTCGCCATCGAAATCGACGGCCCCCAACACCTATCCGATCCCGCCGCCTACCGCAGCGACCGTCGCAAGGACGCGTTGCTTCAGGAAAACGGCTGCCATGTTCTGCGCTTCCTCGCGGAAGACCTCGGTAAACATCTCGACACCACGCTCGATGCCATCCTCCGCGCCATCACCCACCTTCAGCGGAAAGGATGATGAAACTCAGCCGATCACATTCACCCCGCGCAACCCGAAGAGCGGGGCAGCTGTTAGAAAATGCCGGTCGTTGGAATACACCTCGGTGAAGCCGTGCGCGGCGGCGCAGGCTAGGTGGAGGGCGTCCGCAGCGCGGATATTTGTGGTGGATGGCGCGGATCGCAGCGTTTCCTCGAGCCGCAGCATGATCGATTCGGTCAGAGGCAGGAACTCAATCAAACCGCTTTTGATATCGGTTTGAAATTGCTTTTCGAGCGAGGCGAGAAGCTCCGCGGAGTCGCTTTTCTCTCGGCGCTTGCGGAGGACGATGGAGGCGAATTCCGCTCGTCCATGCCATGCCGTTACCAGTCGTTCGGTTTTACCCAGCAACTGCTTGACCGCCTCATGTCCCGGTTCGGTGGAATAAACGCGGTAAAGGTAGGTGGTGTCAAAGTAGAGCATCTTCGCGTGAGGAGCGGTCTTCTGAGAGAATTTGCGTGGAGTCGGTTCCTCCTGAGAACGCACCGGAATTCAGGGCGGTTTCGTAAGCGGGTAGCAGCTTCCGGCGCTCCGTGAATGATTGCACCGGATTCGGAGTGGCGACGAGCGACTCCAACTCCCTAGTCAGGGACGTGAGGACGATTTGCTTCAGTGTTTGGCCTGTTTCGATGGCGCGGATTTTGGCCTTCTTGTAAAGAGGGTCAGGGATGTCGATGGTCGTTTTCACCCCATCACCCTACGGAAATATGGTTTCCCGTCAATCCGCTTTCCCTTCCGAGTATCGCTAAATTTACCACATCGCGGGGACTTCAACCTAGATACTCTGCGGTTCGAGAAAAGATTTTCACCGCAAAGGCGCAGAGGTCGCAAAGGATCGCAGAGCTGGCTTCCGTTTATGAAAACGGATCCTGATCGGCCTTCATCCTCTTCGTTGAGAGTTTAATTTTGAGGGTTGAAGTTTCCGAGAGCAGCCCCTTGAATCCGCCCGCTCCACTCCCATGGCCCTGATTGTCCAGAAATACGGCGGCACCTCCGTCGGCTCCATCGACCGCATGCGCAACGTCGCCGCGCGGATGAAACGTACCCGCGACGAGGGCAACCACGTCGTCGGCGTCGTCTCCGCGATGTCAGGTGTCACCGACAAGCTCATCGCGATGGCGAAGGAGTTGGGCGAGAATCCTTCCGAGCGCGAGCTCGATGTCCTGCTCGCCACCGGTGAGCAGCAGTCGATCGCTCTGGTCGCCATGGCGCTGCAAAAAATCGGCGTGGACGCGGCATCAATCACCGGTCGGCAGGCGGGGATTTTTACCTCCGGCAGCCACACCCGCGGGCGCATCGCGAACATGGATCCCTCGCTGATGAAGAAATATCTCGATGAGGGCAAAACCCTCGTCGTCGCGGGCTTCCAGGGCATCACACCGGACGGCATGATCCATACCCTCGGCCGGGGTGGTTCCGATCTCACTGCCATCGCCGTCGCCGCCGCTCTCAAGGCCGATGTCTGCCAGATCCTCACCGATGTGGACGGCGTCTATACCTGCGACCCCCGCGTGGTGAAAAACGCCCGCAAGCTGCCGGAAATTTCCTACGACGAGATGCTGGAAATGGCCTCGTCCGGCTCCAAGGTCATGCAGTCCCGCTCCGTCGAATTCGCGAAGAAATTCGGCGTCATTTTCGAAGTTCGCTCCTCCCTCAACGACAACCCAGGAACCCTCGTGCTAGAAGAACATCCCAACATGGAAAACGTCGTCATCCGCGGCATCTCGATCGAGCGCTCACAGGCGCGCGTCACCATCTCCGGCATCCCCGACGAGCCCGGCATGTCCGGGAAAATTCTCGGCGCGCTCGCCGACGCGGAGATCAACCTGGACATGATCGTCTCGAACATTTCCAACGACGGTCGCTCCAGGCATTCCTTCACCATGCACGCCACCGATCTCGGCAAGGCGCAGGCCGCGCTCAAGCCGGTTCTGGCCGAACTCTCGCCCAACGCCCAAATCCAGACCGAGGCCGGCATCGCGAAGCTTTCCGCCGTCGGCATCGGCATGCGTTCCCATTCCGGCGTCGCCGCCACCATGTTCAAGGCACTCGGCGCGAAAGGCATCAACATCGGCATGATCTCCACCTCCGAGATCAAGATCGCCGTCACCGTCGATGAGATCCACATCGAGGACGCCGCCCGCGCCGTCCACGACGCGTTTGAGCTGGATAAGCAGCCGGTCTAAGCCCGGAGAGCCCGGCCGCACTTACATCACGTCGTCGAGCCACACCAGCATGCGTTTCCGGTAAGCACCGTTATCGCGTGATAGCGTGTCGCCGTGGCCGCCGTCTTTCACCTCGAACAGCGTCTTCGGCTCTTTCGCGAGTTTGAACAGTTCCTTGCCTTGGGATATAGGCACCACCGGGTCCCGGTCGCCGTGGATGACAAGCACCGACGTTCCGGAAATTTTCCCGATGAAGTCTTTTGGAGAAAATTCGTCCGTGATCAGGCTCGCTCCCAGTTCGCCTCCGGCCACCCGTGCCATCGAGCGGTAGGATGCGAAGGCACCATCAACCACCAGCGCGCGCAGCCCATCCACGTGCCTCTCGGCGAGAGCGGCAATCGATTTCGCGCCACCCAAGCTATGCCCGTAGGAAACGAGCCGCCGCGCGTCCACATCCTTTCGCGATGCCACATAGGTGAACGCACCTTTTACATCCTCGATCATTCCGTGCCGATCCACATTCCCGCCGGATTTTCCGAAGCCGCGGTAATCATACATGAATACCTGATATCCCGCCTCGACAAGCCACAACACGAATCCGAGATGGTGCCCCAGCGAGCCTGCGTTGCCGTGCGAGAAGACGACCGTTCCCTTCGGAACTTTCACCCTGGCGGGCATGAACCAGCCGTGGAGATCCGTTCCGTCGGTGGATTTGAAATCCACATTTTCGAAGGTATAACCCCACTTCGCAGGGGTTGCGGGTTCGTCATGAGTGGGGAAATAGAATAAACGATTCGCGTTGCCGCCGCCGAGCAAGGTCTTGCCCAGTTCGCTGGGCTCACCGTTGCGATCGACCAGCAAGCGCTGAATATCGTCCGGGCTAAGGCGAGGCTTCGCCTCAGGCGTCTGAGCTTGAAGAAAGCCGATCGCCGCCAGCGGCGCAATGAATCGGATGAATTTCATGGAAGACAATTACACCCGCCCGCCGGATTTGTCGAGAAGGCGAAAAAACACGTCATCGCGTAATAGCGACAAGGTCACGACCTGTTAAGTTGAAGACGTGTCCGAGATATGGACACGCCCCCCCACATGAACCACCGCCCCTCCCCCCGGAAGGCGCACCCACCCATCCTGAATCAGGGCGGTGCGGACAGCGCCACCCACGACCGCCCGAAACGGAGCGGAGCGGCCTCACACCATTTCCCCCTACGGCCAGACACCGACCGTTAGAAAGATCCCCCCACGGCAGGTGTGCTTTGGGTGTTTTGTTTAGTAGCTCCGTCCCCATAAGGTGACGGAGCTTCTTTTTTTCCCGGTCAGGAAACATGTATCGGAAAGTCCGGAGAACAAGGCTTCCGGCAGCCCCGCATCTTCGAGCGGCAGGCACCGGATCGTGATCTTGTGCTGTTTGGAAAGCGCGTCCTCTTCCTCGGAGCTGCCCGCCCAGGGAGCGAGCAGCCAGCCGGGGTTCTCGGTTTCCCAATGGGCATGAAACGCACCGATCTCCGAGCAGGGCCTGATGTTCGCATCGCGCAAAGCACGCGCCCTGGAAAGCAGGTTGTCATGGATTCCCTGCAGGATGTCGGTGACGTTCTGGATGAAATCCTCCTTGGCGAGAAATGCTTTTTCGGTCGGTGCCTGGTCGCGGCGCTGGAAGCAAACTTTCCGGGACTCGATGTCGCGCGGCCCGATCTCGATCCGGATCGGCGTGCCCTTTTTCACCCAATCCCATTTCTTCGAGCCGCCTTGGATGTCGCGCACATCGACGAAGGCGCGGATCGGATCGCCGTGGAAACTTCTCGTCGCCCGCAGGGTTTCCGCAAGCGCGTGACATGCGTCCAGAACCGCATCCTTGCTGTCCTCCTTTGGCGTGACTGGGATGATCACAACCTGCTGCGTCGCAACGCGGGGCGGAAGCACCAGGCCGTCGTCGTCCGAATGCGCCATGATCAGCGTGCCGATGAGGCGTGTGGAAACACCCCACGAGGTGGTGTGCGCGAACTCTTTTGCGCCCTCACGAGAGGTGAAGCAGATCTCCTGCGCCTTTGAGAAATTCTGACCGAGGTAATGGGAGGTGCCTGCCTGGATCGCCTTTCTGTCCTGAACCATCGCCTCGACGGTCAAAGTCATGTCCGCGCCGGGGAAACGCTCGTTCTCGCTCTTCTCGCCGGGCACCACGGGGATGGCGAGATGATCGCGCAGGAACTCCTCGTAAAGACGGTGGATCATCCGTGTTTCCACGATGGCCTCTTCCTTCGACTCGTGCGCCGTGTGGCCTTCCTGCCAGAGAAACTCCGCCGTGCGCAGGAAAAGGCGCGGGCGCATTTCCCAGCGCATCACGTTCGCCCATTGGTTGATGAGCAGCGGCAGGTCGCGGTAGCTCTGCACCCAGCGCGCGAAGGCCGCGCCGATGATCGTTTCCGAGGTCGGGCGGATCACGTAAGGCTCCGCCAGCTCGCCGCTCGGGATCATCTTTGTTTTCCCTGTCTCAGGATCTTTCACGGCCTCAAGCCGGTGATGTGTCACCACCGCGCACTCCGTCGCAAAGCCCTCCGCGTGCTCCGCCTCTTTCTCCAGATAGGAAAGCGGGATCAGCAGCGGGAAATAGGCGTTCTGGTGGCCGGTCGCCTTGAAGCGCCGGTCAAGCTGCTGCTGGATCAGTTCCCAGATCCCGTAACCCCATGGCTTGATCACCATGCAGCCCCGCGTCTCGGAGTTTTCCGCGAGATCCGCGGCCTTGATGACTTGCTGGTACCACTCGGGGAAATCCTGTGCCCGGCTCGGGCTGATGGCGGTTTTTTCTGCGGACATATCGGTGCGGGAGAGTGATCGCACGCCTCGCAGATTGGCAAGTCGCGATCTCACCGTCCTTCACGATCCAGTAAACCGGATCCCCTTCACAACCCTCCAGGCTCTTGCCATCGAAGAGTTCCACGAATGCCTCTTCCTCCGCAAATGAGATGGAAACAAAACAAGCGAGAAGGATCAGCAGGCGAGTCATACAGCACGTTTAACCACCGACCCGGAAATATGCCAGCCAAGCGGCTGGAAAAGATTCGGGGATTTGATGGTAAAGGTTTAAATCGTGCTAATTCCCTGTCCAACTTTTGCGGGGGACGCTCCAAATCCCCGTAGCAAGGGGAAATCTCGTTTTAAATCCTGGCCTGGCTTCTTACGATGCGAGAAAATCTCCCACCCCCACCCGCAAATCCCGCATGCTCCACAGCACCCCCTTCGCTGCCGCGCCGCTTCCCCGCATCCTCCGCGCACCATCTCTCCTCCTCTCCGAAAACCTCTCCCGCGCCCCCGCGAACGCCTCGTTCACGAACTCCTTGCTCCCGATCACCGCCCCGTCCGTAAAATACCTCACCCGGCACCTCAGCATCTTCGCCATCGAAAGCTCCGGGAGGGGCTGACCCCTGTCTGCCCCGGCCTCCAAATACTCCGCATCATTCATCCCCGCCGACCTACCTTCTTTTCTTGTGTCTTGTGTCTCCAAGTCTTGTGTCTGCGAAGGCTTCC
>JAYTOE010000029.1:0-17286 GCA_043747935.1 Akkermansiaceae bacterium
ATCCCTGATCCCTGATCCCTGATCCCTGATCCCTGATCCCTGATCCCTGATCCCTGATCCCTGATCCCTGATCCCTGATCCCTGATCCCTGATCAATGGCGGCGCTTTTGGTCTTCTTCGCGGAGGATTTGGGACATGGGGGCTTCGGCGTCGTGGAGTTGTTCGGGGGTGGCGAGGCCGGATTTTTTGGCGCGGGAGGCGAGAACCTTGCGGGAGACGCCCGCCATGGCGGCATGTTGCCCGGCATCGTCGGCGGTGAAGGAGGAGACCTTGGAGTAATGGATGCCCATGCGGGCGGCGGAGGCGATGGTGTCCTCGCCCGCTCCTAGGAAGAGGAAGAGGAACCACGGATGGACACAGATGAATACGGATGGGATTCCTGTGGATGGCGGTGGGTGGTGAACCGGGGGGATGTGCGGGATGTGTTCGGGATTTCGGCGGCGCAGGCATCGGCGGATTTGCAGGGGTATCAGGAGGTGAACCCGACGGCGCTGGCCTACAACGTGAGGGCGAAGCGGTATGAATCTGGGGAGAATATGGTTTGTGTGATGCATGAGCCTCGGCTGGAGGAGGCGGTTTCGCTTTTCCTTGGGGAGGGTTTGCCGGGTGTGAGTTTGGCAGGGCGGATGCAATCCGCCGCCACGGTGGCCGCCACGGTGGCCGCCAGGGTAGATTTTTTCAGGCCGTTGGCGCGGGAGGCGGATGCGGGGGTGGAGCGGCGGGTGTTCCTCGCGCTGGATCAGAAGCGGCGGGTGCGGGTGAAATATTGGTCGGTGAACAGCAGCCGGGGGAGCGTGCGGGAGATCGCGCCGCATGCGCTGGGGCACGATGGATTCCGCTGGCATGTGCGGGCCTGGTGTTTCGAGAGCGGCGGGTTCCGGGATTTCGTGTTGAGCCGGATGGAGGGCGCGGATTGGCCGGGGGATGCATTTACGGCTCCCGGAGTGGATCAGGAGTGGGAGCGGATGGAGACGGTGCCGCTGAGACCGCACTCGGGGCTCAATGAGGATCAGCGGAAAGGGATCATCCACGATTACGGGATGAAGGGCGGCGAGATGAAAGTGAAGGTGCGGGCGGCGATGAAGGAGTATTTCCTAGCGCAGTGGAGGGTGCCGGGGCCGGATAGGCCAGCGCATCTGGAGATTAAACCCTAAGTTTTAAACTTTAAATCTTAAGAAGAAGCGGGCCTGAGGCGCGGCTTTCCTTACGCTAGCGCGAATAATGTTTTGCCAGCCCTTTTGCGAGGGCATCGGCATATTCGCGGAAGATGGAGGGGAGCTGTTTGCCGTTGATTTCCCGGATGCCTTCGTAATCGCCGGCCTGGATGCGGACGTAGTCGTGGGTGGAGTTCATGACGTAGGGCTCCATGTAAATGACGGGGCAATCGTAGAGGCGATTCGCGAGGAGGTTGCGGGCGTAGAGGAAAGGGCTGGAGGGGATGGTGCGGACGTTGTTGTTGCCGGGCGGGTAGGTGTAGGCGGGAAGGCCGGAGATCTCCGCGAAGGTTCCGGCGATGGTTTCTCCGACGAGAGTCTCCTCCTCGTGGGTGCGCTGAAGCAGCTTTTTGAGCATGGCGAAGCGCTGGTCGGCGAGGCGGACTTCGTCGGGGGTGTAGGCTCCGTTGAGGAGGATGTGGAAATGGGTGCGCGGGGTGAGGGTGGGTTTCATGGGATCGCCCCACGCCTCGGCGTTGAAGTGGAGGCAGAGGACGAGGTCGGGCTTGATGGTTCCGTTGACGAGTTCGGCGCGGGCGCGAATCTCGGCGGTGCGGTAGAAGAGGCGCTCGGCGAATTTGCGGAGCGAGGCGGGATCGTCGGTGGTATTCTCTGCGGCGAGGGAGGCGAGGTTCTCCGGACGCAGCGGGGTGACCGGCTCGGGAGTGGTGCGGACGAGGGTGACGGTGGCTCCGAGTTCCTCGAGGAGGGGTTTGAGCAATTTCGCGACGGAAAGGGTCATATCGCCCTCGGCGACCGGCTTTTTCCCGCCGATCTGGAACCAGCGTTCCTCGATCTTCGCCCACTCGCCGCCGATGTGGCCGGGGTCGATGGCGATGTGGAGCTTGGAAAGGGGTTTCCCTTCGGGCGGGATGGGTCGCGTGGCGGTGTCCTTCCAGTCGCGCGGGGTGGGCAGGGTGTTTTCCGGGGTGGCGAAGCTGAGGATGAAGGGCAGCTCCGCGGGATCGGAGGAGGTGATGATTTCGGCGTATTCGTCGCCGATCAGGATGAACTCGCGCCAGGTGTCATCGGTGGTGAAAATTTCGGTGAGGAGTTTCTCGAAATCGCTGCGGGAGATGGTGCTTTGGTAGGCTTCGAGGGAAGTCCAGTCGGGGTTTTCTGCGAGGATGGAGAGGGCGGTGGGGCGGGGTGCGGGCAGATCCGGGGTGGTTGCATCGGGCTTGTCAGGAGCGGTTTCCGGAACAGCCACGGCAGGCGGGGTCGGCGGGGATGCCGGCGGATCGGTGCGGAGCATGAGGAAAACGGCCAGCAGCGCAAGGGCGAGCGAAGCGATGATCGGGGCGGGGTTGCGCATGGGTGATCCTTAAACCAGAAACGTGAAGTATCAAACCTCCGGATTCAAGGGGCAGCGCAAAACCCTCCGAAGATGGCCATACACCCGCCGGGACTGCGGCGGAGTGGATGGAGAGATCCAGAAAACATGAGCGGATGAAGACCACCTGACGGCATCCGATTTATCACTTCAGCTTCGCGGCCATCTCGGTGGCGATGGGTGAAAGCTTTGCGGACTCCAGCCAGACGCTCATGTGGCCCGAGGGAGGGGCGGCCTTGCCACGGTGGCCGTTCTGGCGGAGGAAGCCTTTCACGGCGATGGTGATTTTGCCAGATTCAAACTCGGGGAGGAGGTCGTTGAGGATGAGGGCACCGCGCGCCTGGCCGCCGCCTTTGTAGTAGCCGTCGCTGGCTTCGCTGACGAGCTTGCCGTTCAGGTAAAGGGCGTATCCCTCGCCCGACCATGTGTGCCCCGCGCCGCCGACCACGATGCGGTAGCGGTGATCCGCGTCGAGCTTGGGCACCTCGAAAGTCTGGCGCATGAGCAGGACTTCCTTGTCCCAGAGGGTGGCGGGCGTGACGTCACAGCCGCAATACGGAACCTTGCAGGAAGCGATCAGCGACTCCTGTTTTCCGTCCTTCTGGCCGAAGGGTGCCTTGCCCGTTTTCCAACCGGCCTTGGCGGGGTCGAAATCCGCAGCAAACCAATTCTCCGAACCGGCGGGCAGCGTGACGGGGCGGTAGCGGTCGCCTTCCGGCTCGGTCTTTTTCTCGGCGGGATCGAAAGTGAGATACTGCCACTCTGCGGCCTTCATTTCCGAACCGAAGGGCTTCCAACTGAACTCATCCACGCCGACGAGTTCGTAGAAGGCGATCATCTGGTCGAGCTGCGACTCGATGATCGGCGAGGGTTTCGCGGGTTTTTGGCCGCCGAGGATGGTTTCGAACGGCAGTCCGCGACGCAGGTAGGAGGGGACGTTGGCGGCGCTTTGCGCGAACTCCGGCAGCGGCCCGTCCATGATGATCGGCTTGATCGCCGGGATCATGGGTTTCACCTCCTCGGCGGAGGACGGCACCATCTTCGGCGGGGCATCCACGGCCTTCACCATGCCGGGCTCGGGGTATTCCGCCTTGCCGCCTTTCAGCTCGACCATTGCGCGGCCGAGGGTGTCGCCGACGAGCATGTAGGTCTCCGCGTTGTGGTTGTAATGATAGCCCTGATCCTTCGGTGAAATGCTCGCATCGCGCCAGAACGGGCGCGAGTCGATGGTCTTCACGTTTCCGGCAAACTCCGGATGGCGCTTCGGATCGGCGGCGTTGAGTTGCGCTTCGGCGATCTGTAGTCCGGGCCCCTCGGTGCCCTGCGTGCCGCAGCCGGTGGCGATCACGAAATGGGCGTTCGGTGCCTTGAACTCCTTGCGCCAGGCCTTGATGAGATTGACCAGGTTTTCCTCATACCTGGCGATGTGCGCGGCGCTGCCCATGTCCTTGTTGCCCTGCCACCAGACGAAGCCCGCGACCTCGTATCCCTGATCCTTAAACTGCGGGTAACGCTCGCCGAAATTTTCCAGCACGGCGTGGATGGAGGCGGTGTAATCGTCGTATTGCTTGCCGGCGTACCAATCGCCCTCCTTCGGTTTCCGGATGGTGCCGTCGGCGTCCATGGTCTCGCCGTAGCCGGGGTATTCCTTGCCTTCGAAAGTATAGCGCTCGCTGCCGGGCGGCAGGCAGTCCCAGCCGAGGCTGCGGTTGCCGATGTCGGCTTTCATCACGATGACCGGCTCGTCGTGGAAGGTGCCCATCACGAAACCGAAGCCCAGCTCCGGCCCGAAGGTCGGGCCGCAGGCATCGACGCCGTGCGGGGCGCTGCTACCCTTGCCCATGTAGGCGTCGTTGAGGAAAACGTCAGGGCGCTTGACCCATGAGCCGTCCTCCGCGAGGAGGTAACGGAAGCGGCCCAGCTCGTTGACCACGTGGCCGAGATCGCCGAACGCCCGGAGATCCACCTGCTCCAGCCACAAGGCCGCCGAGCCGCCTTTGAGGTAGGTGATGCGCAGGGGCGTGCGCTGGCCTTTTTTCAAGGCGACCTTGGTGATCACCGCCGCACCTTCGCCGTCCTTGCGGTAGGCTTCCTTGGCGTCGAGTTGGGCGATGGCCTGCGCACTGGATTCGAATCCGGCGTGGAGCAGGTAGTTGCCATCGAAGGGGACATCAATGAACGCGTCCACGACCACATAATGCGGGCTATCGATGGAGGGAAGCATGGCGGAGGTGTCGCCGAGGGCGACGGCTTCGGTTTTCGCGGGTTTCACCAGCTTGTCATCCGCCTTGGCATCGTAGGCACCCGCGAATACGGAGGCGGTGGCCTCATGCACGCCGAATTTCAGCAGGGCGGCGGTGGCGACCGGCAACGCGGCGGGCTTCGCGGTGGGATCGGCGGAGAGGAAAATCTTCGAGTATTGCGGGGCGCCGGGCTTCACCGCGCCGAAGCCGAGCGAGTTCGACTGGCCGGACTGGATGTAGATTTTCACCGGCTTGTCGGTGGCGGGCGGCTTCGCGCCGGCGGGCGGGAGATCGACGGGGATCACTTGGGCGACGACGGGTAGCGCCGAGAGAGCGGCGAGCAAGATCAGGGCAAGGCCTGTGCGGGGAGTCTTTTTCATAAAGGGTTTCGGTCGGAGGGGAACTGCGTTACGGGGCGTCGGGGCGGATCTTCCCATACATCGCGCTTTGTCGCAATCACGCGATTCATTTCCGTGAAACGCATCCACCCGGAGAGGAGGTGGCGCCCGGATTTTATTCCCGTCGGCGTGCCATAATCACTTTTTCGCATCTTCCACCACCGCGATCACCGATCCGAAGCCGCCAGTGGGTTTCTTAAGGCCATCACCGGATCTCATCTGGCTGATGACACCGTCAAGATACGCTCTCGCCGCAGGCAGATCCGGCAACTGTTTGCCCGCATCATCCTTCCATACCACCCGCACGTTTTCCGGCTTCGCCTTCCATACGAAGTAACGGACGCCGTCCCGTGTCACCGTTTCGGGATTTGCGAAAACAGGTGCCGCAAGAACCGACACTACTAGTAAGGAGCGGATCATGGCGTTTCAGGATTCTGGATACATCCCTTCTCCCGACGAAACCTGGTTCCGAGATTTTTTAAATCCTCCATGATCAGGTAAGCACCAGGGACGAGGAACAGGGTGATGACCGAGGCAAAAAGACTGCCGAAGGCGAGCGAGACCGCCATCGGGATCAGGAAGCGCGCCTGCACATCGGTCTGGAGAATCATCGGCATGATACCAATGAACGTGGTCACGGAAGTGAGCATGATGGCACGGAAGCGGCGCCCGCCCGCCGCGATGGCGGCATCGTGCAGGCTGCCGGACGGGTCGCGGTGGCGGTTCACGAAATCGACCATGACCAGCGAGTCGTTGACGACCACGCCGGAGAGCGCGACGAGGCCGCACAGCGACATGATGCTGAGGTTCATGCCCATCAGGGCGTGGCCCCAGATCGCGCCGACGAGGCCGAAGGGGATCACCGCCAAAAGTATGAGAGGCTGCGAGTAGGAGCGCAGCGGAATGGCGATGAGCACATACATCCCAATGACGGCACCCAGGAAACCGATGCCGATTTCCCGCACGCTGTCGTTCTGATCCTTCTGCTCGCCCTCGAAGCCGAAGCGCACACCGGGAAATTTCCGGGAAATTTCATCAAGCACCTTCGTGGTGTAAGCGACGACGACCTCGTTCGCGTTCACGCCTGGTTCGACATCGGCGGTGACCTTGATCGAGCGCTGGCGGTCGGTGCGCTCGATGACGGCGGGGCCGCGGCCGGGCACGAGCTCGACGACCTGAAGCAGCGGCACCTCTTCGCCTTGCGGGGTGCGGATTTTCATTTCCTCAAGACTTGCCAGGGTGCGGCGGTCGTCCTTGGGGAAACGCACCATGACCTTCACCTCGTCGCGCCCGCGCTGGAGGCGCTGGACTTCGTTGCCGTAGAAGGCATCCCGCACCTGAGCGGCGACATCGCCAAGCCGGAAGCCCATCGCGCGGCCGGCGGGGGTGAGTTCCCCGAAGCGCAGCTCGTCCTTGCCCGCGCGGTTCGAGTCGGAGATGTCGATGACGCCCGCGAAATCCGTCAGGCCGGCCTTGGCGTATTCGGTGGCGGCGATGAGTTGGTCGAGATCCGATCCGGTTAGGGCGACGTCGATCGCGTTGCCGGAGGTGGCGGTTTCCGCCTGGACGCTGAGCTCCACCACGCCGGGCAGGGTGCCGACCATGCGCCTCCATTCAGTGACGATTTCCTCGGAGCCGGCCGTGCGCTTGGATGAGGGCACAAGTTCCACGGTCACCTCACCGATGTGCGTTTGCTGGGGGCTGCCGTTCACCGGGACGCCCGTCTGGAATGGCTGTGTGCCCGCGCTGGTAAGCACGTGTCTCAGAACGTCACCGCCGTCTTTCGTTTTGAATTTTTCCGAAAGCCGCATCGCCGCCGCCTCGATGCGCTCCACGACCGCTTCGGTTTCCGAAAAAGGCACGCCCTGCGCGAGCTCGACCTTCGCGCTGAGGATATCGCCCTCGACATCGGGGAAGAAGCGAAACTGGATCAGTCCCGTGCCGACCACAGATAGGGTGAGAACCAGGACGGCGATGAAAGCGGCGGCTGTCACATATCGCCATTTCAGCGTGAAGCCGAGTGCGGGCTGATAGACTTTTTCCACGAATCTATCCAGACCATCGGAGACCCTGCGCTGGAAGCGGAAGAAGAGGTTCAGTTTCGCCGACGGGTCGTAAGGTCTCAGCAAAGCGAGGTGCGCGGGCAGGACGAATTTCGATTGGATCAGGGCGAAGGCGAGGGTAGGGATCACGACAAGGGGGATGTTCGGCCAGATCTTTCCGCTGACCCCGCTGAGGCCGAGCATGGGGAGAAATGCGACCATCGTGGCCAGAATGCCGAAGACCACGGAAGTGCCCACTTCGCTGGTGCCTTTCCAAGCCGCCACGCTGGGGTGCTCGCCATTCTCAATGCGAACGTAAACGACCTCGGCGGTGACGATCGCGTCGTCCACGACAATGCCAAGCACCAGGATGAACGCGAAGAGCGAGATCATGTTGATCGAGATCCCCAAGAGCGGCATCATCCAGATCCCGCCGGCGAAGGAGAGCGGGATGCTCAGGGCGACGAGAAGGGCGAGCGAAGGGCGCAGGAAAATCGTCAGCACGCCGAGCACGAGGAGGAGACCGACGAAGGCGTCAGACAATAGGAGGTCGAGGCGCCCTTGGAGGTATTGGCTCTGGTCGTTCCAGACGGAGAGTTTGACTCCAGCAGGGAGGGATTTCTTTGATTCCTCCAGATATCTTTTCACAAGCCCGGCGAGCGCGAGGGTGTCCTCGTTGCCGACTCGGTAAACATTGATCACGACCGCCGTTTTCCCATCGAAGCGGCTGCTCAGATCCACGTCCTCGAAGCCGTCGATCAGCTCCGTGACATCGCCTAACAGGATCTCACCGCCCTGCGCATCCGTCCTCACCGGAACGTCCGCCAGCTCGCTCGCCTCGTATTTTTTTCCGAGGGCGCGGAGGATCACTTCGCCGCGCTCGGTGCGCACGGAACCGCCGGGTAGGTCGAGCGTGCTGTTCCTCACGGCGTCGGCGATGTCGGAAAGTTTTAGCCCCAGCTTGCGGAGTTTTTCCTCGGAGACCTCGATGGAAATCTCGTAGGGCCGCGTGCCCGCGATCTCCACCTGGCTGATGCTTGGCACGCCGCTGAGCATCCGCGAAAAAAAGGTTCCGAGATCAGCGGCGGGCGGTGGATCATAGGCGAGCAGGTCATCGCGCACGCGCTCGGCGAGTTTGCGGAGCGTGGCCTCATCGGTCTCGGCGGTGAGGGTCACGCTCATCACCGGGTTCTTGATCAGGATTTCCTCAACGACAGGTTCCTCGGCCTCTTCGGGAAAGTTATCGATGGCATCCACGCGGGATTTCACATCGCCCATCACGTTGCGGACATTGTAGCCGGTCTCCACCTCGACGATCACCGTCCCCACACTCTGCGAGGCGGTGCTGCGGATTTTCTTGATGCCCTGCAGGTCGGCGATGGCCTCCTCGACCGGCACGATCACGCCGCGCTCGGCCTCCTCGGGCGTGGCGTTCGGGTAGGGGATGCTCACGGAAACGGCGTCGAGCGCAAGATCCGGGAAAATCTCCTTCTTCAGCGTGAACCATGTCGCGAAGCCCGCGATCACGACGATCAGCATCAGGAAATTTGCCGCCACATGGTTGTGGGTGAACCATTTGACGGCGTTCATTCGTCCTCCTTCTCGGCGTCCTTTTCGATCTCCACCTCCATGCCCGCGACAGGCGCGGAGAGGCGGGTGAGCACCACGCGGTCGCCCGCCTCAAGGCCACCGCTCACCAGCGCGGTGTCGCGGGTGAGCCTCGGGATCGTGAGGTCGCGGAAGGCGATCTTGTCGTCCGCCATGACCACGATCGCGCGGTTCCCTTCCAACAACGCGCGCCTCGGGATCTCTTTCACATCGTTGAGCGTTTTCCCGGTGATCTCCGCTTTTACGAAAAGCCCGACGGGCGGCAGCGGGAAAACGGATCCCTCCGTGGGCAATACTTTCACTGCGATGTGGGCGGAAAGGGTTTCCCGCGAAATCTCGGGATCGACCCGTGCCATCTCCGCGTTCCAGATGAATTCATCCGCACCGATCTTGCCTTTCAGGACGACCTCGGCCTTGACCGTGCCCGCCGCATCGCGGGTGAGGAAACCGAAGTCCTCCAAGCTCAGGGGGAGGCGCACCTCGAGATCGCCGATGGCGTAGAGTTCCGCGACCATGGTGCCCGGAGCCACCACCGCGCCGACCTCGGCGTTGGCGGAACGCAGGCCGGCATCGAAGGGCGCGAGGATCTCCGTGCGCTCCACGTCGCGCCGTGCTTTCGCCGCCGACTCGACGGCACTCGCCGCGCTGGCTTCCGCGGCCGCCAGGAACGGCTTGCGCAGCACGAGAGGGTTGAGCGGTTCGCTGCCGCCGCCGAGTTTTTTCCAATCAAGCTCCGCCTGCTCCACGCGCGCCTTTTCCTGCGCCAGCGCCAGCTCCGCCTCAGCCCGCCGCACTTCCGCAGCCGCCAGCGCCGAGCGGTAATCCGCCGGATCGATCTGCACCAGCCGTTCGCCCTTTTTCACCACGCCGCCCTGTTTGAACGAAGCGGAAATCTCCATCACCCGCCCGCCGACCTCCGCCGCGAGCATCGTTTCCCGCGCACTCTCGACCACACCCTGCGTCAAAATCATCACCGCATGATCCGCCCCTGTCACCGCGACGATATCGACCGCCGGGACAGTGCGCTGTTTCACCTCCTCCTTCGCGACCCGCTTGTTCAGCACCAGCACCACGATGCCCAGCACCGTGACCACGATGATGGTCAGTATCAGTACGAACGATGCCACCGCCTTGACCTGAATTTTCCGATCCGCCTCCGCTCGCTCGTTCACGCCGCGAAAGTCCTTCTCCCCGCAGTTGTTGTCAATCGCTGGGAAAACTGAATTGCCCGGATGGGTTCGAAGAGTTTTCACCGCGAATCTCAAGAATCTCGCGAATGAAGAATTTTTCACCTTCAAGCCGCCAAGAACGCCAAGTAAGAGTCTTGAGGGGAGCACACGCGTCCCCGAAGGGGGTGTAACTGAAAGTGGGGGGCAAAAGTTGCGCGAGCAGCATTCGAGGGGAGCGCACGCGCCATCGCGTGCTGTTTCCGGTGCCCTCGCCGGAAACTCGGCAGGAACCACCGGATTGGTTCGAACCAATATCCCAAAACGGTACCGAACCCTATCGCCAGCCGCCGGGCAGCGTGGGCGCAGCCCGGAACACGCGAGGGCGCGTATGCTCCCCGTCGGCGTTGCCGACGCTCTGCCCACAACTTTCAGTTACCCCCCCCGAGGAGCAGCGAATGATGATCCGCTGTGGCCAATGGTGAACTGAAGATCATGCGGGGGGGCGCTTCACATCGGCCAGCCCTTGGCTTGGGCGATTCGGCGATCGCCCCTCCTCGTTGCACTTCAAAAATCAGCAATCGACAATCATCAATCTCCCCCTCTTCCTTCGCGCGAGGCACTCTTCATCCCGAAAAAAAACGCCCGCTTCGGTCGAAACGGGCGTCCTGGAAAACTCTTCCTCTTCCTTGAGGTTTAAAGTTTAAAGTTTCAAACTAGCGGCGGCGGCGGAGCAGGGCCAGAAGACCGAGGCCACCGAGAAGCGCAGCGGAAGGCTCAGGAATCACATCGACGGTAATGCCACCCAGATAGGAAAACCCACCACCGTCGCCTGTGCCGGCGATCGTGAATACATCCCCAACGACCGCATTCTTGACATCGAAGAAGTGAAAGTCGTTGCCTTTGTCATTAAATCCAGCCCCCGATATATTGAAGCTCACGTTGCCCGCATTTGAGCCACCAGCTCCGACGGTTGTGTGGGTAACTGTGTATGAGTTCATGTCTAGCCCGTGGTTGTCCGTGAAAATTCCGATCCGCACACCCGTAGTTGGAATTCCCGATCCGAAGGTGATCCTATTCAGATTGCTGGTGTCGAGGCTGAAGAAATTGATGCCGCTGCGGAGATTCGTAACGCTCGCACCGGGGGTGAGCGTCGGATTATCGATCACTGTGTTGCTAAGTGCAGACTGGGCGTTTGCTTGCTGTGCGCTCTGGAGTGGGCCGCGTGCAATGGTGAGATAGGTAGGATTTGCCAGATCTCTGGTGACATCCGTTTGGTCAAAGACAGCAGCAGAAGCAACCGCATTGGTTGACGCGAAATAATAGCCTGCGGTGCCGTAAACATTGTCACCGTCAGGGTCGAGCGACTTTACGGTGGTGGTTGTCCGAATGAATTCGCCGACATTCAGGTGCGATCCGGCTGTGGTCAGGGTGGCTGCTTGAGCGGCTGCCGCTGCGATGACAGATGTAAGTGCTACGGTGGTAGTAATTTTCATGATTGGTTGTGTGTGCTGCCAACAAACCGTGCGAGAAATTGCAGCATTATGTCTACTACTCGAACGGGTAGGCATCACTTCACCTGCAACAAGCCGCGCTCAAAGGCGGCGGTGACAGCTTCCGCGCGGTCAACGACCTGTAGCTTGGCAAGGATCGCCTTGACATGGAACTTGGCAGTGTTTTCCGAGATTCCCATGGCTCCTCCGATATCCTTGTTGGAAAATCCGCGACGTAGCAGGTCAAGGGTTTCGATTTCACGGTGGGTGAGAGGTTTCCTGCCGGTTCTGGCGGCGAGGTGATTCTTCAGCGCCGGAGGGAAGCAAGTGCCACCCGCGTGAACGACGCGGATCGCGGCGACGAGTTCGTCAAACTTCACGGACTTGAGCAGATATCCGCAGGCTCCGCCTTGATGGGCTTCGACCATGGGCTCCTCCAGATCATAGGTGGAGAGAATCACCACGCGCACGGCGGGCGCGATGGCCTTGATGCGGGTCAATGCCTCCAAGCCGCTGCCACCGGGCATGCGCACATCCATCAGAACCAAGTCCGGAAGGTGGATTGAAAACGCTTCCAAGGCCTGTTCGAGATCCTCCGCCTCGGCGACGACTTTGATATCCGGCTCCGTGGCCAGCAAGCCGACCAGTCCCATGCGCACCATCGAGTGATCGTCTACGATCAAGACGCGAATGCTTGCTGATTTCCTAGGCTTCATGAGATTTTCATATCTGGATACTCCGCTCTTCACCCTTGGCTGCGGAGGACGATGGAACCCGTGCCCGGAGTGTTGTGCCATGTCCCGGAGAGGTTTCCCGCGACCAAATCCGGCAATGGAAGCGGATCACCCTCGCGTTTTAGGGAAATGTGAATCTCCGTCCCTGCGATCATGGAGGAAACGCGCTCGTCTAGGATTTCCAGAAAATCCCGCCTATCCTCGCCGTCGGCACGGAGATCCCATACGGCTCGGTGAGTTTCAGTGCGGCTGCGTTCGAGAAACTGCTGGGCGAGGTGAAGATGGTGCGAGCTCAAGCCGGGCGGACTCGAGGCTGGAGATCTCCTCGGCGAGCTCCGCTCCCTTCAGCGCCACCTGCCGCCGCATCGTGTAGCCCCATGCGAGGGAAAGCGCCAATACCGACACGACGACCAGAAGCAGCAGGCCGAGCCGCCGCGTTGTCCACCAAGGAGGTTCGGAAATCACCGTAAGAGCCGCCGGAGAGGATAGCCAGACATGAAAGCCCGTGATGGAGAACCACGGTGATCGGTCGATTCTCGAAATCTCCAGCTCGCAAGCGCCAGCCACGCTCACCAGCGATCCCTCGATCCATCTTGCAGCGGCTCCCGGAAAAAACGCGTAAACGAGCTGTCCGCCGACTTCGATGACCGCCGTTGAGTTGCCCTCCTTATCCGGCGGCAGCACCCGGCGAAGCATGCCTTCCATCAGGATCAGTCGGCCGTCGCTATCGGGGTGGCCGGGTGCTGTGGCCATTTCATAACCGCTGCGCGTCTTTGGATTCAGGATTTCCGAGATCAGCAACTTTTCAGGAAGCGGCACCGTTCCTGTTCCGATTTTACGCACCAATACCTCGCTAAACGAAGCGAGAGCGCCCGCCGTATTGATGAAACCGGAAACTTCGACCCTGTCACCGGGCGCCACCTGCGTCTCGCTGGAGTTCACGCGCACCACCGCCTCCCCATCGCGCAGGTAAAAAAACTTTCCCGGAATCGCGAAGGTCACCACTCCCTCGGACACACTGCGATGGCCAAAACTCGCATCCGTTGTAAACCACTACACCGGTGAGCTTCACGGGGAGTGCTTGCGCCGTTTTCTCGCGGGAAAGCGCCCGGATTTTCGTGATATCGGTGAGCGGCTCCGGCTCTGCTGCGCAAAGGATCGCGCCGGCTTGTGCCAGAAAAAGCGGGATCATGAATCGGATGGCGGAAATCATTCGACGGCTCTCGCATCGTTTCCCGAAGAGCGGAAATGGAAAGCCCAAAGAAAGCACCCATGGCAGAAACCGGCAGGTAGTGGGAGCCGCCTATTTCCCTGCGCTGAAATCGCCGCCCAGCGCGAGGTGGAGATCGACGCGGTTTTCCAACCTCATGCGGCGTATGGCGGCGGGAGAAATGGTGGTTTGACCGATCATGGGCATGGATCTAGAATCACTGCATGAAAACGGCGACCGTAGGGGATTTGCGGGACAATTTCGCGATGCTTGAGACATGGCTCGCGGAGGGTCAGGAAATCCAAATTCGGAAACACGGCCATGCGGTGGCGACCCTCTGCCCGCCGAAGCCGGATTTTGTGAAACCGGACTGGCAAGCGCGCCGGAAACGCCTGTGGGGGGATCGCATTTTCAGCGAGGAGGAGGTCAAGGCTATGCGGGATGTGGAGTTGGAGGGCGACGAAGGATGAAATGGTTTCCAGACACCTCCTTCCTGTATTCGGCTTACCGTGAGCAGATCCACTCGCCGAGGGCGGACAAGGTGATGAACGAATCGGAGACCCCACTCCCCGTTTCCAATCTCCTGCTTTTCGAGTTTCGTAACTCCGTCCGTTTTCAGGAACGGCTGTTCGGGCTCGATCGGAAAAAGGGTTTCTCGAAAACCGAGGCAGCCGGGATCCTGCGCGACCTACAAGCCGATCTCAGTTCGGGCGCACTGGTGGTCGTCTCCGCAGACTGGCCGGATGTCCACCGCATCGCCGAGGAACTCAGTGCAAAACACACCTCCCGTAGCGGCCACCGTTTCGCGGATATCTTGCATGTCGCCACAGCGATCCATCTCGGCGCGGAGGGCTTCCTGAGCTTCGATGAGAATCAATGCTTGCTCGCAGCCGAGAAGGGTATGGAGCTAATCTGAGAAAAACTATTTCCCCGCGCTAAAATCGCCGCCCAGCGCGAGGTGGAGATCGACGCGGTTTTCTAGGCGCATGCGGCGGATGGCGGCGTATTGGCTGGCGGTGTCGATCTGGAAGGTAGTGGCCTCGATCAAGGTGAGCACGTCGCCGGTGCCGGCGGAGTATTCTTCGCCCGCCCGGGTGGCGGCTTCTTTGGCGAGGGCGGCGGCCTGCTTCGCGGCGCGTTCGCGTTCGGCTAGGTATGTTTCCGCGACGATGGCCTGCTCGACCTCGCCGAAGGCATCGAGCACGGTTTTGCGCAGGATCGCGGTGTTCTCGCGCTCGCCCGCCTCCGCGCCATCGATTTCACCGGCGATGCGGCCGCCTTCGAAAATGGGCTGCGTGAGGCTGCCGCCGATCGCCCATACCTTGCCATCGCTGCGCACCACATCGTAGATCGACTCACTGACGGTGCCGCCCGTTGCGGTGAGGCTGAGGCTGGGGAAACGGGCGAGCTTGCGTTCCTTCAAGCGGCGTCCGGACGAGGCAAGGCCGCGCTCTGCGGCGAGGATGTCGGGGCGGCGTTGGAGAAGTTCGGAGGGCAGACCGGCGGGGGTGGCTCCGGGGAAAGCGGGCAGGCGCGCACCCGCCGCGAGCGTGCCGGAAGGGTATTTCCCCAGCAAAATCTCAAGCTGCCGCAGCACCCGCTCACGCTCCTGGCCACGCTGTGCGAGAGCGGCTTGGCGAGACGCGCGTTCGGCCTCGGTGAGCCGCACTTGGGAAGCTGTCCCGCCGCCATCGGCGAGCGCGCGATCGAACCGCTCCCGCACCGCATCCGCCAGCACACCCGCCGCCTTTACGGCCGTTTCCGCGAGTGCTACTTGCTCGTTCGCTTCGCCGAGGGCGAGCCATGTCTTCGTTACCTGCCCGGCCAGCGAAACCCGGGCGGCCTCGTATTCGTATTGCCGCGCCTGCGCGTCGGCAATCGCCGCCTCCTGCCCGGCCTTGGCACGCCCCCAGACATCGATCTCCCACGCCGCGCTGAGGTTCACGCCGAGCTGTTGATTGACGTTGGATGGCGGAGCGCCCGCGCCTCCCGGAAAGCCGATGTTGCTTTGCCGGCTCCTGCGCCCATCTCCGTCCAGCCCGAGGCTCGGCAAGCGCCCCGCTCCCGCGATTTTCGCCTCCGCCGCCGCCCGATCCACCCGCGCCGCTGCGGCTTTCAGATCCTCGTTGTTAGAGAGCGCCGCATCCACCAGCCCGCGCAGCTCGCCGCCGCCGATTTTCCCCACCCACCTCCGGTCAATCCCCGCCCGCGCTTCTTTCGAGGCCGCCCACGAACCCGGCGCACCCGCTTCGCCCATCCGGCTCTCCGGAGCGACCGCCGCGCAACCCGCCAACAAGGCGACCACCGCGAAACCCAGGCAACCGTTTCGTGAAATCATCCGCACCGCCCTGCCATCGCCGCTAGACCCCGGAAAGTCAAATCCGCAGAAGAGATAGGGCGCTCCGGTTTCGAAGATTCAACCCCTTTCGGAAAATTTCGCCGCCGCAATCTTTCGCTCGCATCCTGCGCGATGGAAACTAAGAATCGCTCCACGGCAGAGGCCGCCAAACCAAGAACCCCACCATGACCATTATTTCATTCATCCTATTCACCCTCCTCGCGGCGGGTCTCACCTGGTACATCACCCGCAAGGACGAGGCGCAAAGCTCCGAGGGCTTCTTCCTCGGCGGGCGCTCGCTGACCTTCCCCATCATCGCCGGCTCGCTGCTGCTGACGAACCTCTCCACCGAGCAGATGGTCGGCCTGAACGGAGCTGCGTTCAAGGACGGCCTCTCCGTGATGGCCTGGGAAGTGGTGGCCGTCATCGCGCTGGTGATCATGGCGCTCTTTTTCCTGCCCCGTTTCCTGAAAACCGGGATCACAACCGTCCCGCAGTTCCTTGAGCTGCGCTTCGACAAGACCACGCAATCCATCGCGAACTTCGTGTTCCTGATCGCCTACGCCCTCATCCTGATCCCCATCATCCTTTATTCCGGCGCGGTCGGTCTCTCGCAGATGATGGATCTGAAAGGCCTCACCGGCATCCAGGACGAGCATACGATCCTCAGCGGCACGGTGGTTCTCATCGGCGTGATGGGCTTGCTCTACTCCCGCTTCGGCGGGCTGCGCACGCTCGCGGTGCTCGACACGATCAACGGCGTCGGCCTGCTGGTCGGCGGGATGATGATCACCTGGTTCGCGCTCAACGCGGTCGGTGACGGCGAAGGCATTGCGGCAGGTTGGAGAACCCTGAAAGAGGCAAATCCCGAGCGCATGAACTCCCTCGGCACCGCCGAGCAGAGCGTGCCATTCTCCACCCTCTTCACCGGCGTCGCGCTGCTGAACCTCTTCTACTGGTGCACGAACCAGCAGATCATCCAGCGCACCTTCGGCGCCAGCAGCCTCGCGGAAGGTCAGAAAGGCGTGCTGCTCACCGGCGCGCTCAAGCTCCTCGGGCCGCTTTACCTCGTCCTTCCCGGCATCGTCGCCTACCACCTCTACGCCAAGGAGGGGATCAAGCCCGACCAGGCTTACGGCAAACTGGTTTTCGAACTCCTGCCGAGCCACCTCACCGGATTCTTCGCCGCCGTGATGGTGGGCGCCATCCTCAGCTCGTTCAACGCCGCGCTGAACAGCACGTCCGCGCTGTTCTCCATCGGCCTTTACAAGCATGTGATCAACCCCACCGGCACTGAGGCGCAGACCGTGCGCGCCGCGAAATACTTCGTGGTCGCCATCGCCATCGCCGCGATGATCGCCGCGCCGATGCTGGCGGGACAGAAGACCATTTTCGTCTATCTCCAGAAAATGAACGCCATCTACTTCATTCCGATCTTCGCGGTGGTGGTGGTCGGCATGCTGCACCGCCGTGTCCCGTCCATCGCCGCGTCCATCGCGATGATCGC
>JAYTOE010000030.1:0-5340 GCA_043747935.1 Akkermansiaceae bacterium
TCGTCGGCGCGGTTGAGGTTGCGCGCCTCGTCGAAGCGGGCCTTGAGCTCGACGAGGACGGTGACGTGCTTGCCGTTTTCCGCGGCGCGGATGAGGGCGTCGATGATGCGGGACTGGCGGGCGGTGCGGTAGAGGATCTGCTTGATCGCGATCACATCGGGATCGACGGCGGCCTCCTCGATGAGGCGGATGACGGGATCGAAGGATTCGTAGGGGTGGAAAAGCAGCACATCGCCGGAGGCGATCGTCTCGAACATGGAGGCACCCGGCGCGATGGAGGGCGAGTTCTGCGCGGGCCAGTCCTCGTCGCGGAGGTGGTCGAAGTCCGGCAGGAAGGCCAGCTCCATGAACGAGGCCAAGCCGAGCGGGCCGGCGTGGCGGTAGATTTCCTGGGCGGACGAGGCGGTGACCTTCTGGATCATGGCGGAAAGGTCGCGCGGGGCATCGGCGCGGATTTCCAGGCGGACGGTGTCGGCGAAACGGCGGGCAGTGAGGACGTCCTCCATCTCATCGGCGAGGTCGGTTGCGTCCTCTTCCTGGACGGCGATGTCGCCGTTGCGGGTGACGCGGAAGGCGGTGGTGGCGGTGATCTCCTCGCCGGGGAAAAGCCGGCCAGCATGGGTGGCGACGAGATCCTCGATGAGGATGAAGGCGTTGTTCTCGTCATCGGTGGGAATGGCGATGCGGCGCGGCAGGTTTTCGTGGATGGGGATGAGGACGTGGCGCGAGGTTTGGTCGGCCGGATCATGGAGGGTGCAGGCGAGGACGATCTGGAGCGCGGGGACGATGGGCGGGGCGGAGTCGGGATCGACGGCGAGCGGCGTGAGGAGCGGCGAGATGTTGTCGTCGAAGGCGATGGCGGTCTGGGCGCGCTGGGAATCGGTGAGCTGCGCGGCGGCGAGGAGGATGATGCCTTTTTCCGCGAGGGCGGGCAGCAGGGTGTTGTTGAGGAAGCCGTATTGGTCCGCGTTCATTTTCAAAACGCGCTCGCGGATGGCGGCGAGGTTGCGGATGGGTGTGTAGCCGGAGTTGTCGCGAGTTTTCCGTCCGCTGCGGCGGAGCAGCATGAGAGAGCCGACGCGGACTTGGAAAAACTCGTCAAGGTTGCTGGCGGAGATGGCGAGGAATTTCACGCGCTCAAGCAGAGGCAGATCCTCGCGGAAGGCCTGGGCGAGGACGCGCTGGTTGAATTCGAGCCAAGAGAGTTCGCGGTTGTGGTATTGGGGCATAAACTTTAAATTTTAAACTTTAAATCTCAAGGAAGAGAATTGATGCGGGACTTCCAGTAGCCGGGGCGCCGCGAGGTGTGGGCGACGGCGAGGATCGTGATAATTTCGGAGCCAGAGACGTGAAGGTAGAAGAGGTGGTATGGGAAGCGTTCCATGCGGAAGTCATGGAGATTTTCGCCAGCGGGTTTGTATCTTTTGGGATCCGATGAGATGGCGGCGATGGCATGTTCCACCGCTTGGACGAATTCCTCTCCCAAGCCGAACATATTCTCGGAGTATGCTGCGGAATTGTGGTATTCGGCGAGCGCCTCGTTGTGGAAATCCGTTGTCATCGAATTTCCGAGAGGGACTGCCGCACGCGCCGGTGAGCTTCTTCTGCGGAGATGCATTCGCACTTTCCGCTCAGCACTTCCTCGGCGCGCCTTCCGATCTCCTCGCCCCATTCTTTCGACCACTCCTCGTCGGGCTCGCTGTGGCTGAGGAGGGTTTCCACAAGTTCTTCGCGCTCTTCCGGGGCTAGGCGCAGGGCTTCCTCCACGAGGTGTTTCACGGCGGCTGTCATAGGATACGAATAGTGGGAAAGGGCTTGGGTTTCAAGCTCAGTTATCCTCCTCGATGACGACGGCGAGGCCGAAGACCTGCTCGAAGAGATCGGCTTTGGAGTCCATGGCGAGGCGCTCGATGGCGGCGTCCTTGAGGCCGGGGAGGCGGATGCGGAGCTTGTCGTGGGTGCGGCGGATCTCGATTTTGGAAATGCGCTGGGCGTGGGTGCGCTCGAGGGCGTCGGCGACGCGGAGGATGGCGGCGAGCTTGCAGACGCGGATGCGGTCTTCGGCGGAAAGGGCTGCGTAGGCGGGATGGTCGAGCTTCGGACCCGAGTGGCGGTGGTAGCGGGAAACAAGGGCGACGATGGTGACATCGAGGCGGTCGAGACCGAAGATTTCCGAGTTGAGGATGATGTATTCCGAGTGCTTGTGGTGGGCGCGGGGGCTGACGTAGGTGCCGACCTCGTGGAGGATGGCCGCGACCTGGAGCAGCAGCGCGTCGTGCCCGGTGAGGTGGTGGAGATCCTGGAGATTGGTGAGGAAATGGGCGCTGAGTTTCCCGACATGCTCGCCGTGGCCGGGATCGGATTGATAGCGCTCGGCGAGGATGCGGGCGGAGCGCAGCACCTCGGAGGCGAAGGAGCCGCTCATCTCGCGGGAAACGAGGAGATCGTGCAGCAGGCCCTGCTCGTATTCGGAGTTGGGGATGTGGACTTCCTTCATCCCGAGCGCCTCGGCGATGGCTAGATTGATCTCGAGCGCGGGGATCAGCGCCTCGGCGGTCTGGTAATCGAGCTGGAAGCGTTTCACCGTGCCGAGATCGCTGAGGATGGCGGTTTCCGTGGTGAATTTCCGGAAATCTTTCAGCGAGCAGGCCTCGTTGTTTTTCGTGAGGAAAGAGGAGACGGACTGGATCTCGTAGCCGATGAGGATGATGCCGTCGATGGACACATCGGAGAAATCGAAACGGAACTGGGCGAGGTTTCCCGAGGCGTGCTCGCGGATCACGCGGAGCAGAGACGAGCCCTCGGCATGGGAGGCCTCGATCGCTTCCCGCGTGCGGTGCGTGCCCATGCGGTAGCTGGTGTAGCGCGTGATGAGCCCTTCCCGGAAAAGCAGCGCGCGGGTATTTCCCGGGCCAACGTGGACGACAAGCACGGTGCGGCGCGTCATGGCCGGGAGGTGCTGGAGGCGGCGGCGGGTTTTGAGATAAATGAGGCGGGTCATCTCGCCATCGTCGATCATCGAAACGGGGAGCCCGCAGGCGATGCGGATGCGGTTCAGGACGGCTTCGTGGTTCGTGGCCTCGTGCAGCACGTTGGTGGCGACGGCACGTGTGAGGTTGTTGGGATCGATACCCATTTCGGAAAGCGTTTTCTGATAGCCGCGGATGATGGCGACGATGCGCTCCGTGGTCGCGTTCGAGACGACATTCCCGCCGAAGACATCCTGCGCGAGCGGCGCAGGATGCTCCAGGAAATCGATGGGCGTGGGGTTTCCTTCCGCGTCACGCTCGGCGATGATGATGGAGACGGAACTCGCGCCGATGTGCAGCGCGGTGAGCAGGGAAGCCGGATCGGCGGGGGTAAGGGTGTGCTTTTTCCGCGTGCTCGCCATGCGCACATCAGAATGGCGGTGGCCGATTTTTACAATGGCGAAAACGCGGGGAGACGGAGCTTGTCACGGTGGCGGCATGCGGGGATAAGGAAGTATGCCTGTCAGCGGTGCCCTGGAAAAATATTTGGTGAAGCCCGGATCGAAAGTCGAGCTGGGGAAAATCGATGCCGCCGACCGCCATCTTTTCGACGAGGGTGGGAAAGAGGAAAGCGCCAAGGCCTTCGACATCCTCCAGGACGAACTCCAGCATCTCCAGAAGATCCTCTACGCGCAGAGCAAGCACCGCATCCTCGTGGTGATGCAGGCGATGGATACCGGCGGCAAGGACGGCTGCATCAAGCACGTCTTCTCACGCATCGACCCGCAGGGCATCCACGTTCGCTCTTTCAAGAAGCCCAGCCAGGAGGAGTTGGCGCGGGATTTCCTCTGTCGCGTCCATGAGAAGGTGCCGAGCAACGGCGAACTGGTCATTTTCAACCGCAGCCATTACGAGGACATCATTGCGGTGAAAGTGAAGAAACTGTTCCCGGAAAAGGTCTGGAAGCGTCGCTTCGGGCATGTGGTGGATTTTGAGCGCATGCTCGCCGAGGAAGGCACGACCATCGTGAAAATCTACCTCCACATCTCCAAGGACGAGCAGAAGCAGCGCCTGGAATCAAGGATCGCCAACCCGGACAAGCATTGGAAATTCAACCCCGACGACCTCAAGGATCGCGCCCTGTGGCCGGATTTCATGGAAACCTACGAAGAGGTCATTTCGAAAACCTCCACCGAATTCGCGCCTTGGTATGTCGTCCCCGCGAACCGGAAATGGTACCGCAACCTCGTAGTCGCGCGGATCATGGTCGATACGATGAAGCGGCTGAACATGACGTTTCCCGAGACCACCTGGAATCCGGCGGAGATGGTTGTGGGTGACTGAGTGTAAATTTTTTACCCTGATCATCAGGAGAAGTAGAAATTTTATAAAACTTGTCAACCTACGCGATCACGCGTAAGGCTGGGGCAATCCCATGATTGCTTCCGAATATCCGACTCCAGTCCGCCGCCCGCGTTCAAGCATTGCCTTGCGCCTGCTCAGCGGGCCGGTGCGTCTGGTGAAGGCGCAGTTCAATTTCCGCAACGCGGTCTGCCTGGTGGCGCTGAGCGTCCCGGCTCTGCTCGTGACGGCGCTGCTGACGCTTCCGGCGCTGCTTTTCACCACCCCGCAGCACTACGAGTATTTCGAGTTCGCCCAACAGCTTGACCAAGGCGGCGAACGCTGGCTCGCGGTGGGTCTCTCGGCCTGCTGCAGCCTGCTCTGCTTCGCGGTCCCTGCTCAGGGCGAAGAAGAGGAAGCGTCCTGAGAAATCGGATTGTTGTCGGCCCGCAGAGCGATAACATTTCCGCATGTTGGTGGAATTTCTTGATGACGCGAAGCTAGTCGCGGAGGTGAGCCACCTGCTGACGGTGGCGGAGGAAGCGATCGAGAATCAGCGTAAGGAGTTCGGAAAAAATGTGATCGACCCTTTCGCGGCGATGTTTGAGATGGCGGGCTTCGGGCTCGACCACGCGGGCTGGGTGCATGTGGAACTGATGCGACAGGCGCAGAAAACCCTGCTTAACCACATCGGCGGCTTTCATCAAAATATCCTCGGCGCGGTGAAGGGCTGGGAGAACATGAAGACCGGTGCCGTGGTGGACGTGGTTTCCGAAAAACACAAGGTCATCGCCGAGGTGAAGAACAAGCACAACACGCTCAGCGGCGGGAAGCGCTCCGACCAATACGGGAACCTTGAGAAGCTCGTGATGCAAAAGGCCAGCCGCTACCACGGCTTCACCGCGTATTTCGTCACGATCATCCCGAAATCACCGGAGCGCTTCGACCGCCCCTTCACTCCTTCGGAAAAGGAAACCGGCGCGAGGGTCCAGGAAAACCCGCTGATCCGCGAGATCGACGGGTCGAGCTT
>JAYTOE010000031.1:0-6960 GCA_043747935.1 Akkermansiaceae bacterium
CCTCCGACACCGACGGGCTCTGCCCCAGCGCCCAGACCAGCGCGTGCTCGCGGGCGCCGCCACCAACGACGAGGACCTTCATTGCAGTCAGGCCAGCCATGATCTTCTCCGCTGGCGCCGGCACCACATGCCAGCGCCGGACCTAGTGCCAGAAATGGCGCATTGCAGTCAGCACCATCGCCATGCCGTGCTCGTCGGCGGCGGCGATGATCTCCGGGTCGCGCACCGATCCGCCCGGCTGCACGATGGCGGTGGCGCCCGCCTTGGCCGCCGCGTCGAGCCCGTCACGAAAGGGGAAGAAGGCGTCGGAGGCCACCACGCAGCCCGCCGTGGGTGACTGCGCCTTGTCGACGGCGATGCGCACCGAGTCGACGCGCGACATCTGCCCCGCGCCCACCCCGACGGTCACCGCCGATCTGTCCTCGTGGCCGCGCGCGAACACGATGGCGTTTGACTTGGCGTGCTTGGCGACGCGCCACGCGAAGGCCAGCGCGGTGAGCTCCGACGACGAGGGGGCGCGCCGGGTCACGAGCTTCGCCGCCGCCACGTCCACCATCTGATCGTCGCGTGTCTGCACCAGCAGCCCGCCGCGCAGCGACTTCACCAGGAGCGATGACAGCGGAGAGGGAGGCGGTAGGGCGCCGTCGCTGTGCGTCCCCGGCCCAGCGCTCCAGGCGAGCAGCCGGAGGTTCTTCTTCTTGTCGAGGATCTGCCGCGCCGCCTGATCGAAGTCGGGCGCCACCACGCACTCAAGAAAAGTCTCGGCCAGCCGGTCGGCCATGGCCGCGTCGACCGGTCGGTTGAGCGCCACCACGCCGCCGAACGCGCTCACCGGATCACAGGCGCGCGCCAGGTCGTAGGCCGCAAGGCAGCTCGACGCGACGGCCGCTCCCGACGGGTTGGTGTGCTTGATGATCACCGCCGCCGGCTCGGCGAACTCCATCACGCCCTCGAGCGCGGCCTCGAGATCCACCAGGTTGTTGAACGACAGCTCCTTGCCCTGCAGCACGCGCGAGAAGGCAACCGACGGACGGCCAGGCGGGCGCGCGTCGCGGTAGATGGCGGCGGCCTGGTGCGGGTTCTCGCCGTAGCGCAGCGCCGCGCCGCCCTGGTACTGGAGCGTCAGGATCGCGGGGAACGGTGCGGGCACGACCACCGCGTCGTGGCCGGGCGCCTCATCGGGGAGCGCGGTCAGGTAGTTGGCGATGGCGCCATCGTAGGCAGCGGTGTGCGCGAATGCCTTGCGCGCCAGGCGGAAGCGCGTCGAGGCCGAGAGGGCGCCGTCGTTGGCGTCGAACTCGGCGAGGAGGGCGTCGTAGTCCGCGGGATCCACCACCACTGCCACGCGCTCGTGGTTCTTGGCCGCCGAGCGCAGCATCGAGGGGCCGCCGATGTCGATGTTCTCGATCGCCTCCTCCAGGGTGACGCCCGGCTTGGCGACGGTTTCCTCGAAAGGATAAAGATTCACCACCACGAGATCGATGGGCGGGATGCCGTGCTTTTTCGCGTCGGCCACGTGCTGCGGATCATCGCGACGGTGGAGCAAGCCGCCGTGCACCATGGGATGCAGGGTCTTGAGGCGACCCTCGAAAAGCTCCGGCGCGCCAGTGTAATCGGAAACATCGGTCACGATCAGCCCTGCTTCACGCAGCGCCTTCGCGGTGCCGCCGGTGGAGAGGAGTTCAACCCCCATTTCCGCGAGTCCCTGCGCGAACTCGACCAGACCTGTTTTATCGGAAACGGAAAGCAACGCCCTTGTGATAGCCATGATGTGTTTGGGGTAAAATGCCGGAGACGGAGGCCGTTCCGGGCACGCCTCCCGTATCGAACACCCACCCGCCGCGCAAGCGGGAATCCGCATCAGGGATCGCCGAAACCCGTGATCCGGCAGATGCCGTCCGAAAAACGGAACATCACGTTCTTGCCGCAAAGCAAAGCGCCGTATGTCTTGCCGTCATCCTTCGGCGAGGCGGCGGGGCGCGGATCGAGCGAGAGCGCCTCGATGATCACGCGTTGGGCGCGATCCGGCAATTGCCCGAAATCCTGCCGCGCCGTTTGCTCGATGATCACCTCCGTTTTTGCGATCGGCTCGCTGGCATAGCCGCCTGCGGCATCAGGCAATGCTTCGACGAAGGATAGATACGGCTTCACATCATAGACGGGTGTTCCATCGACCAGATCGACGCCGGAAAAATGCAGCACGGGCGGTTCCATCCCCTCATCGATTTCCCAAGAAATCCGATCCAGCCTCACCAGCGAAAGCCCCAACCCGTTCGGGCGGAAGGTAGAGCGACTGGCGAACACCCCCACCCTTTCGTTACCGCCAAGCCGCGGCGGCCTCACCGTCGGATGCCAGCCCTCGCCCTCGGTCATGTGGAAGCCGAAGATCAGCCATACGTGCGAAAAACCCTCCAGCCCGCGCACGGCCTCCGCCGAGCGGTAGGGCGGCGAGAACTCCAGCGTCCCCCACGCCGAGGGGCAAAGCCCCGGCTGGCGCGGCACGGCGAATTTCTCCCCGAAGCAAGTCCTCAGAAATCCTATCGGCTCGATCTCCATGGGCTCGTCGTTTAACGAAAAATCCCTCCGCCCCAGAAGGAGCGGAGGGATCATCGTTTGAAAGGTTACTTGGTCTTGATATGAACGCTGGTGTGCACGATGCCGCTCTCCTTGCGGGACGTCCATGTCATAGTGTCGAACTCGCTGCAGGCTTCGATCAGGGACTCCATCTTATCCTTGTTTTCCTTGAACTCGTCGGCGGCGCTTTCCTCAGGGAAAATGTCAGCCGCGTTCTTGTCCACCATCTGGAGCATGTCCTTGGCGTAGCTGGTGATCGCATTGAAATTCACGTAGAACTCCACACCCTTGCCGGTTTCACCGCCTGCTGCTGCCTTGGACATGAGATCCGTGGCCTGCGTCTTCGATGTGGATGCTGCGAACCATTTGTCACTGACGGTGACCGATGGCAGGAAATCATCCTGGAAGAACGGGAAAGAGAAGAACCACGTGGTCATGCCGTCCTTTTCGGAGCTGATCGGCTTCTGCATCGGGATCTTCTCACCGGTCATCTCACTCATCTTGGCGAACAGCGAGGTGGTGTGGGAATTCATTTTGTCCCATGATTCGGAGAGCTTGGCGCGATCCTTGACAGGTGACAGCATGGTGATGCGGGGAGCTTTCGCCTCATCCACGACCTTCTGCGGAATGCCGGGAATGGCGGGCATGCTGCCTTTCAGATCCATCACGATCGCCATCTCGTTGCCGAGACCATCGGACATTGCGCCGCTCATCGCGCCATAAAGGCCGACCATGTCCTCGCGGAATTGGGTATCGAACATCTTCGTGTATTGCCTCATTTCCTCCATCTCGGGAGCCTCGATATCGAGCTCCGCGAACTTGACCGTGGCGGCATACATCGTCTCGACGATGGCCTCGAGGTAATCCCCCATGTTCTCATCGTAGGCGGCGTTGCCCGGCACGCTGAGGAAAAGCATGTTGTCGCCGCTGTTGCCGAGGTGCGCGAGCGTCGTCTTTGTATCCCAATTAACGGAGCCCCTGTCGTTTCCGCCAAAGCTCTCGATTTTAAGGCCTTCCTCGGTATAGGCGACCATGCCGTAACTACTGGCTCTTCCCATCGCGAGGAGTTCCTTTTCCGAATCAGCAACGATCTGGAGCATACCTTCGAGATCACGGGTTTCACCCAGTCCGCCGCCTCCGGCAATACCATCGCGCATGCCCAATGCGTAGGAACCAAGGCTGCCCGTGGCCTCGATCAATTCAGCCAACATCTCCTTCTCGCCGTAGATCATGCTGATAAGCTTCTTATCAGCGTAGGCATCGGAAAAATTCAGCGCGTCCGAGGCAACCAGCGAATCCTTCACATCGGCCACGAGTTTCACGGACTCTTCGGAGCCGCCGATTACCATCACCACGTATTCGCCGATCGTTCCGGTGGCGACTACGAGATTTTTCTTCTTAAGCGCCGCCATGATGCCATCGGCGCTTTTCGCTCCGATCGCTTCGTCCATCGACTCCCTGTCGGCTTCCATCATCTCCACCATCTTTGCTCCCAGAAGCTTGTATCCGGCGAACTTGGCACCACCGGACTCAAACTCCACAGGCGCAGCCATCTCGCCGGCCATTTCGAACATTCCCATACTGCCGTTGACGAGCATCGCGGCCTGCTCGAGCTCGCCTTCCTTCGCACGGAACGCGATGTAAAGCGGCGGCATTTCGGCCTTCTCCAGCAAAGCGATCCCGGACTCGGAATCCTCAAGCAGGTTTTTCAACAAACCTGTTTCCATCTCCTCCGACATCATCGCGGAAAACTCCTGCATATCGCCGGACTTCGCATAAACCTGTGCGGCCTTGCCGAAAGCCTTTGCCTGGAAGTAGGCCATGCGCTGGTTCACGGTGAGAAGATGACCGGTTTGCTCACCTGTCGTGTCTCCCATCGCGAAAGTCACTTCCTGGCCCAGCAATGTCATGGCATCGGGCGCTTCGCCCATTTCCTCCAACGGCTCTTCCTCCGCAGCCAGTTCATCCTCCGCCTGTTCGGCATCCGGTGTTGGCACGACATCGTCTTCTTCGAGGACATCGTCTTCTTCGAGGACATCTTCCTCAAGCATCTCCTCTTCGAGCATTTCCTCACCGATGCCACCCATCGCCTCGGCCTGCATCTCCTCGAAGAAACCGTAAAGCTTAAGCGCCTTGAACTGCTCGGTCGCCTCCCTCACATTATAAACCGACATCACCAGCTCCGTATTCGCCGGAAGGTGCTTCGCAAAACCGAGCTTCGCGGCGCGCTCCTCGGCACTGAGCTTAGCGACAGGTGGCGGCGTGACCGCTTCCTTCACACTCTCAACCGCTTTATCCACCACATTCTCGACTGCGGATTTCTCCTCGGCCGGTGCTTCCACCGTCTTCGGCTTTTCCTTGCAGGAAACCGCCCCGAGAACCAACGCCGACCCTAAACACCAGATGCTGTATTTCATTTTCACGCCGCCAGTAAAATCGCCCGCGACCAACGATCAAGCTCCAAACGACCTGAAACCGAACATTTACAAATGGTCACGACCAAACCCGTCCCGGTTGTGGTTTGACGTTTGTGAATCACGGCCTATGGAGAGGTGCATGGATCTCTCCGATTTCCGAAAAGAATACTCCGCCCGGGGTCTGCGGCGGGAGGATCTGAGCGATGACCCGACGGAGGTTTTCGAAAAATGGTTCCAGCAGGCGACCGAACTCCATGTCCACGAGCCGAACGCGATGACACTGGCCACGGTCTCGCCGGACGGTTTCCCCTCGCAGCGCACCGTCCTGCTCAAAGCCTTTGACCGGAACGGCTTCACCTTTTTCACGAACTACGAATCGCGCAAGGCCGCCCACATCGCCGCGAACCCGGCCGTGTGCCTGCTTTTTCCGTGGGTCGAGATGGAGCGGCAGGTGATCATCCAGGGTCACGCGGAGAAGATCTCCGTGGCGGAGTCGCTGGGTTACTTCACCACCCGCCCGCGCGAGTCGCAGATCGGCGCGTGGGTTTCCAACCAATCCGAAGTCATCACCTCCCGGAAAATCCTGCTGATGAAGCTTGAGGAAATCAAAAACCGCTTCAAGGACGGTGAGATTCCCCTGCCCTCTTTCTGGGGCGGCTTCCGGGTCGTGCCGAAAACCATCGAGTTCTGGCAAGGCGGCTCCGCCCGCATCCACGACCGCTTTCTCTACACCCGCCAGGCCGATGGCTCTTGGACAATCGACCGGCTGGCTCCCTGATATGAAAATCCTCCGTTCCACGGTTCTGACATGTTGCATGTTCCTCGCCTCCTGCGCGGAAAAGCCGGGGGAAACGCCCAAGGAGAAAGCCGACGCCGAGTCAAAGCCACAGCTTGTGGGGCGGGTCGCTTCGATTCCTGCGGATCGCACATTTGTGCTGATCCAATCCTACGGGACATGGAACGTGGAAACAGGTTCCATCCTCACCACACAAGGCTCGGAAGGTCGCTCCGCAAACCTCCTCGCTACCGGCGAAAAGCTCGGGCAATATGCCGCAGCTGACATTCGAACGGGAACTCTTGAGGTCGGCGACGGAGTTTATACCATCGCGAAAATCCCCGCACCGGCAGATGTGGCACCCGAGCCATTGCCTGCGGAGAAATCCGAACCGCTCGCCGTAGAAGCGAGCGATTGACGCCCGTCCGCTCAGTTCGCGCGAGCCAGCAGCGGCATCGGCACGGTGATCACCTGCATGCCCGCCGCCTGCGCCGCGATCACGCCCGGAGGCGCATCCTCGATGACGAGGCACCTTGACGGCGCGACGCCGAGAAGCTCCGCGGCCTTGAGAAAAATGTCAGGGCTCGGCTTGCCGTTGGTCACGTCATCCGCGGTCACGACCTCGTCGAACCAATCCGAGCAATTCAGGAGTTTAAGCGTCTTCTCCACGACATAGCGAGAGCCGCCGGAAGCCACCGCGAGCGGCATTTTTCCACTGAGGCTTTTCGCGAAATCTGCGACCTCGTCGATGAGTTCCACGAGATGCAGCTTGCGGAGAAAAGCATCGCGCTTCGCCATGGCGATCGCTTCCGGATCGAGCTTGAGGCCGTATTCGCTGTTGATATCTACCACGATGTCCCGCGTAGGCCTGCCGCCCATTGCGAAGAAAACGTCTTCCTTGAAAATTCCGCCCGCACCGTAGGAAGCAAGCGCCTCGCACCACGCATCGAAGTGCGCAGGCATGGAGTCCACCAATGTCCCGTCGCAGTCGAAAATCACCGCATCAAAACCCTCTTTCGGAAAATCAATCGCTCCTACACTTGCCATGGCGGCGCAGGAGGTATCGGCAGCCCGCAAACAATGCAAGGCTCTAACGGAGGAAATATCCGCGAATTCGGTGATCCTCTGATCAGCGTTTCAGAAGGTTTTCCGCCGTTTGGAGCGTATCAATATCCGCTAGGTCTTGTCGCGGCG
>JAYTOE010000032.1:0-74916 GCA_043747935.1 Akkermansiaceae bacterium
GCATTGAGCACCTTCACGTCGTCGACGACGATCGCGTTGTCCATGCTGCCGCCGAGCGTGAGGCCGCGTGAGCGCATCGTTTCCACGTCTTTCGTGAAGCCGAAGGTGCGGGCGCGCGCGATGTCGCGCTTGTACTGGCCCGAGCCCATGTCGACCTCGACGCGCTGACCGGTCTGGTCCACCGCGGGGTGGTCGAATTCGATCTCGAAGCTGAGCTTGTAGCCTTCGAACGGGTCGAGCCGGGCCCACTTGAGCGATGCGCCTGAACCCTCGCGCACTTCGACCGGCCGCAGGATGCGCAGGAAGCGCTTCGGTGCATCCTGCACCGCAATACCGGCGCTCTGGAGCAGGAACACGAACGACGCTGCCGAGCCGTCGAGGATGGGCACCTCGTCGGCGGTGATGTCGATCACGAGGTTGTCGATGCCCAGGCCCGAGCAGGCCGACATCAAATGCTCGATCGTCTGCACCTTCGGCGCGCCGGGGTCGCCGCCCGCCGAAATGGTCGAGGCCATGCGCGCGTCGCTGACCGCGCCGGCCGAAACGGGAATGTCCACCGGCACCGGTAAATCGACGCGGCGGAACACGATGCCGGTGTCGGGCGGCGCGGGGCGCAGGGTCAGCTCAACGCGCTGCCCGCTGTGAAGGCCAACGCCAACCGCGCGCGTCAGGGCTTTCAGAGTGCGTTGCTGGAGCATGGAGCGATTGTATGAACTGGGGCTGGAGAGATCACCCCAGGCCGGGCCGCAACCGACACTGTCATCGCCAAGGCGGCACGAACCGATCAGCGTGCCAGCGAATCGCAGTGTCGATCAAGCTCTTGGCCACACGATTTGTCGCACGGTTTGCGATGCGCTGATCGGAACGACGGCGTCCTGAGCCATGCCCCCCATCACCGCCAACGATTTGAAAACCCGCGGCATCGCCGCCATCGAAGCCTCGCTCGCGGGCGGCCGCACCGAGGCCATGGTGTCGGTGCGCGGCACCGAGCGCTTCGTGGTGATGGAGCGGGCCCACTACCAGCACCTGCGCGAATGCGAACTGGAGGCCGCGCTGGCCGAGAGCCGGGCCGATATCGCCGCCGGGCGCTTCGTCACCGAGTCGCCCACGGAACATCTGGCGCGATTGAGAAAGATGGTTGCGACGGAGGCCGCCACCGAGCCCGCAGTCGCTGCGAAGGCGAAGCAGCGCCGGTCACCCACCAGCGCAGCAACGCACAAGCCGGCCAAGCCCCGCGTGCGTTGACGGGTCGAACCGTCAGCGCAGGTACTTGGCCATGCCCTACCTCCACATCTTCACCGAGCGCTACACCCGCATCGCCGCATGCTTCTTTAAGCGCCATCCGGAGGTGGCGCGCGCTTACGAAAAGACACTCGCTTTGCTGCAAGTCAACCCGCATCACCCGTCGCTTCGGCTGCGTGAACTCGGCGGGCGACTTCAGGGTGTGCATTCGGTCTCGGCCAATCTGTCGTACCACCTCACCTTGCACCTGCTCGTGACCGAGCGCGAGATCGTGCCGTTGAATGTGGGCGATCACGATTCAGTGGTTTGACGTAGCGGCCAAACCATCCGGCCGACAGCCATGACGAGGACTGCTCGCCGACAGCGCTTTGCGCAGCGCCTCTCTGTGCGCCGGCTGCTACCGATGTGGCTCCGATGCAGACTCACTTGAACGCGTGCAGTTCGCCACTGAACGCGCCAACATCACCGGCCTCTGCGACAGTGCCCGACACTTCGACGAGGCTTCCCACTGCTTCGTGGTCGATGCTGAACACGATCTCCCACGAGCCGCTCGACTTGACGCCCTTCTTGAACGCCCATACCCGCGAAGCTCGGTAGGTGCCATCGTCTTGGAGCACTGCAGGTTGTCCGGACTCGGCCTCCCACCTCCCATGTTCCGAGCTGACAGAGGTGAGGTCAAAGGCGATATCCGTGCCTCTGATGATGAACTCGGCAACATCCAAGTACGCCTTGTCCTCTGCGTAGTACAAGCGACCCCGGTAGCGACGAATGCTCACCTGCAATCCAGCAGGGTAGGCTGGGTCGCTTGAAGCGCCAACGACGTTGGCGCGTCATCTACCACGCTGACCGGTACCTGCCGCATACCGGCCCGACCCAGGCCGGTAGCGAAAACCGCAACGCGCAACTGATCACCCAAGCCGTCATCGAAAGCGGTGCCGAAGATCACGTGGGCGTCATCTGCCGCGCAGCGACGAGTTTGTTCAATCACGTTCCTGGTCTCGCCCAACTTCAAGCTGTCGCGGCTGCCTGTGATCAGCACCATCACGCCTCTCGCTTCAGCGAGGTCAACGCCCTCCAAACACAAACACGCCACCGCGCCCTCGAAGGCCTTCATCGGACGGTCAGGGCCCCAAGCCTGCGCGGCGCCCATGAACGCCTCGCCAGGCAGACCATTCAACCCTTCCACATCTTCCAGATCGAACGCGATCAACGCATCGCATCGGTAGAACTGGTCAATGCCGCCGATCGCGCGAATGAGCGACGCCAAACTGGGTTGCTGCTGCATGGCGTGATGGTGTGGGTTGAGTGCGGCCGAAGCCGGCGCCCGTCAAGTGCGATTCAGGAGCCATCCACCGATCGCGCGCGGCCCTTCGTCCTCGGCAGCAAATTCATCCCGCCCGTTCGCAAACGGGCGGGGACTGCATGAGGACGAACTCAATCAGCCTGCCTGCGCAAGAACGCCGGGATCTCGATCTCGTCCATCCCGTTGCTCGCCAGCGCATCCACCTTCGCCGCTGCGCTGCGGCTGTTGCGCCAGACGCTGGGCGTCGACAGGTTGCTGTAGTCGTGCGCCGGGGCCAGCCCCTGCCCTGCGGCGGCCTGCATCGGCTGGCCCATCACCGCCATGTTGTCGGTGCCGGTGCGCTGCATCGGCACGCTGTGAACCACGCTGATCGGCGTCTGCGCGCGGCGGGCGATCGAGGACAGGCCGGTCGCGATCACCGTCACGCGCAGTTGGTCGCCCAGGCTTTCGTCGTAGGCGGTGCCGTAGATCACGTGCGCGTCATCGGCTGCGAAGCGGCGGATGGTGGTCATCGCCGTCATTGTCAAGATCGGGCTTTCGCTGAGCTTGAAGGTGGCCTTGCTGGCCGCTATCAACACCAGCACCCCACGGGCGCCGCTCAGGTCGATGCCTTCCAGCAGCGGGCAAGCAACAGCCAGGTCGGCCGCCTTGGTGGCGCGGTCGGGGCCGCCGGCCACTGCCGTCCCCATCATGGCCTTGCCGGGCTCGCTCATCACGGTCTTCACGTCTTCGAAGTCGACGTTGACCAGGCCCGGGATGTGGATGATGTCGCTGATGCCGCCGACGGCGTTTTTCAGCACGTCGTTGGCGTGTGCGAAGAGCTGAACGGCAGCCGTCAGGCTGCCCGTTCGAGCGCGCCTGCAAGTCGGCCGGTAGGCATGAATCGCAGGAGATCAGCCAAGCGCGCAGCCTCGGTCACTTGGTCGTGCGGCACCAGCAGATAGACCCAGCGCCTCGCTCCGATCGAAGCACCGTATGTCGACGCATGCCCGCACCATTTGACGGCCGCGTCGGCTTTCGCGAGCACTTCAGCCGACTGCATCTCGTCGCGCGCCTTGGTCTCGATCATCAGAATTGCATCGGCCGTCTCCGCCACGAAGTCAGGCAGGTATTCCGGCTGTTCAGTGCCCAGCTTGTAGTAGATCTGGAACTGCCCCTTGGCCGGCCTCAACCAGCGCTGCGACTCACGCTCCAGTATCAAGGCCAGTCTGCGCTCGGTGCCCGATTCGAACTTCTGCACCGGGTACAGGCAGCGCTGGAAGCCACCAAACAACATTTGCTTGATGCGGCTGGGCTCTTCCACCGTGTCGCGCACATCGCGCACGTTTTGCCCAGGTTGCAGTGTGTAGACGCTCGGACGCAGCTCCGTGAAGCCGCGGCTCACCTGAACGTCGTACTCGGTGGCCCGTTCCCAGAAGTGGACCATCATCTGCGAGTGCACTTCGTGGGCGATCAGCTTGCGGTTGTGGTTGAGCACGTTGCGGACTTCCGACTCGCCTAAATAGCTCTGCAGGTGCTGCACCACCTGCCCCGCCAGGCCATACAGCAACTCGGCGTGGCTGAAATAGTCGATGTCGTCGAAGTCCACCAGCGCGTGCACGATGTAATCCTCGGGCCGCGCCTCCTCCAGACCCGACTCGGCCTCGAGCGTGAACTGCTCGCTGGTGCGCAGCATCTGGCCCACGATCTCGCGCTCGCCTGGCTGTAGGTGCAGCGCGCTCAGGTCTACCGTGAAGGCGTGGAAGCCGGTGGTGACTTCGCCCTTGGGCACGACCGTGATGCGGGGAATGTCGATGGTGTTGCGCACCATCACCTCAGTGGCTTTGGCAACGACCTGCGCGAGGTCCAGCTTGGGCCCGTCGGGCAACAGACTCTGCTGGTTGGGCGGCAGGCGGGCTTGCACCTCGGCCACGATCTTCTTCTGCATCTCGGGTCTCAACAAGGCCTGACTGCCGGGCACCAACTCGCGCTGCACTTCGTAGCGGCCGATCACCTCCATCGCCACGCGAGCAATCTCACGCTCGACATCGCCGGTAAAGAGCGGCGCCACGGCACCCGGTGACGACGGCGCCGTACCCGTTCCTGTGCGCGCGGAGTCCAACCCCAGCGCAGTCCAGACCACGGAACTGACCGCCATGCTCTGCGGCCGCTCCGCGCTGGTGGGCGGGTCCAGGATGACCTGCTTCAGGCGGATCACCGAGCCCGGCCGATTTGCTTCGTCGATGATCTCCTGGAAGCGGTCGTGCGCCACGATGTTCAGGCGGTCCACCGCCGCCACGCCGGTGCGGGCACCGTAGGGCAGCCGCAGGCCGCGCCCGATGGACTGCTCTATCAGCGTGCGTGCATTGGCCGCTCGCAGCGGCACGATGGTGTAGAGGTTGGTGACGTCCCAGCCCTCCTTCAGCATGTTCACGTGCACCACGATCTCGGTGGGCTCGTCCACGCTTTCCACCGCCAGCAGGCGCCGGATCATCTCTTCCTCGTCGGCGCCGGTCTTGCTGCTGTCGACCTGGATCACCGCGCCGCGATACCGGCCGCCGTGGAAGGCGTCGCTCTCGATCAGCTCGCACAGCCGCGCCGCATGCGTGGTGTCACGCGCAATCACCAGCATGAAAGGCTTCACGACGTGCACGCCCTGCTCGCGGGCATAGGTGATGAGCTCCACCTTGGTCACCTCGTGCAGGCGCACGCCGTCTTCGAGCTTGATCTTCTCCAGCTCGTCGGGCGTGTGGCGGCTGGCATCGAAGTTGCGCTGCGTCACCACGGCGGGCTCCTTCACGAAACCGTCGTCCATGGCCTGGGCCAGCGGATAGTCCACCACCACGTTGCGAAAGGGCACCGGCCCACGTGCCGACTCCACGAAGGGCGTCGCCGTCAGCTCCAGCCCGAACAAGGGCCGCAGCTCGTTGATGGCCCGCACGCCGGCGCTTGCGCGGTAGCTGTGCGATTCGTCCATCAGCAGCACCAGGTCGGGCAGGTTGGCGAGATGGTTGAAATAGCTGTCGCCCAGCACCTCGCGCATGCGCTTGATGCGCGGCTCCTTGCCGCCGCGCACCTCGGAGTTGATCTTGCTGATGTTGAAGACATTGATGCGCACCTGCCCCAGCAGGCTGCCGCTGGCCACGTCGCGTTGGTCGTAGTCGTCGCCGGTGATCACCATGGGTGCGTTGGTGGCGAATTCGGCGATGCCCTTGAAGACGTACTTGGGTGTGTTGGGTGTGAAGTCGGTCTTCAGCTTTTCGTAGATGGTGAGGTTGGGCGCCAGCACGAAGAAGTTCTTCACACCGTAGGCCAGGTGCAGGTAGCTGATGAAGGCCCCCATCAGCCGCGTCTTCCCCACGCCCGTGGCCAGCGCGAAACACAGCGACGGGAAGTCACGCTCGAAGTCCTGCAGCCTCGGGAACTCGGCTTTCAGCGTGGCCAGCACAGCGTCCAGCGAACGTTCGCGCTGCAGCATGGCCGATGCCGCTTCCAGCGCGCGCGCCAGGCGCTCCAGCGACAAGGCCTGCGGGGCGCGCAGCGACAGGCGCCCCGTCACCGCATTCAGCGTGCGTTGGTGCTGCATCAGGGGGGCCCCTCCTCGGGCCCGGTCTGCTTGGTTTCTGCCGCTTCCACCCGGGCCAGCTCGCGCCGCAGTTCGTCCTGCAGCTGCGCCTCGGTGGGCAGGTACAGCTGGTAGCGGCTGGCGAAGATCTGGCGGCTGCGCTCGGCCAGCACGTAGCGCACCACGGCGTCGTTCTTCTCGGTGCACAAGATGAGGCCGATGCTCGGGTTGTCGCCGCCGGCCAGCATCTCCTGGTCGTACCAGTTCACGTAGAGCTGCATCTGCCCGAGGTCGGCATGGTCGAGCTTGCCCACCTTCAAATCGATGATCACGTAGCACTTCAGGCGCACGTGATAGAAAACCAGGTCGGGGTAGAAGTGGTCGCCATCCAGCGTCAGCCGCTGCTGGCGGCCGATGAAGGCAAAGCCGCTGCCCAGCTCCAGCAAGAAGGCCTGCAACTGAGAGATCAGCGCCGCTTCCAGCTGGCCTTCGTTGAGCCGCGGCACCTCGGGCAGACCCAGGAACTCCAGCACGTAAGGGTCCTTGATCACCTCTGCCGGTTGTGTGGGCTCCAGGCCCTGACTCGCCAGCGCCAGCACGCCCGCCTTGTCGCGGCTCTTGGCCAGTCGGTCGAACAGCAGGCTGTTGATCTGCCGCTCCAACTGCCGTGCCGACCACGCGTGCTTCGTCGCCTCGATCTCGTAGAAGTCGCGTGCTTCGCGCCGCCCCACCTTGAGCAGCGCTCGGTAGTGCGTCCACGCCATGCCGGGGTGCAGAGCACCCGGGCGCCACGGGGCCGTGGCCGCCGGCCCGGCGGTGGTGGTGGCAGCCGCTGATTCAACACGCGGTGCGTGTTGAATCGCCAACGCAGCCGATTCGCCACGCACTGCGTGTTGATTCGGCAGCAGCCCCGGGTAGCCCAGGTAGAAGGCGCGCATGTACTGCAGCGCGCTGACAGAAAAGCCCCCGCTTCGGCCACGCGGGCTGCCCCGGCCCGGCGGTCCGAGTTGATCCGACAGCGTCTTCAGCAAGGCCTTGCCATAGCCGGCACGCTTGTCCCCGCCCTGCTCGGCCTCGACGATCTGCTGGCCGATCAGCCAATTGGCGCAGACGTGCGCCGTATTGACCGACCGCGCTGCCTGCGTCTGTGCCGCCTGCCAGATGCTGCGAATGCGCGCCAGCAGCTCGGCCGTGCCATCCACAGCCCCCTGCGCGCGCGTCGCAGGCTGTGCACTGCGGTATTCGCCCTTGGGGCGGCCCGGCGGGCTCACTGGAGTACCTTCGTGCTGCGCACTGCGGTATTCGCCCTTGGGGCGGTCCGGCGGGCTCATGCGCCAGCCTCCCCGTCAGCCTCGAACAGGCCGGGCTGCGCGGCCGGTGCGGCACCTCGTACGGAAGGCCGCTGCTTGGCGTTGACCTCGGGCGCGGGCCGCTCGGGCTGCGCCATCGGCAGGTTGGCCACGTTCAGGCTGTAGTCGTCGTGGCCCCACTCGCAGCTGTGCAGCACGGTCTTGGGAATCTTCTTCAGCGTCAGGTTCGGCCAGCGCTCTGCCGCCTGCGCGGCCGTGACGCCGTGCCACGCGGCGCACAGCAGCACCAAGCTGCGCTGCGGGCCCACTTCTTCGGCCAGCGCCTGCAGTTGCGCGGCCGAAAGGGCCTGTGTGGTGACGCAGATGAAGTCGCGTTCGCTGGCGTGGCCGTGCATCCACCAGTGCACTTCAGACGGCGCGTAGTTGAAGCCCTGCAGCCGGCACAGCGCCTGCGCCAGCATGGGCGCGTCGTACTCGCGGCTGATGACCCAGTTGCCCCAGCGGTCGCGTTCCATCAATGACGGCGCCAGGCGGTAGTAGCGGAAGCCGCCGCCGCCCTTCCAGCCCACAGCTTCGGTGATGCCGCCGGGGTCTTGCCCGTCGATCACCTTCTGTAGGCGCGGAATGACGTGCGTGTGGCAGTGCTCACCCAGTTCCACCATGATCCAGCGGCGGCCCATCTTGTGGGCGACGGCGCCAGTGGTGCCGGAGCCGGCGAAGGAGTCGAGGACGAGGTCGCGTGGATTCGTCGCAATCTCCAGAACCCGATGAATTAGCCCCTCGGGCTTCGGGGTAATGAAGTCATCGCGCAAGGATTCAGTCCCCAACACTGCACGAACCTCCTTCCTTGCAGCATCGGTATGACTGGCGTACTCGTGGGACCAAAGAGTCTGCGGAACGACGCCTTGATTTCTGAGCAAATGCTTATAGCGTTTGAAAGACGGTGTTTTTCCCAGACCATCTTTGCCCCAATAAATGAAGCCCTCGGCCACGTGGCGGTGATGCTCTTCGCGCGAATACGACCAAACCCGAGTTTTGCTTGGCCAAATCTCCTCGCGGGTATTGGGCTGTGAAATTGAGTAATAGAGATTGGGGCGCTCGTCGGCCGTCTTGCTGCAGGTGTAGTTGTCAGGTCGAAAGACGCCACGCTCGTCCGTGTACTTGTACTGCCGATCTTTGTCGTCCGTGCGTGGAATTAGATTGCGCTGCCAACGATCGCCTTTTCGATAGACCAAAAGATGATCGTGCATCGGTGCAATCGTCTTGTGGTCATTAGCAACGGCATACTTTTTCTGCCAAACGACATTCGCAACAAAGCTTGACCGGCCGAACACCTCATCGCACAACACCTTTAGGTAATGCGCTTCGTTGTCATCAATCGTGATCCACAACGACCCGTCGTCCGACATCAAACGCCGAATGATCTCCAGCCGATCCCGCATCAGCCCCAGCCAGATCGAATGCTCCAGCCCGTCGTCGTAATGCGTGAACGCGCTGCCGGTGTTGTAGGGCGGGTCAATGAACACGCACTTCACCTTGCCGGTGAATTCCGCCTCCAACGCCTTCAACGCGAGCAGGTTGTCGCCAAAGATCAGCCGGTTGTCGAAGAGGTCGTTTTCGCTCACCCGCTGCTTGGCGTGATGGCTGCGTGCCGGGTCTTCAAGAAGGATGCGCGGCTCCAGCTGAGGCCGCTTGTCCTTGCCGATCCAGGTGAGTTCGAGTCGTTGCTTTTTGGTCATATCGCCAAGGGCTGAATCAACGCATTGCCCGCACGCACTTTGCCCAGGCTTCAGGGTGTAGCTGGTGCAAGGTACTGAATGGCGCCAAGGTCTGCCCGGAGGAGCCGAAACACCACGGCAGCAAACCGTGGTCATCCGCCTCTTGCAGATCGGTCAGCAATGCGGGCGCATCGATAGCGCCGGCACCCAGCGACGCCTGGACGATGCGGCACAGCCGTCGGAACGTGGTCTTGTAAACATTCTCGAGCACCTCGCGCCGGTCGAGTTGCAACACCTGGACCGTCTTCAATCCCTTCGGCGACCACTCGTTAGCCTGCACGTCGAAGCGCGCGGTCAGGTCACCCGTGTCGGGATCGAAGTCGAGGTGTTGCCACGGGTCCTCGCCTGAAGGGTCGATCAACAAAGGCCGCCCGTTCGCCATGGGGAACTGACTCCCCTTGAGGCGCCCGCATTCACTGCAACACAGCAACAGATTACGCCACTGGAACGCTCGTCTTGGAAAAACTGCCTTGGGGCGGAAGTGCTCGATGTCGCAGCCATGCGAATCCACGCAGTACATGCAACGCTCGCGCGGGCCCATCATCTGCCGCAGCACCTGCAGCACCGAGCCGACAGCCCTTGTTTGTCGGGCCGCCTTCCATTCCCGTTCAATGTCCAAGCTGCCAAGTCCAATATCACGACGGGCAGACAACTGTCGTTTGTTCAGGTAGGTCTGGGCGGCCTTGGGCAATGGCGGACGAGTGACACGCCGCATAGTTCAGGGCTCCTCGCCGGTGACGGCAAACATCTCAAGCTGGGCGGCCTTGCCTTGCTCTTCCTTGGTCAGCTTCGCGCCGGCCCTCTTCTTGGCCATGAGCTTCGCGTACTCGGCGCGCCCCTCCACCGCTCGGGGTGATCGCGTGTTTTGAAGACCGAAGGCCTGCGTCAGCAAGATGGTGTCCGGCCTTGAACTTATGACCTTCTTGTACTCGTCTGTTGTCAACGCACGCGGCGCCCGCCCACTGCCGGGTTCGGGCAACACAAACAGCCCGTTTTCATCGGCAGCCTGGCAAATGATTGGGCTGTGCGTTGTGACCAGGAACTGGATGTTTGGGAAGTGCCGCTTGAGCCAGAAACCGATTTCTCGCTGCCATTCCGGGTGCAGGTGGGCATCAATTTCGTCGATCATCACCACGCCGCTGCGCACAATGCGAAGCTTGTTGTCGTCGCCACGCTCTGTCATGCCGTCCAGGCCATATGCCGCAATCAGATGGCGAAGAATGTCAGCGAGCAGGGCCAGTGCGGCTCGATACCCGTCGCTCATTTCGCCCCAGGCCAACTCCAGCCCGTTTCGGTCCTTGAGCCAAAGGCCGTCGGAGTCAACGCGGTCAACGGTGATCTGGTTGGGCATCAGCTCATCTCGCAAGATTTCGAGCAGCAGGTCCAGCTGCTGCCGACTCTCAGGCGTTCGACCCTCCAGCGCTTTGTGACTCAGGTTGCGCAACCACTGATCAACTTCGTACAGGGAGGCCGCCTCCTGAAACATGGTGACGAACCGTTCAGTGGTCGGGCTGACCATCAGTCGAGTCGCTTCCTGTGAGGCCCCGAACACACGCCGAAACGGCCCATATCCACAGCTGAACCAACCGCGCGCCGCTGCCGACCAAAGACCTCTCTGAACGAGCGTTGTCTTGGTGCCCGAATGGGCCGGCAGGTCCACGGCGGTGTCCTTGCCACCGGTTGTCAAAATCACCGCGGCGGGGAACTTTTTGTAGGCTGTGTTCCCCTTTGCCGAGAACTCATCGACACCCTTTTCCGGCAGGATCATCAGCTCGATCTTTGCCTCTTGCCCACCTGAGCCCTCACGAACCCAGCGATGGAAGCTGGGTTGAAGCGAGCGCGCGACATCCCTGCCAGTCAAGGCGACAGCGATGGCCTTGAGCAGGGTGCTCTTCCCGGCCCCGTTGTCGCCCGTAAAGACTGTCCATCCGGCATGTTTGCCGTTGCCGCGACCCAGATCGAACTCAAGGCTTTCAAAGCCTCGGATGTTCTTCAGTTTGACTTTGTCAATGTACATGCGCGCACTCCATCACTCTTGACCGTCCATGTGAGTCTGAACTTCTGCTTGCCCATCAAGCCAGCTCCCACCCGACTGTGTACAGGGTGTGCTCGGTGACGCGCTGGGCCAGCTGGCTTTCTAGTTCTTCGATGACGGCGCCGCGCTGGCGCTCGACTTCGTCTTGCCGCTCGAACAGTTCGCGCCGCAGGCGGTTGCGCTCGACCTCCAGATCGCGCTGCCGCTTCTGCCAGCTGAGCTTCTCGTCCAGGGTGGGCGACACGGTGGCGCTTCGGCGCACGTCCTTGATTTCGCGGTCCACGTCCTTGATGCGCTGTTCCAGGCCGTACTTCAGGTCGTCGGCCCAGCCGTCGAGCTTATGCACCTCCATTTCGAAGAAACGCAGCTGGCGCTCGCGGGCTTGCCGCAGCAGGGCTTGCTTGCGGGCGGCAGCGTCCTGCTCCAGGGCGTCAGTCGCACTTGCGCCACCAGTGGCAAACAGGCCGGCAGCATGCTCGGTGGCCGGCAGACGCAGCAGCTTTTCGGCGTCCTGTTCGGGCAAGGCGCTGCCATCGTCAGTGACGCCGGCCACGATGAGGTGCTGCTCCCGCTCTTCCAGCGCCTCCACCGTCAGCAGCCGCACGGTGAGCCAGCCTGCACGCCCGCGCAGGGGCTTCAGCGTGGCCACCTGGCTGCCATAGGCTGCGTAATCGAAGCGCAAGCGCGCAAGCGGCAGCTCACGCTGGCTGGCGCGACTCAGCACCCATTGCGCCAGCGGGTGCTGCAGGCGGTAGACATGGGCCTCACCAGTGCGGCGAGGCAGCTCGTAACGGCCGGTGGGCAGGTCGGCGGGTGCGCCTGCCGGCACGCGGGTCAGGTCAAAAGCGCCGTCGTCGCTCGGTTCGGCAGCGTCGCCCAGCTCAGCGAGTGTCAGCTGCATCAGCAGGCGTTCATGGCGGCTGCGTACTTCAAGACCTCTGGAAGCACCGAGGCGCACCTTGTCGTGCACCTCATCGTCGAAATGCTCCAGCAGCATCTGCCGCGTGCGCACCATGGCGTCGCTGATGTCGCCGGCTAGGTCAAGCTGCAGCTGTTCGAAGCGCTGTCGAATCTCGTCGTGGCTGCGGCAGTGGGTGTAGATGTCGGCGATGCGGCGCTCCACATCCACGCCTGACCCGATGGCGCCCAGTACCTCGTCGCTGGCGCCGAACACGCCCTCGAAGAGCTTGAACTTCTGCTCCAGCAGTTCGTAGACGCGACGGTCGGCCTCGTTGCTGCGGTCGACGAAGTTCAACACCACCACGTCATGCTTCTGGCCGTAGCGATGGCAGCGGCCGATGCGCTGCTCGATGCGCTGCGGGTTCCAAGGCAGGTCGTAGTTCACCACAAGCGAGCAGAACTGGAGGTTGATGCCCTCCGCGCCGGCCTCGGTGGCGATCATGATACGGCCCTGCCCGCGGAAGTAATCGACGAGGGCGGAGCGCATGTCCGCCGTGCGGGAGCCGGTGATCTTGTCCGATCCCTGATGTTGCGCCACCCACCGTGAATAAATGGCCTTCGAGGTATCGTCGGTATTGGAGCCGTTGAAGAGCACGATGCCCTCGGCCCACGGGCTATCCCCCAGGAGGCGGAGCAGGTAGCTCTGCGTCTTGCGGGACTCGGTAAAGATGATGGCCTTTTCCTCCGCACCGAGTTCGCGAGCCTTCGCGAAGGCGACATCGAGCGCCTTGAGCAGCGCCTTGCCCTTGGCGTTGTGATCCAGCGAGAGGGCGAGGCGCGTGAACTCGTCCAGATCGTTGATTTCCGCAGCAATGGCGGCGCGGTCTCCGGGAGAAAGCGGTTCGGGCGGATCGTCGCCCCATTCCTCGGCGGTTTCATCGAGGGACTCGTAGTCCTCGTCCAGCTCCTCTTCGAGAGTGAGATTCGGTTCGTCCGCCTTGAGCTGGGCTTTCAGGCGATTGGAAATGGAGGTCAGCGCCCCGGCGATGGCGAAGGAAGAGGAGGCGAGGAGTTTCCGCAGCACCAAGGTCATCAGGCTGCGCTGGCCGGGCGGCAGAGCCTGGAGATTCTCACGCCGCAGGTAATCCGAAACTAGGTGGTAAAGCTTGTCCTCGCCCTCGTCCGGATCGAAAGGCTCGACCATGGCATGGCGTTTCGTGAACGGCACGTATTGCGTGACCTGGCGGCGCAGGGTGCGGTGGCAGATCGGTTTCAGCCTCGCCTTGAGGGTATCGAAGACCTGCTGCTGGCTGAGGTTCGCGAACTGTTCGCGGAAGCTCCGCAAGTCGCCGAAGGTGTGATCGTCGATGATGCTGACGAGGCCGAAGAGTTCGAGCAGGGAATTCTGGAGCGGTGTGGCGGTGAGCAGGAGCTTGTGGCGATCCTGCAAGGCACCCTTGAGCACGTTGGCGATGATGTTCGAGGGCTTGTAAACGTTCCGCAGACGGTGGGCTTCATCGATCACCACGAGATCCCATGGGGTGCGGTGGACATCGGCGGCCTTGTTGCGGGCGAATTGGTAGGAGCAGATGACCACGGCCTCCTCCTTCGGCTCGAATGGGCTGAAGTTGCCCATTTTGATCGCGGCGTTATAGGACTTCGTTTCCAGGATCGCGCAGGGCAGGAAGAACTTTTCATTCATTTCCTGATGCCACTGTTTCCTGAGGTTCGAGGGCGTGATGATCAGAATGCGGCGCTGACGCTCCGCCCATTTCTGGGAGATGACCAGCCCGGCCTCGATGGTTTTTCCCAAGCCCACTTCGTCCGCCAAGATGGCTCCTTTTGATAAGGGCGACTGGAAGGCAAACAAAGCGGCATCCACCTGATGGGGATTCAGATCGACCTGGGCTCCAGCCACCGCACCGGCAAGCTTCTCAACGCTGTCCGACGGGCAGCGTTTGGTCAGCTCGTAGGCGAGGTATTTCGCCTGATAGTCTGTGATGGGCATTGCTTGTGGTGTATGCCAACAGATGCCGACGTTTGCGACAAGTTAGAAACCAAGCAAATCCCAAGCGCTCTCATCCTTCTCGTGCGTGGTATTTCGATTTCTGAGAGCTCACCCCAGCGGGTTCACCAGCCCCGTCTCGCGGATGTAGAAATCCGGGTTGAGATCGGCGAGGGGGGCGCGGAGTTTTTCGATTTCGGCGGCGGGGCCGTGGACTTCGAGGCGGGCGAGATCGGCGAGTTCGAGAAATTTCCCGAGCAGCTCGCCGACATTGCCGAGGTGGGCGAGCACGCCCTCCGCGCCGATGTAGGCCTCGCGGCAGAAGGCCATGTCGCCGTTACGGGTGAAATCATAATAGAGGCAGGCGGGCTCGGTGGCGGTTTTTTCTATGAAGGCCGGCATCAGCGCGGTGAAGGCGGCGAGGTTGCCCTCACGGATTTTGAAATACGGATGGAGGCTGACGGCGTGGGAGAGTGCTTCGGACATGGCGGTGACGGTAAATGCGAGTGGTCGGAAACAAAGGGGAAAGAGCCCTTTTTTCCGCCCGAAAATTTATTTCGTATAAGTTAACCATTTCTCTAGCCAAGGTGCCCGTGGTTTTGCTAATGGGTTATCCATGTTGGAAGAATGGATCGCCGCAAGCCGTGATCGGTTCACCGGAGCCGACTTCGATTTCCTCAACGAGGTGCTCGCCGGAGGGCGCAAGCGCGTCTGCATGGCCAAGCTCTGGGACGACCCCGACGCGCTGCGCGAAATGCTCGATCTCAAGGAGGTGCTGCGCGGCTTGCTCGACTCGCCCTCCGCGCTGCGGGTCTCGCCGGATTTCTATTTCTACGTGCTCGTGCGCCACGCGTTCATGCAGGCGGACATCGGCAACCCGGAGCTCGCGGACTATGTGGCCGGCGTGCTGGCGAAACGCATCGGTGTTCACGCCGACGATCCGTTGCAGGACATCGCGCGGGGCTACACGCACGCATCGGATTTCCTGACGGTGATTTCCACCGCGCAGGGGAAAATGAAATTCCATCTGCAGGTGGCGGCCGGCAACCAGTTCATGGTGCTTACCGGGTTGTTTCCCGGCTTCATCAGCAAGCGCAACGAGCTCTGTGGTGCGCCGGATCTGGGATTCTACGAAGCCTTCGCGCGGCGAGCATTCCTGGGGGCCGCAGACAGCCCGCACAACTGCGGCAAGGTTCCGCGCAGGCTGCTCGGTGAGCTGGCAGAGGCTTTCCCCGTGGCCAGGCAATCGCTCAACCGCGTTGCGGAGGAGTTCGTTTTCCTCGGGGATTGATCAGGGCTTTTTCCATTCGATCTTGTCGTAGCGCCAGCCGTCGCCGCCCTTTTTCCAGACGATCGTGACCTCGTGTTTACCGTCGGCCGGACGACCTCCACCAATCTCCAGGTAACCTTCGGCGAGGAAACTCACGGTGGCCGTGTCACCGTTGATGTCCACCTTGCGAAAGGCCGTGACATCGAAGCGTGATTGCTTCGCGTTCTCGCAGATCCATGAGAAGGCGGCTTCCATCTCGGCTTTGTCGAAGGTTCCGTTCGCATCGGAAACATCGGGAATGACCAGCTCCACTTCGGGCGCGAGCATACCGTTCATGGAGAACACCTTCGCCTGCCGCAGCGGGCCGCCCGTACCCTCGTCGAGGGAGAGAACCTCCATCAGGTGCTTCGTGCGGCGCATGATGACCTGCTCGGGCGAGAACCACCACATGCCCAGCGGGATGAGGACGATGGCAGCGATGAGTGCGATTCGGAGTTTTTTCACGGGTGCTTGTTGGGGTCGTAGAAGATACGCACATCCGCCTCTTTTGTGCCGAGGAGCTGCTGCGCGCGGCGGAGGGCGTCGCGGGTGGAGATGTTCGGGTTCGAGGGCATGGTCAGGAAGATGTTGCTCTCACCCTGCGTGCGGTCGGCTCCTTGCTGTAGGGTTTCGAGGATGCCCGATCGCTTTAGCACCTTGTAAACATCCTTGGTGGCGCCGGAGATGAGGAGGTGCAGGTCGTTGCGCCGCATGAAGCCGGCGAGATCCTCGAGCGCCATGACGCTGGTGGCGTCGAGGTGGCGGGCGTTCTTGAGGCGGAGGATGATCACCTTGATCGCGGGATCCGCGACGATGCGCTGGATCTGCGTGCGGAACAGCTCGGAGGCTCCGAAAAACAGGTCGCCCTCGACGTGGACGATCGAGATGGCCGGGATGGGGCGGGCGCGTTTCTCGCCCATTTCGCGCAGCTCGCCGGTCTCGTTGAACTCGTATTCTGTTAGATAAGGCTTGCTGGCTTTCCTAAGGAACAGGGTGATGGAGATGGCGACGCCGATGAAGATGGCGACATGTAGCGGAGCGAGCAGGGTGGCGAGGAAGGTGAGGATGATCACCAGCGCGTCATCGCCGGTGGAGCGCAGGCAGATGCGGATCTGGCGGATGTTGAAAAGCGAGAATGAGATCGCGATGACCAGCACCGCGAGCGCGGCCTTGGGGATGTGGTCGATCAGGTTCAGCCCCGTCTCCCCGGACCATGCGATGAGGATCACGAGGATGAGCGTGAAAATCCCGGTATAGACGGGAGCCGCTTTTGTGGCCGCGCCGGATTGGAAATTCAGCGATGAGCGGGTAAGCGAACCCGAAGCAGGCATCCCGCCGGCGAGCGCGGAGCCGAGGTTCGCGTAGCCGATGGAGAGCATGTCCTGATTCGAGTCGAGCCTGTCGCCGGTCTGCGAGGCGATCGTTTTCGCCATCAAGGTGTTTTCCAGCGAGGCGAGGAAGGCGATGGCCAGCGCGAGACCAAGCAACGCGGAGATGTCGTTGAAAATCCCGTCGCGCATCAGCGTGGGCAGGGTCGGCATCAGCTCCGCGAAACCGAAGGTGGTGAAAGTTGCCTGTCCGGCGAAGGGGCCGACCCCGAAATGAATCAGCGGGCCGAAGATCGCCGAGCCAAGGACGAGCGCGATGGAGAAGGCGGGCCACGATTTTTTCCATTTCCGGAAAGCCCCATAGATGAGGAGCGTGACCGCGCCGATGGTCAGGGGCACCCATTGCGTGTGGGCGAGCGAGGTGATGAGCTCCCCCACGAGGCCGAAAAACGTCGCCGTTTTTTCGGAGTCAACGAAGGCCTCGAGGCCGAGCAGGGGCTTGAGCTGGTTGCCGATGATGAGCACCGCCGCGCCGGCCATGTAGCCGACGAGCACGCTGCGCGAAACGTATTGGAGCAAGTCCGCGACCTTGAGCGCCGCGCCGATGACCGAGCAAATCGCGATGAGCAAAACCAGCAGCGGCAGCAGCTCCGGTATGCGGGACTGCATGGCCGGGTTCACCGAAAAGAAGCTGAAGAGCATGAAGGCCGTCGCGTTCGTGGGGCCGAGAACATTGTAGCGCGAGCTGGCGAAGAATGGCGCGATCATCGCTGCGACGGCGGCGCTGACTACCCCGTAGATGACATCGAGCCCGGCGATGGCGGCATAGGCGATCGCCTGCGGAAGGGCGAGCAGCGTGACGTTTCCCGCGGCGCGGAGGTCGGCTCCGAACTTTGCGCGGGAATATGTGTGGATCGGCCCGACGTGGGGCAGGAAATGGATTTGCTCCGTGGCGAAGTATCCCCGGACTTGGCGGGAGGCTTTCTTGATGAATTGCCAGGAGATCATGCGGTGAGGGACACCTTACCTGAACCGCGCCCTTCTGAACAGGTATAAGCCGAGCAGCCCACATAAAACGTTCGGCGCCCAGAGCCCGAGGGTGGCGGCGGTATCGCTTTTGAAGCCCTCGGCGGCCATCGTGATCAGGAAATAAAGCATGCCGATCCCGAGGCTCAGGACGAGCCCGCCGGAGGTGTCCTTGCGCCGCGCCTTCATGCCCAGCGGCACGGCCACGCAGGCGAAGGAGAGGCAGGCCAGGGAAAAGGTGTAGCGCTTCGTGATTTCCGCCCTGAACTCGATGCGTTTTGCGGGAGGGAGATCCGGGTTCTCCGCGATATAGCGGCGGATCTCCGGGTTTGTCATCGCCGAGGAGCGCGGCTTGCGGGTCTGCACCGTGCCGAAATCGAAGAGCCACGGTTCCGCTTCCTGCGCGAAGGCGAATTCGGACATGCCATCTTCCCCTTTTGTCTCGATGAACGCGTCGAGCAGCTTCAGCCGCAATTGCTTCTTTTCCTCGTCCACCACCAGCGAAACCTCGCCGGCATGGACGTATGCCTCGGCACGGACAGGCTCTCCGTTCTCGCCGTTGGAAACCTGATAGAGGTGGAAACCTTGCAGCGAATCGCCCACGCGTTTTTCCACGAAGACCTTCTGGTTTTTGAAACGGGACTGCACCAAGCCGGGGTTGAGGAGTGACCGCGGGTCGCGCTTCACCTGCTCGAAAAGCATTTCCGTGAGTGACGCCTTGGCGAGCGGGACGACGTTTAAATTCACCCAGAGACACATCCCCGAAAGCAAGGCGGCGATCACGAACACCGGCAGGGCAAGCCGCGTGAGGCTGATGCCCGCGACGCGGAAGGCGGTGATCTCGTTGTCGCCCGAGAGTCTGCCGAAGACCAGTAGCACGGCGGAAAGGAAGCCCCACGGGATGGTGAACATCAGCGAAAACGGCACCACGTTGAGGATGAAGCGGAACACCAGGCCGGGCGGCGCTTGTTGCTCGACGAGCAGCGGGCGCACTTCCTTGAATAGATTCCCCATCACCAGCACGAGGCTCAACACGACGATCGCGTACAAAGTCCCAACAAGGACTTGCCGGGCGATATAGCGGTCGGAGAGGCGCATGTCGAAGACTCACGGCCCGCGCCATAAGTTGCAAGATGCAAGATGGAGGCCTCTCCGAAGTTTGGGGTTTGCCACAGGCCGTTTCCGCGTAGCCTGCGGCCATGCAGGCGGTGCTCATCATCGAAACCTCCACCGAGGCGGCCTCGGTCGCGCTCGCCGTGGATGGCGAGATCGTGGCTGAAAAAGGCTTCGTGAGCGACCGGCGGCACAACGCGCTGCTGTTCGGGCCGCTGGCGGAGATCGTGGAGATCCATGGCGGAAAATCCTTCGACGCCGTGCTCGTGGGCAGCGGGCCGGGCAGTTACAGCGGCACGCGTGTCGGCATCGCGGCGGCGCAGGGAGCGGCGCTCGTGGCCGGCTGCAAGGCGGTGGCCGTGCCCTCCATCCTCGCCGTGCCCAAAGCGCTTACCGGCGGGAAATGCCTCGCGGTCGGCGACGCGCGGCGCGGCTCTTTCTGGCTCGCGCACATCGAGGAAGGTCGTCTGTTAGACGGGCCGATCCTGACGGATGCGATCGGGCTGGACTCCGCCGTCGGCCACGCGCGGGCGTCCGGAGTTTCCGTTTTCTCGATGGACCGCTTCCGCGATCGCGAAATCCCTTTCGCCCTGCCCACCGCCATCGGGTTGTGGCAGGCATGGCAGAACGCCACGCCTCAGGATCGCGCGATCTGGGTCGGGCGCGCGCCGCAGCCGATCTATCTCGGCCCGCCGCACATCACCGCCTCGAAGAAGGCAACCTACGGGCGCGATTGAGACTCAGGATTTGCGGAAAAACTCGCGGATCAGGTGGGCGAGCGAGCGATGACCTCCGACGCGGGCGGCTTGCGCAGGGGCGGCCTGTTCGTCGGCCCGTTGCAGGCTTTCCGCGCGGCTGATGCGGCGCGCCCCGATGAGTTCGGCGAGGCGATCGGCGAGTTCCGGATTTCCCTCGATAAGGGGCAGGAGGTCTTCCTTGCGGATCTCCATGGTCATCACGTCGCCCGCCGCGCGGACGGTCGCGTTGCGCGGTTCGCCGGTGAGCAAGGACATTTCCCCGAAGCAATCGCCCACGCCGAGTCTCGCCAACACCACGCGCGGCCCCTCGGCGGATTTTCCGATCACCTCCACACCGCCGTCGATGATCAGGAACATGGATGCGCCTTGCTCTCCGCGGGTGACGATCGCCTCCTTCGGACCGAACATCTGGATGCGGCACTTTCCGGCCAAAACCTCCGCCTCGTGCTCCGTGAGGCAGGAAAGAGCGGTGCCGCCGCGCAAGATCCGCGCCGAGTTTTCCCGGGCGGAAACGCAGGCGTCCGGGATGTTGTGTTTACGCACCTCCAGGCTGCGCGTGGGAAAGGGCACCCTCATCCCGCGCCGACCCATCTCATACCAAAGGGCGGTGCGGATCTCATCGCACGTCGCGTTGTAAAGGCGCGCCTGCCGCATCCAGAAACGCAACTCGTAGGTGACCGCGGAATCGGAAAACTCCAGTGTGAACACGACCGGGGCGGGCGTTTCCAAAACCCCCTGCGCGGCACTCGCCGCCCTGAGGATCACCTCTTTCGCGAGCGTCGGCGGGGTGTCGTAGTCGAGCCCGAAGCGCAGCCGCACGCCGTGCTCCGGGGCGGGGCGATTCAGGTTCACGATGCGGTGCTTTACGATGTCGCTGTTCGGCAGTTCGTAGGAAATGAGGTCGTTGTCCAACAGCCGGGTGGAGCGCCAGTTGATCTCGACGACCTCGGCGCGCTTCCCTTCATCCCCCATCAGCAACCAATCGCCCACCTCGTAGGCGCGTGTCGTGTGGATGCTGAAACCGGCGATCAGATTGGCAAGCAGATCCTGCATCGCGAAGCCGATGATCACCGCCGCAATCCCGGAAGTGGCCATCAACCCCGTCACCTCCAGCCCATAGCCCCATTTCATGATCGCCGCCAAAGTGACCAGGACGACGAGCACGCCGCCCGACTGTCGCAGGATGATGGGCATCGCCACGCCGCGTCTTTTTTCCAACAGGCCGACGCTGACTACACGGTCGAAGACCACCCAGCCGAACGCCGATCCGAAGAAGAGCGCACCCGCGCCGAGGTGCCCCGTCCAGACCTGCGAGGGATAAAACGCCAATGCCGCGATCCACAAACCGAGCGCGACCGAGAAAATCGCCAACGAAAGCCGCGGCGGCTTTTCCGTTTTTCTGAAAACAAAGCGCCCCCCAAACCATATCAGCACGCAAACCCCCACCGCCAAGCCGAAGGCCTCAGCCGCTCTCGCATCAAATTCCATGAACCATCGGTCTAGCAGGAGAATACGGGCTTGTCACGCAACCATCGCATGATGGCTATTGCGAAATGACCTCGCGAAAGATCCCTTCCAACTCGAGGACGATTCCCGGCCAGCAAAGTGTCTCGCTGGTGCGGCGCGCACCGGCACCGAGCTTGGCCCGCATCACGGGATCGAGAAGCTTGACTGAAGCGGCTATGAAGGCGGCCTCATCGCCTATTTTCACCTTCAGCATATTCTCCCCATCCACACCATGCCATGCGGCTGCGGCATGGTCATAGCCCAAGACCGCGAGACCGCTGGACATGCCTTCGAGAAGGACATTTCCAAAAGTCTCCGTCTCGCTCGGAAACAGCATGATGTCCGCCGAGGCGTAACAGGCGGCCAGTTCCTCGCCGAGCAGGTATCCGGGAAACTGCACTTGCGGGTGCTCCCGCTGAAGTTTGCCGCGCACCGGCCCGTCGCCGATGACCCGGCAAACCAGATCCGGACACAATTTGCGCATCTCCGCAAACGCGCGGAGCGTGAGCTCGATGTTCTTTTCCGGAGCCACCCGCCCGACCACGAGCGCCACCGGCGCGTCCCCCTTCGCACCGATCTCGCGGCGCAAGGCCTCGCTCCGCCTCGCGGGCGTGAACAATTCCGTATCCACACCGCGACCGAGAACCCCCACATTGCAAAATCCTGCGCGCACCAGTTTGTCGCGGGCGTAGGGCGAGGGCACCAGCGTGCGGGCGAGCCGACCATGGAACCATTTCTGATAGCGCCAGACTTGCTTGCCCACCCAGTTGACGCCGTATGTCTGCAGATACTCGTAGAAATTTGTGTGAAACCCGCCCACAACCGGAATCCCCAGGCGACGCGCCGCCGCCACCGCCGAAAATCCCAACGGCGTCTCGATCGCCACATACACGATATCCGGCCGATCCTTCCGCCAGCGACGGCGCAGCTCACCCGGCCACGGCGCACCCACCTTGATCTCCCAATATCCCGGCAGCGGCCACGACAACACGGACGTTTCAAAATCCCCGGTCGCCTTTCCCGAACGAACGATTTCCACCCGGTGTCCGCGCTGGCGCAGACCCGCGCAAAGTCGTCCCAACGAAATCGCGACACCGTTGATATCGGGCACAAATGTATCCGTCACCACCTCGATGTGGAGCGGCTTACTTTCCTTGTTTGTTCGTTCAAGACTCAAGATTTCGCTCCCATTCGTGCGGCTTTCACCCAGATTTTTTTCAATTGCAAGACCATCTTCAAATGCCAGGCGCGTCGGTCGCCGGTCACCGTATCGGATGTTAGAAGCCGGGTCACCTTCAAAGCCGTGGTGAATTCCCCTGTCGCGGGATTCACATAGCGCGGGTATTTCACCAAGGCTCCGCAGACGAGCTCCTCCAAGGTCAGCTTCCGCCGTCGCCTCGGGCATTCCAAACGGTCGGTGGTCAGTCCCCAGCCCGCGTAAAACGGCAGGCCGTAAGTAACGACCGGCACCTGCCGGATCAAGGCCTCGAAGCCCACCGTGGAGGTCATCGTATGGACTTCATCGCACACATCGAGCCAATCCAGCACGTTGCCTTCTGTCACTGCGAGATCCGCCGCGGCTTCCAGGCCATCGGGCAGCACCCGCCCGTGGCGTGCGTCGGCGACGAGATCCGGGTGCGCCTTGAAAATGAGGAACGCGTCGGGTTCCGCAGCCCGCACGCGCTGCAGCAGCGCGAGGTTGGACTTCAGCTCCGGGCTGCCGAAAGAAATGGACGCGTCCGCCTCGACCTGGCCGGGCACGAGGATGACCTTGCGGCCGCAGATGAGCTGTGGGTCGAGCGTGATGGAGCTTTCCGATAAGTTGTATTTGGTCAGGCGCTTATCGCGGAGCACTCGGATGAGTTCACTCGCGTCCGCGAGATCGGCGGCGGTGAATCCGGTGTTGTAGAGATTTTCCAAATCCGATGGAGCGGTAGGATCGAAGTAAATCCCCGTCCCGTCGAGCACCCACGAGTAAGGGAAATTGAAAGCCGCCCCCAGCCCCTTGGAACGGATGAACCCGTCCTCCACGTGCAGCGCGCGGCCGCTGAGTTTTTCCGGAACATCCGTCTTGCGTCCCCACACCAGTATTCGGCTGTCCGGTGGAACTTCCCGCATCTCCTTCACCTGGCTCAGCTCCCCCGCCGGACTCCGCAGGTAGCTCGGCACAATGCTCCGGGCCCACGGCGTGAACCCCACCGTCACCGCATGCCCGCTGTTTCTGCGGAACATCTCTTTCTGTAGCGCGAGATGGTCGAGGATCTCGCCGAGGCCACAGGGCTCCGTCGTATCCGGATCGAAGTAGTGGGTGTATTGCAAATAAGCCGCCGCAAACAAAGTCTCCAGATCCACCCGCTGCCCGCGCGGCGCCATTCCGGCGGCTCCGCGATCCTCGGTGAGTCCCCACCCGGCATAGAAATTCCAGCCGTAAGCCTTCACCTTGCATCCATGGATCAGGCCTTCCATGCCCATCAGCGATGTCCCCGCGTAGATTTCCCGGCAGAAGAAAAAACACTGCGCCGGCGACAGATCAGGTGGCAGCAAGGTAATCCGCGACTCCGTGAAAACCCACGGTGAAAAGCACGAATGCTTGCTCCGGTAACGGTGATCCGGATGCGAACGCAGGTAAACCGGCTCACCCGGATGCTCGTCGAGCGCGTCCCTAACCATCTTGTCGAAATCCCCCGCACCCATGCCACCATGTTCCAGCGAGGTGTCGCCGCGCGTCTGATCCACCACCAGCACGCCGGTTTTTTCCGGCAACGGCGCACGGGCAAACTCGCCGGGATACCAATTATACTTGGAAGCACCCGACTCGCGGAAACGCCGCAGGAGATCCCCCGCCTCGTCCCCCGGTCGTTGGCGCATCCAACCCGCAGGGGCACCGGCATTGAGTCCGGCGATCAAATCGCTGCGGCCTGCGGCATCGTAATAGATGCCGCGGCTGTCTGCCACCAAGCTGTAGCACGTCCCCTCGCCGGGCCGCAGAGAGCGCACCAACCCATCCTCGAGCAGCAATAATTTCAAGCCCTTCGCATCCGCATCCTTGGCGGCGGCCTTTCCGCTTGGCCGGTAGCCCCAGCCCACCGCTACCCGCCCGTTTTCCAAATCCAGCCCGGTCAAAATCCCCTCCAGCAACGGGTGCCTCCACAACTTGCGGAATGACCACCTGATTTCAACTCCCCGACCGCGTTCCATCCATATCAAGCTCCTCAGTCGGGACTCCGCTTGTCAATCCCCACTTCGTCCGGCGGCGCCTTTCGGACTCGTCAGTCACATTCTAGTCACTTGACAGTCGCGCTCATGTCCATTAACCACCGATCATTCGCAGACTGGCGAAAAGAATTGGGGACTCCCGCACATTCAGCAGCACTTTCTCATGATAACCAAACGGCTTTACATACGGAATATTGGCATCGTTTGCCTTTTCTCACTTGGATCTTGCAGTCTTGTTTCGGAATCCGGCCCACTCAAATCCGACATCCTGACCGACTCTCCATCCTATCAGTTAATCGATGTTCGCTCATCGGGCGACCTTCCCACGAAAAGCCGCTCCTACGGCCTCGCCGAAATCCCCACACGATTACAGGGTGAGGCATACTCGGACAAAATCCGTGTGCGCGACAGCCTCACATTCGTAGTGACGGATCTTTCCGAGGAAAGCCCGTTTTTCAGCCGGGATAAGATATTCAATTACGGACCGGTCGAAGTGCCGGAGGAAGGCATGGTTTCGATTCCATATGTCGGTGAGATCCAAGTCATCGACCGCACCCTCGCCGAGGTCTCTGCGGACATGAGCGAAAAAATCCGGCCTGTCTCCGGCACTGCGCAGCCCTCCGTTGTTCGCAACGGACGCATCCCGAGAACCGCGAACGTCATCGGGGAAGTCAGGGAGCCGAAGCCGGTTCCATTGGAACGCTCCGGAATCACATCCATCGACGCCCTCGCCGCCTCGGGCGGGACAAAGGGTGCCGAACATCTTTATACCTACACTCTGCGCCGCAACGGAAGTGACTATCACTTCGACTATGTCGGCTTTCGCAAAAATGCATTCCCCATTGAGGAGGGTGACCTGTTGACGGTTACGACCGACAACTTCAACCGCTTCCATGTCATGGGAGCCATCAACCTTCCAACCAGCCTCGCATTCCCCGTGCCGGAGCCCACCCTGGCAGATGCCCTCGGCTCGGCCGCGGGTCTCGATGAACGCCGTTCGGATCCGTCGGGGGTTTTTGTCTTCCGCTCCGGCAAGCCCGACAGGATTTACACCTTTGATATGAAGAAGCCGGAAATCATCCACCTCATGCAGCGTTTTCCAATCCAAGGCGGAGATGTCGTCTATATCACGGAAGCTCCCCTCGCGCGCTGGAACCGGATGATCAGTCAGATTTTCCCGGATGCTCTCGCACGGGCTGCAACTACCGGCACCCGCGTCCAAAACTAATCCATCAGACACACCGTCGTCATGTCCTGCTCCTGCACTCTCGTGCCTGTCATGTTCGCAAATGCAGGCGGCATGCCTCCGGACGGCCATGGTGTTTCAGGGCAGAAAGAGCGCTTCACATACCCCTTCGTCTTCACCTGTTCGGCAACCCAGACCTCGCGCTAACCTGCCGCCCGCATCTCGTTCCAAATGCCAGTTCCAATTCCCGCGCGCTCTCCCTGGACTAACCAGCGCCTTGTGCTCTGGGCCTTGCTCCACCGCGAGGCCGTCACCCGCTTCGGGCGATACAAGATGGGCGTTCTTTGGATGCTGGTCGAGCCGCTCATCGGCGTCCTCGTCCTCGGCCTGGTCTTTGGCCCGCTCATAGGCCGAACCGCCCCGGACATGCCATTCGCCTTCTTTCTGCTAAACGGGTTTGTCCTCTTGAAAACATTCTCCGGGACGATGATGGCGGGAATCGGGGCGATCAACTCCAACATGGGGCTGCTCATATTCCCCAAGGTTCGGCCGCTGGACTTGATTCTCGCCAGATTCTTGTTTGAGCTTACCTCGTCGATTCTTTCATTCATCGTGTTCTGCATCGTCGGAATGTGGATGGGAATTCAGCTGTCGCTCGGTTACCTCCACATCCTGCTCGCCACCTTCGTCATCACTTGGCTTCTGGGCTGCGGTGCCGGCTTTGTCCTCAGCGTCTCCGTCGCTTACTTCGAATCGGCGGATAAGGTTGCGGCGTTTATCAAGCGCCCGCTTTTATTTTTATCCTGCGTCTTACATCCTCTCTACTATTTACCGGGGCGGGCTCAAGAGATTCTCCTGTTCAACCCGCTCGTGCACACGATTGAACTCAGCCGAAAATGCCTCTTCCCCCTTTATCACATCAGTGAGGTGAACTTGCTTTATCCCACCATTGTCGCCATTATTTTCCTGGCAATAGGCATCTGCCTCTTCCACAACCATCGCTATTTCCTGACTCGCCGCTAAGCCTACTTTCCGATGATCGAGCTTCTCAATGTCAGCAAGCACTACCCGGTCAAGTCGGGAGTGAAACACATCCTCAAGAATGTGTCGCTGAGCATCCCTGACGCGACAAACCTTGCCATTCTTGGCCCCAACGGGGCGGGTAAGTCCACATTGCTGCGCCTGATCGGCGGGGTCGAGACCCCCAACAAGGGGATCATCCGCAAGAACTGCAGCATTTCATGGCCGCTCGGGATCGGAACCGGTTTACAAGTATCACTCACCGGGCTCCAAAACGTCCTTTTCGTTTGCCGGATCAACGGCCTCACACCCGGCCAAACCCAGCAGGTGATCGAGGAGGTGGTGGAGTTCGCTGAAATTGGCGAGTATATCGATCTGCCTGTGAAATCCTACTCTACGGGCATGCGGGCGCGACTGAACTTCGGTCTTTCCATGGCCTTCCTGTTCGATGTTTATCTCGTTGACGAACTCACCTCCGTAGGAGACGCCTTCTTCCGTGCCAAGGCGAAGGATGCTTTCGAAAAGCTGCGCGGCAGGGCGTCAATCATCTTCGTTTCCCATAACCTCAACACCCTTCGTGAGAGTTGTGATTCCGCGCTGTTTCTTCATGATGGAACCGCCGACTTCTTTCCCAAAATCGAAGATGGACTTGAAGCTTATCAGGAATTCATCCGCTCGAACCGCCTCACCCACGCCAAGGAGCTCAGCGGCATGAAGAGAGCCAAGCGGCTCAAACGCCTCAAGCGGCTCCAATAAAAAACAGGAGCTGGCCGAACAAGTGAAACCGCAAAGCTCCGAAGATCATCAGTAAAAGAAATTTATGCAATCACCGCTCCACAATCTCCGAACGTCCGCCTCCAAAGTGTTAAAATTACTCGGAGCCATCTACGTTCTGCTCGTCGCTTGCGTCATCGCCTACGTCTGGTTTTTCGCCCAAGACCGCTACATCAGCATCGCCTCGTTTAAGATTTCCCGACAAGCACCGGCTGCCGGAGAGGTTGGCCTGGCCCAGATGGCACTTCCCGGACTCGCCGATACCGACGCGGACGACTCGCAGATCGCAATCGGCTTTGTCTCATCCTCCGACCTGCTCCTCGCGCTGGAAAGCGAACTTGACCTCCAGAAGCATTTCGCCAGCCCGACCCAAGACTTTGTCTTCCGCCTCGACGAAGATGCACCTCTCGATGAGCGGCTCGTATACTACCGCAAGCGGATCTTCGCCCATTATGACAAGGAAACGCGCCTGACGATGCTCACCGTGGACACGTTCGAGCCGGCGCTCTCCAAGAAAATCGCCGAGATAATCATCACCCGGGCGGAGGTATTCATCAACAGCCTCAATCAGAGCATCGCAGATCAACAGCTTGTCTTCATACGCAACGAGGTGGATCTGGCGGAGAAGCAGGTAAGGGACGCTAGCCTGGAAATTCTCGCACTCCAGAACGCCCATAATTTGGTAAGCCCCAACGAAGCCATTACGGCCAGCCTGAGCACCGTCCAGGAGCTGAGGCTGCAAACGCTCCGCCTCGAGACAACCCTGGCAACCATCGAGCGGGACTCACCCGACTCGCCGCGGATAGCCATCATCCGCAGCCAGCTGAAATCGCTGGCGGAGCAAACGGCCATTGAGTCGGTGAAAATTTCCGGCCCCGAGCAAGACCGACTCAACCAGATTCTCGCGCGCTACAAGGAACTGGAATTGCAGCTCGATTTTGCCATCAGGCTCCGAACCGGAGCTGAGACGTTGTTGCAAAAACATCGTGTCGACGCCGCAGCGCGCTCGCATTTCATGTCCGTCATCCAGCGCCCCTACTTGCCCGAGGAAGTGGCATATCCGCGCCGGATTTACGCCACCTTCACGTTTCTCATACTTGGCCTTCTCCTATTTCTCATCCTCCGCGTCCTGACCCGCTCGGTGTATGAGCGTGGGAACTAGCCTTCCACTTCATCCGAGAGAACCCATGACGGAGCAAGCCCCACCCAGTATTGCTTTCGTTGGGTGGAACTCCTTCCAATTCCTCCACTTCGCAAGTGTCGCGGCGGCATTCCCGGACGCAACCCTCGTAGTCGAAGAACGGAAATACGCGGGCTTGGACGTAAGCCCGGATACATTTTCATCGGACTCGGCTCGTATCCTTCGTTGTGATCGCGAGCAAATGAGAAGGCTTGACGGGCAATTCGATATCATCGTCTGCCAAACCCCTTTTTCTGGAATCGAGGAGATCCAGCATACGAAAATCGCCATGCTGCAGTATGGCTATGCAAAAGAGGCTCACAACTACGGGGCGTGGCGATCCTTTGCCGACCTGTGCCTGACTTTTGGAGACTATGCGACCCGAAAGATCAGTCCTTTCAGCTCCTGCGCCGTCACGGGAAACCCACGCTATAAGGACTGGGGAGATCCGTCATTTCGCGACCATGCGCGAAGCAAATACCATCATCTGATGGACCCGGATAAAAGAACCATACTCTACGCCCCCACCTCGGCTCCCCTCTCCAGCTATGGAGAATTCTCCGCCGCTGTCCACGCCCTATCGGATGAGTTCAATGTGATCCTGAAACCACATCACACCACTCTCCTCGCAGAGAGCGATGCCACCGCTTCCGTCCTTCCCGTATTCAGCAAGATCTGCGGAACGCGGGATGATATCATTGACCTGTTAGCCATTTCCGATGTGGTAATCAGCGACTTCAGCGGCGCGATTTTCGACGCGGTTTACTGCCGTATTCCCTTGATTCTGCTGGATTCGGCAAGCTCTGAGAATATGGGTTCCTCAAAGAGCGATTTATACAGCATTGAGCGGGTTCGACGTGCCGAGATCGGGGAGGTTGTGAACTGTCCGTCCAAGCTTGCGGGGGCCATCCGGAGAACCTTGCAAGACCCACCCGCAAGCGCCTGCCCTGCTGAACTGAGAGACGATCTTTTCATCGATGCAAAGGATGCGGTCGCCCGTGCAAAAAACGCGTTATGCAAACTTGCGGGCGGAGGTTTCAGCCAAAACCAGAATCAGCAATACGTCCGAAAAGAAATGAGGGCGCTTTACCGCAGCCGCGCGGAACTCGCTGCGGCACGCACCATGGGTGGCGCTGCCAAAATTATGGCTCACCGGATTCAGAAATGGATTCAAGGGTGATCCATACGTATCATCTCCACTCCGCCGGCCCATGTTCCGGCACGCTCCGCTTTGTGCCTCATTGGGGCCAATCACGTTCAGGCATGTGGACCGGCTAGAATTTGATTCTTGATCTCGGTGGTCGAAATATTGGCGGTTCGCGTCAGGTAAACGACCTCGCATTTGTCCTTGAGAAAATCAAAGTGTCCCTTCCAGTCATCCCCGATGACGAAGACATCCACTTCATGTTTTATAACATCTGTATTTTTCTGATCCCAGCTTTCTTCGGGAATCACCAGGTCGACAAGCCTCAACGATTCAAGGATCACCTTGCGATCCTCGTAGCTATTGATGCAGATTTTGTTTTTCTCGACCAGATTGAACGTATCGGTCGAGAGGGCGACGATCAGCCTGTCACCATGGCTTCTGGCGCGCGTTAGAAGATTGATGTGCCCTATATGGAGCAGATCAAAAGTGCCGTATGTTAGTATGGTGCGCATGATTGATTGGAAAAGTGATGAATGAAATAATCGAGAGCGTTACGCATTCTGGCTTGTGGCTTACCAACTTTTACATTTCCCCCGTGGGTCGATCAGTCGGCAACGCTTCGCCAGGCCGGCTGGACGCTCCCTCATCCAAGGTGGGAGCGCCTGCGAAGAACTCATTTTGAAATGTTATAGGCCACTGGATCTTGCAGCGACCGGACACGTCGAAGCATCTTTGCGAGAGAGTCCCGCGTCCTTGGCACGTGCATAGAAGCAAATCAATGAACTGATTCACCCGCAGTGGGCTCGGCTTTTCGGATTCAGTCCAGAAGGCGTCCAGATTGCCCTGAAAGGTCAGCTCTGCCAGATCGTAGACGGCCGTCCCGAGCGTGATGACCGGAGCATGATGGATCAGTCCCGAAATACCAACGGAGCTGTTGATGTTGACTACCCCGCGGGAGTGGGCCAGGAGCGTGGGCAGGTGGACGCGATCGAAATAGAAGATCCGACCGCCGCCGAGACGATGGTCGAAGCCGGCGATCAAGTCCGCGTAGTCCTTGTAGCCCCTGTCCATGGGATGATCCTTGAACACCAGCTTGGTGTCAGCCGGCGCGTGGCGTTCGAACGAACGGACGACCTGCTCGATGAATTGCTCGATCGAGCGGTAGTCTGAGCTCCTGGTGACTTGGGTATCCCTGTGAACCTGGAGCGGCACCGCGTAGTATTTCCCGGAGAGCTCCCCGGAAAACACCGGATTCATTTCGCTATCCCTGCCTCGCGTGAAGTAACGCCAGAGGTAAATCAGCCCATGTTTGAAATGGCTCCAGAGTTTCATTTCCTGCTGATCCACGAAGTGGGGAAACAGGGGTGCGGTTACACGGCTGAAGAGAAAATTTGCCCCTAAAACGAGCAGCTTGACCCAGATGCTCACTTTGCACAGCGCCGGAGGCATGACAGCGGGGTCCGGCGGAGCGCCCCCGGCCAGCAGTTTTTCCCAGGCGTTCGCCAAGGTCGGCAGCGGCTGCGAATGGCGGCTGAACACGGTGACACAGTTCGGGCGGATCAGCCCCATCTCGAAAACGAAGCAGCCGAGGTTCCGCTCCTCCGCCATACTCCAAGCGATTTGGTTGTACGGTCGGTAATGGTTGTAGAGGAAAAACGTATCGTAGTTTTCTGTTCGGATCAGTTCCCTCAGCCACCCATCAAAGTCCGCCAGCGGTTCTCGATACAGGTGGGTTTTGATGCCGCGGATTTTGTAAACGAGATCCGCCGCACAAAAGAAAACCTTCCCCACTTCGTGCCCTTCATCCTGCAAATCCTGCGCGAGCAGCGACATGCCCGCTTCCCAATCGCCCTGCACGATCAAAATTTTTCTGCTAGGGATATGCTTTGCTAGGGAGGCTCCTGATATAGCCATTGGGTCGAACCGGGGGGAAAAGATTTTTGCTCGGAAAAGGGGGCGGAATGGGTGCTACGGTGTTGTGGCAGACGGTGTTTCAATATGAAAAATCCCAAGTTTAAGTCGATAATCAGCTTACTCGATAATCTTCATGGCGGTTTCGTATGTTGGAACCGCTGCGATCCTAGCTTTCCAAGCCGCTTTGCCAAGATTCTTTTGATAGTCGATTGAGGATGAACGGACTCAGATGCGGCAGATGGAGGCGTGGAATTTCCCGTTCGGCTCCTTAGGGATGTGTGGGACGTGCTGGATCCTGATGTTCGCGTCACAGCCGAACTCCTGCTCTCCGGTCTTTCTCTTCTCACTCCTTTGTCCAGATGCGGGTGTTGAGATCGAGTGTCTCGGTGATGTGGAGCACGATCACGAGCTGTTCGAGAAATCGCTGAAGCGGCTCGATGGCTCCGGCGGGATTTGCCTCGCCGGCCTCGAACCAGTTTTCCTTCATCGGGATCGCGAGGTGCAGGCAGGAATCGATGAGTGCGGCGCGGATATCGCTCGACCATTGGTTGCGGAGTGCGAGGAAACGCTCCTGCATGTCCGGCGTGAGCAGGTAGTGCGCGCCGACGTCGTCATCGGATGTCACTTTGAACGCATGCTCGAACTCCGGGTTTGCCAGGCGCACCAGGTTTCCGGAAACGCCCTGCAGTTTCCTACCGAGCCAGCCGAAATTCGCCTCCGCCACATCCGGGACGATCTTGACGCGGCAGCGGAAGTCCTTGTGGAAATCCGCGACCAGATAGATGCCTTTGAAAACGGTGACCCAGCGCGTTCTCGTTTTCCCATCCGAATCGCTGCTGGTCTCCTTCCGCTGCACATGCAGCTCGCTGAAAAGCAGATCCGTCGCACCTGCCCGGCCGCTGAAGGAATCCTCGCCGTCATAACGGTCGATGTCGGAGCCGAAAAGCCCGCCCGCCTCGAACTGATCTTGCGGAACCATGTGCTCCGGCAGGTAGCGCATGCCCGGCGCGATCTCCGCCGCGGCCGCCCCGAAAACTTCGCGCTTCAAAATAGCGCGGTATGCCTTCCGTGATCCGCCGTCGGTCAAGCAATAGGTGATGATCGCCGCGGCCACTGCTAACACAAAGATGAACCAGTGAATGGGTGAACTGCTGTCGGCCACGGCAACGGCCGCGAGCAAGGCGATGACAGCACCGCCGCCGCCCACGGCCAGGCCACGGCGCACAGCCTTGGCGTGTCTTTCCAAAGCCATCCTGCGGATGCCCTCCACCCGCTCGATCACGGGTCGGATTTTCTCCACGACGCTGCCTGCGTCAGGGCGCCAGTCCACGGGCTTTTCCTCAGAACCTGACATCCTGCGACTCCCTTTCCGCGACCGCGATTTCAAACTCCGGCTTCCTCGCGAAACCGAACAGCGCCGCCACCAGCGAGGACGGGAACATCTCGACGCGGTTGTTGTAATCCATCACCGAGGAAGTGTAGCTGCGCCGCGCCGCCGCGATCTGCGCCTCGCACTCGGAAAGCTGGCGCTGCAGCATGAGGAAATGGCCGCTGGCCTTCAGATCGGGATACGCCTCCGCGCGCGCAATGAGCTGCCCCACCGCGTGCTGGAGATTTTCCTGCATCGCCCATCCCGCTCCGGGTTGCGCCGCAAGGTTCCGCGCCGCCGTTACCGCTTCCAGCGTCTCCCGCTCATGCTCCGCATATCCCTTCACCGTCTCCACCAGGTTCGGCACCAGATCGAAGCGCTGCTTGAGCTGCACATCGATGGTCGAGAAGGCCATCGCCACCTGGTTGCGGAGGTTTACCAGGCCGTTGTAAGTGAACAGGAACCAGAACCCCGGCACGGCCACAAAACACAACCATGCCCAAGGAAATTCCATGGCGGATTTCTACCAGCCGGACGGCAGCGGAGCCAGTGGAATTGCACCTCTTGCTCGACATCTCCCGGAAACCGGATTTCATAGCCGCATTATGGAACAACAGCCGCCACCGCTCACCCCACAGGACATCGCCTCCATGCAGGTGGCGCAATACGCCAATCTCGGGCAACCGCAGACAGTGAAGGTTTTCGGGATCATGCATGTTCTGCTGGCCGTGTATGGCTTTGGGGTGTCGGCTCTCGGTGTCATCACCACCTTCGTGGGAAACCCGGTTTACAAATTCATGCCGAAGACGCCGCAGCTTGCCAAACAAATGGAGATGGAGGCGCGGATGCAGGATGAAATGATGGTAGCCACTGTTGTCGCGCTTGTCATCTCCTTGGTGCTCACCGTTCTGATCTTGATCGCAGGCATCAAGCTGCTGAAGAAACGGCGCAGCGGCCTGGTGTGGTCGAACCGCTACGCATGGACATCGCTCGCGGGAAAAGCCATTACCCTCGTCCTCACTTTCCTCTACACCATTCCTGCCATGCGGGAGATGGCGGCTGATCCAGCGATGCCTGCCGCCGCGCAATCGGTGATGAAAACCACGATGGTTGTCGGCGCGGTCTTTGGTGTCATCGTGACCTGCGCCTATCCCATCCTGACCCTCATTCTTCTCAACCGTCCGAAAACGAAGGAATGGTTCGCGGCGCAACCGGAATAGCTTCGACGCATTTTTAAACCCACTTTTGAAGATCCTCGAAAATTTCTTTGTTCGCTGCGGCCTCGCGATCCTCTCCGGGCTGGCCTGCGCACTGGCCTTTCCGCCCTTCGGCTGGTGGCCGCTGATCCTGCCGGGGTTGGTGGGTTTATTGGTTGCGCTCTAGAACACGTTCCCAGGAAAATAGAACACAGGAAAATAGAACAGAACCCTTACAGCCAAAAGGATTTCCGGAGCGTGAAGGGGGATTTCGGGGGCGTGGGGTGAAGCGTTTTGAGTCAGTAAACGGAGTCATGGGATGCAAACCCCGCTCCCGGCCCGCCGCCCGCCGGCTCGCAAGCTCGCCTGTGCGGGCGCCGCGCCGTCGTAAGCGTTCAACCAAGCGCTTCTAGTCATAAGCGTCATATTCTTGTCACTTACTACGCTTATGACAGACCAGAAGCCGGAAGTTGCCGATGAATATCTCAGAACTGTCGTTGGGGCGCGTGAGGGTCAGGCCGGGGCGGAAAATCGAGGGGTGGCGACCGAAGATCGCCGCTCCGAAAAAATGGCGAGGATGTTGCGCCGATCCATGGCTCCTATCTCGGCGGCGCAGGCTGCCGGATGGAGGTGAAGGTGGAGGTGTCTGTGCAAAGGCTTTGAATTACGCCCATTGAAAAGTTGACCAGACACCCGTGCGATGTCATTTTGAATGCCTCATGAAAATTCTTCGTTTTGGCATTATCCCGATTGCCCTCTCGCTCGCGGCCTGTGAGACGTTCAAAGCGCCTCTGAACAGTGATGGCGGTTTCGATCCGCTGAGAACTCCCGGAAGCGGCATGAACAACGTCGATACAAGCTACGGCCCTGCGATTTACCCGGGACAGTTCGTGTCGGCGAATATTCCCAACACCGCTTTCTACAAGAACAAGCCCAAGGGCAGCGAGGACGCAGACAAGCTCCTCAGCCTTGGTACGAACATGAAGATCGTCTCCGATGACGGAGCCTATGTGAAAGTGGAGCTCGACAGCGGTGAGGTGGGCTGGGTGCCTTCCGTGATGGTCTCCGCTTCCGGCACTGAGCTCCCACCCATCGATGGGGTATATCAGGTTTATCCCCCGCTTCCGGAAGGTGGTGGCCTGGAACCCTTGCCTCTGCTTGATGCGAGCGGCCAGCCTCCGGGCGGCTCCATCCCGACCATCATCGATCCGAATGCTCCCATCCCCACGCCCACCGCACCTCTCACCGTCGATCCCGTCCCCGACCTAACGCCATCCGCACCTGAGGTGGCACCCGCTGCCCCGGAGGAGGAGCCCGCTGAAAAAGTTGAGGAGAAAGCGGTTGAGGAGAAAACGGTTGAAAAGGTTGAGGAGAAGATTGAGGAGAAGATTGAGGAGGAAAAGCCCGCGGAGTGAGCAGTATGAACCGCGAGCAGCTTTGCGAAATTGCCGAGGACGAGGTGGCGATGATCATCAAGGTATTGCCGGAAGGCGTGAAGGAACAGGCGGAGAACTGCCCGGTTTCCTACGAAGGCAAGCCGGCGCCGGATGACGATCTTGATGATGATATCCTCGGGCTTTTCGAGGGTGCATCGCTGATCGAGGAGCCCGGCCCGGAGGCGATGCCTCGCATCCGAATTTTCGTGGAGAACCTCTGGGAATACAGCGAGCGCGACGAACAGGATTTCCGCGACGAGGTGGGCACGACCTATCTTCATGAGCTGGGCCATTACCTCGGCTGGGACGAGGACGAGGTGGCGGAACGCGGGCTGGAATGACGCCATGACTCTCCACCAACCGCCGCCGATGCCTGCCCGCCAGCTCAATCTGGAGGACGAGTCGCATCTGCATTTGCTCTCCGTTTTCCATTTTGTGATGGGCGGGGCTCTACGCGCTCGGCATCGGATTCATCGCACTGCATTTCCTCATCATGCGGATGGTCATGACGATGCCGCAGCCCCCGCGCGCTTCCACGTCAATTGGAATTCCCACCACCCCGCCACCACCCGTCATGCCGCCGGAAATCATGAACATCATGCTCGTGTTCTACATCGTGGCTGCGGTCATCATCGCATGCCTCGCGACCGGGAACATCCTCGCCGGCCTTTGGATCAGGAAACGCATCCAGCACAGCCTCACTTTCGTCGTAGCTGCGATCAATTGCGCCTTCTTCCCCTTCGGCACGGTGCTCGGCGTCTTCACCATCATCGTGCTCCAGCGGATGACGGTGAAAATGACCTACGCCGCGAACACCAGGATCTAAGGCACCTTCGTTTTCGCGAGCGCCATGCCGATCAGTTCCAGCGGATCGAAGTCCTGCTCGGAAAGGATGCGGTGGCGCATCACCGCCGGGAAAACCGCCTGCACGTGATCCGGATACACGACAGGAGCGGACTCAAGGAACGCGTTCGCACGGGCGGCGCGGAGGATCGCGAGCGAGGCGCGGACGGAGACGCTTTCGTTCGATCCGGCGAGCTGCCGCAGCGCCTCGCAGAGCGCGGTGATGTATTGCGCAACCACCAGCGAGACGGGGAGCTCCGCAGCCTTTTTCTGGAGGGAAAGAATCGTTTCGCCATCGAGATCGAAGGATGGTGCCGTCTCCGGCTCGGCTCCGCGGGCGGCGTGGGAGAGCAGGATCTCCGTCTGTTTCCCGGCGTCCGGCAGCGTCATCTGCAGGGAGAGCAGGAAGCGGTCGAGCTGCGGCTCGGGCAGGGGAAACGTCCCGGTGGCGTGGGTGTCGTTCTGCGTGGCGATGACGATGAACGGCCGTGGCAAATCGCGCGTGACGCCGTCGATGGTGACGCGGCCTTCGTTCATGCTTTCCAACAAGGCCGATTGCACGCGCGGCGAGGTGCGGTTGATCTCGTCTGCCAGCAGGCAGTTGGAAAACACCGGCCCGGGGATGAACTCGAAGCCGCCTGTCGCAGATCGGTAAAGGTTGTAGCCGAGAAGGTCGGAGGGCAGAAGATCGGGGGTGAACTGCACGCGCTTGAACACGCCGCCCATGGAGCTGGCAAGGGTGTGGGCGAGCATCGTTTTGCCGATGCCAGGCGCACCCTCGATGAGGACGTGGCCATTTCCTAACAGGGCGGTGAGCAGCAGTCGCGACGCCTCTTCGGAGCCGATCACGGTTTCGCTGAGATGCCGGAGGAGCGGGGAGAGGAGGTTCGGGTTCATGGGTTGAGGGTGGCCGCGTAACCGGCGATCGTAGCGGGGTATAGCCGGTACTCGGCGGCCTGCAGGCGGGCGTGGAGCGTCTCCGGCGTGTCATCCGGAAAAACGACGACCCTTTCCTGCCCCAGTATGGGTCCGGTGTCCATCCCCGCATCAACGAGATGCACCGACACCCCGCTTTCGGAAACACCCGCATCCACCGCCTGCCGCCATGCCTCAAGGCCGGGGAACGCGGGAAGCAGGGAGGGGTGGATGTTGAGGATGCGGGAGGGAAATGCGTCGAGCAGCGGGCGTTTCACCAGTCGCATGAACCCGGCGAGGCACACCAGATCGACCCCGGCCTCCCTGAGTTTCCGCGCCGTCTCTTCCTGCGCCGCATCGGGAAATCTCATCCGCTGTCCCGCGCAATCGATCACCTCCGCGCGGATGCCGTTTTTCCTCGCCCGTTCTAGGATCAATGCGTCGGGATGATCGGAAAGCACGATGCCGATCCGCGCGTCCAGTTCACCGGCCTCGATGGCATCCAGGATCGCCTGCATGTTCGATCCGGAACCGGAGCCGAGAATTCCAAGGGTGGGCATGGCCATGGTTTAGAGAGCCTCCGGATTCTGCCAAGATTCAAATCCAACCTACCGCTGATCCGTGCTCCGGCCGCATGGGCAATCAAGGCAGGCTGGCGACCACGCGATAAAAGCCTTTCAACCGTGAAGCTGCCGCCGCCTCGATCACGGTGATGTTAGAGCCGGTGCCGACGATGTTTTCCTGCACGACGGACCATGGAGAGGCGAGCGTTTGACTTTGCTCGATCGTGTAGAGGCGGCCTGTGATGGTCGGAAAGGTGATCCCGACATCCGTTGCGCCGACGGCCACGCTGAACTGAAAGCGGCTGGCTGCGTTGTTGGGAAGTGTGCCGAACAGGAATTCATCGATGTTTTTTGATCCGTCTCTGTCGAGATCGAGCGCGGCATCATTGACTGCGGGATTGAGGCCGACAGATCTCTCGTAATTGTCGGCCATCGTGTCATTGTCCGTATCGCCATCGTTGTCCGTGATGGTGACGGTGCCGGTGGCGAGCGTTCCGAGCGTGGTGTTCCCTCCTGCGTTGGAAAGTGTGATCTGGATGGTTTCATCGGGCTCGACCGCGCCATCATCGGTGATCGGAATGGCGAAAGTTTTCGTAAGCTCACCCGCGGCGAAACCAAGTGTGCCGGTGGTGTTCGTGAAATCGCTCCCTGCGGTGGCGGTGCCATTGCCGGTGGCGTAATTCACGGTGGCCGATCCCTCCCGACCGCCGGTGCGAGTGACCGAGACGTTGATGGTGCCCGACCCCTCGCCACCGTCGGTGGAGGCGGAGGTGAGGAATACATTGTCTGTGGAGGTGACGGTCGTGAAAGAGAGCTGCCAGCTTGAAAGCGAGCCCGCATCGCCTGGTGAGAAGTCCTGCATGAAAAGCTTCCATGTGCCGTTCGCGGGCACACCGCGGAATTCGCCCATCGTTAAGGCCAGTTCCTTCAGATCCGTGTCACCGGTGAATGTGCGCCCGCTTGGATTATCTACCGCATCAAACGATCCGTAGTAGTCCCACGGGCGGTAGGTGCCGGTGGGAAGGCTGGCTCCCGAGGAAGGGAAAATGATCGAGGCGGCATCATCGAAGGTGAGGCTCGCCGTTGAGGCGCTACCATCGGTGCCACCGCAAAAGAGCCGGATCTTCAGGTCATCCGGGCTGTGCAGCAGCGCGCCGACGTCGTCCACGAAGCCGTGGGTCAAGCCGTTTATACGCGCCTTCATGTCCTGCACTCGACCGACAAGGCCGGATACGGAGAGGTTTGAAGGCGAAGGCGAGCCCGTGTTATCGTCCCTGATGGTGACGGCTCCGCCCGTGAAGGTGGTGGATGCACTCGTGCCCAGGGAAATGTTCAGGTTCGCGAATCCGAGATCCGTGGCGCCATCGGAAAGCCTCAGGATCACGGGCACGGACATGCCCGTGCCCCCTTCGACCCTAAACGAAAAGGTGCGCTGGACCGCGGCACCCGAGGCGGCGAGCGCACCATAATTTTGCGCAGCGGAAGGTTCACGTACGCCGCCGATGGGCAGCAGCGTGGCCGTGAGGTTGTTGGTGGCAGCGGCACCGATGTTTTTCAGGCCGAGGCTGAAGGTGACCGCCTCACCAGGATCCGCCGCGCTGTTCGTGGGCGTGTTGGATTCCCCGCTGAGCGTGGTGCCCGATCCGGCGATGCGTGCGCCCTCATCGGCGGTGCCCCACAGCTTCACCGTGACACCCGCGAGCGTTCCGGTGTCCGTCGAGGCGCGGTCCGCCACCTTCACCGTCCAGTTGCCGATGGCCGATTCTCCCCAGTGACGAACGGAGCTGTAGGTCCATGTGAGGTTGTTTGTGCCGTCATTGTTCGCTTGGGAGAGCTTGCTGACCATGCCCGAAGGTGAGGTGAGCGTGACCTCCAGATCGCCGCGCGCCGTGTGCGTGGCGTTCACCTTGACGGTGACATGCTCCACTCGAAAATTCGCATTGGTGAAATTCAGAGTGCGGGTGACTCCGATGGCGCTGTTGTCGGGAATGGCAACGGAGAGTCCTGTCTGCGCCACCTGCACGGTGGTCATCGCCGGCAGATTTGTCCATTGCTGCGCGAGAGCGACGGCTGCGGCCGCATCAATCATGCCCGCACCATATTTGTGGTTGAAGGAGAGGCCCGCGCTGTTCGTCGCCCAGTCGGGATCGGTGCTCTGCGTCTTGCGCGCCGTGCGGGCGAGGATTTCTTTCATATCCCGCCAGCCAAGATTCGGATTCGCCTCCAGGATGAGCGCGACGATCCCGGCTGCCAACGGGCATGCGGACGAGGTGCCGCCGAAGTCTTTCGTGTAGTTGCGATCCGATAGATCGTCCGCGCCGGTGGCGCTTGAGTTGGCTCCACTATTGCCAGTGAGATCCGTAGTGCGAATGCCTTCGTTCTGCCCCCCGCTGTTAGAAGGTGCGGCGACAAGCAGATTGGCGCCCATCTCCGAGTAGTAACTCTGGAACCCCGCATCATTCACTGCGGCCACGGCGATGACGAAAGGCGAGTTGGCATAGCCGTCGTAATTCGAGTTATCACCCAGATCGAAGCCGTTGCCGCCCGCGAAGAGCATGATGACACCTTTCCCGTCACGACCGCTGGTGGCCGCCGTCTCCAGCGCGGCCGCCGCCAAGGGTCCCGGCCCGCCGTAACCGTCGCCATCAGGGGTCCCCCAGCTGTTGCTCTTCACTTGGATGGAGTTGTTGTTGGCCAGAAATGCATCCGCCTCGTTTTGATCGGTGGCCGGCGCGGCGATGAGCCGGAAGCCTGTCAGTGTGGCTAGCGGCGCGGCGCCGGATACCCCTATGCCGTTGCCGCCACGGGCGGCGGCTACGCCCGCGCAGGCTGTGCCGTGTGAATCCTCGGTGAGGTTTACCGGCGTTGGGTCGGAGTCGTTGCTGTTGTAATCGTAGTCGAGGCTCGTGTTGTAATTCGGCTGGATATCAGGGTGAGCGTGTTGAACCCCATCGTCGATGATGCCGATGGTGATGCCTGATCCTTCAAACGTGTCCCATACGGGCGTGACGCCTGCATCCACCCATAGGGCGCCGCCGAGTTGCGTGGTGTTGCGAAGATGCCATTGCTGTGAAAACAGCGGGTCGTTCGGGATCGTTTTCTTGGCCTTCTGGGTGGCGAGCATCACATCGGCGCTTTCCACCTCCGGCATCAACCGAAGTGTCTCCATCGCCACCAGTGCCGCTTCGGAGGTTCCCGCGTCGAGAATGACAAACCCCGGAGCGAAATCCATCTCACGGGAAACACGCAGCCCGGTTTTTTTGGCAACGACTTTTGCCGCCGCGCCCGCTTTGAGTTTCACCAGCACCTCGCGGGTCACAAAGTGGCGGGTCGCTGCACGGGCTGCGCCGGATTTCGGGGCGGCACTGTTTTCGATGAGCACGATTTCCACTTCCGCCGCCGCCTCTGTTCGCAGCTGTTTCGCTTTGGCAGCAGGATTGCCGTCCGCTACCTGGGAGATCTTGCGCCGTCCGTCTGCTTGCTTCACGGCGACCTCGGCCATCGAAACTTCAAGTTGGCGCTGTATCCCGCCAGCGGAGATTTCGTAGCTTGGTTTAAGAGGGCGCTCCGGGGCCTCCTGCTGGGCCGTTGCATGGCCAAGAAAGAGGAAGAGCCCACCGATCAGGGTGAGCGGTGTTTTAGCGGGAGCTGCCATTTTCATTGCTCAATGGACGCACGGAACAGGGTTCGAAACAAGCGATTCATCGTGCCGGTTTCGCCGAATGGGGAAAAAACGATCACACGGCATCGCGCTCAGATCCGGTAGGCTCCCGCGTTCCTGAGCGCGGTGTCCCTGACAGGCGGCGGGTTACACAACCTTTCCACCATGCCATCCCATGCTTCCTGCCCGGTGAGAATCCTCACCTCGATTCGGAGGAAATAGATCGGGACGTTGATCTCCGTGGGCCGCGGGAAACGGACGGCGTCTTTTTCCGTGGTGACGATCAGCTCCATGTCGCGCTCGACGCAGCGCTGCATGAAGTCATCGATGTCGCGGCGGTTGAAGCGGTGGTGGTCGGAGAAACGGCGCTTGATCTCGACCTTCGCACCCAGCGCGGTGAGCGAGCGCTCGAAGCTCTCCGGCACGGCGATCGCGCTGATCGCGCCGACCCATTTCCCCTCCAGGAAAGGCAGCTCCTCCCACTCGCGGGTGTAAAGGTTCTCGAGATGCACCGGCTCGTGCGCGCACTCGATGATCTCCGCCACGGCGTTGTATTTCCGGATGCGGGCGATGAGCTCCGTGTTCGGGCTGCCGTCGCACTTCGTGATGAGGATGTACGATGCCCGCCGTAGGTTGCGGGGAGGCTCACGCAGGGTGCCGCGCGGCAGCAGCGACCCCGTACCGAAGGGTGAGCGGGAATCGATCAGCGTGATATCGAGCGAATGGGCGAGATCCAGGTATTGCATCCCGTCATCGAGCAGCAGGGTCTCCGCCTTGAGCTCGCCGACGGCGAAACGGCCGCCCTTGACGCGATCCTTGTCCACGATCACGGCCACACCATCGAGGTTCCGCGCCAGCATGAACGGCTCGTCGCCCGCGAATTTCGAATCGAGCAGCAGGGCGGTGCCGGTGGAGACCACGCGCGGCATGCGCTCCGCCGGGACGGGCTTCCCATCCGCGCCCGTCCATTTCTGTGCACGGTCGAGCTTCTTACTCTTGTAGCCGCGGGAAAGGATCACGACCTTGCGCCCGCGGTCGCGCAGGGATTTCGCAAGTAGTTCGACGACGGGTGTTTTCCCCGTTCCGCCAACGGTCAGGTTGCCGATGGCGACTACCTGCGCGCCGAGGTATTCCTGCGGCTTCCAGCCTTTCCGGTAAAGCATGATACGGCACTGCACAAGCGCGCGGAAAATCCACGAGAGCCAGGACATCAGGAAGCGCATCATCGCGGCGCGGAATCCGCGGGCGCGGCCGAAAATCACATCCGCCCCCCACTGTTCCAGTTCGTCGATCAGCTCCTTCATGAATCCCGCTCAATGGAGCTTGGCGTATCTTCGCCCGCCGACAAGCCCCGGGTTCACCAGAAAAGGAAGCCTCTCTTCGGCTTGCGCTTGTGCCGTCCGTCCCCGACCGACAGCACCTCGATCCGAGTGCGTGTGAGGCCATCGCCATGAAAACCGAGTTTTTTCGCGGCGCGCGGGGTCACATCGAGATGGCGGTTGGGGATGAAAGGGCCGCGGTCGTTGATCCGGACTTTCAAGGTTTTCCCGTTTTCCAGATTGGTGACCTTCACCAGGCAGGGGAGGGGGAGCGTCTTGTGCGCCCCGGTCAGGTGCCATGGCCGGACTTTTTCTCCGAGCGAAGTGGTTCCGCACTTCAGGCCGAAAAATGATGATTCATCATACCACGAGCACATACCCGTTTCGCTGAATCCCAAGGCCTGCTCGACACTCATCGGCTGATACGATTGTCCCCGGACGGTGTAGGAACGCGTCATGTAACCGGAATAGCCTTCCGGTCTGGATGAGCAGGAAACGCAAGCCAGGAAAATGGCTGGCAAAAGCAAGCGGGTGGCGTGGCGTGGGATATTCATTTCATTTCCCGATCGGATCATTTTTCCCGCTCACGAATCACCTGAAGTGTCGTGGCGACCTTCTCCTTCATCTCCTTGCCCGGCTTGAATTTCACCACGGCACGTGCCGGAATCGGGACATTCTTCGACGGATCTTTCGGATTCCGCCCAACCTTGGCCTTCATCTCCCTGACTTCGAAAGCTCCGAAATTCCGCAGCACGACGTTGTTGCCGTGCGCGAGCGAATCCGTGATTTCCTCGATGAGCGATTGTACGATGAGCTGGACATCCTGCTGCCGAATTTCCGTTCCCTTGAGGCCGAGTTTGTCGGTGATACTGAGGACTAGTTCGCGCTTGGTGATGGTTGCCATGGTAGTTTTGCGGATGGATCGATAATCGCGAAAGGGTTAAAGCACGTGCCGTGCAATTTGTCGCGAGAAATGCTGATCATTTCGTCGGCTCCTGAGATCTCAAGCATCTGATTGCTAAAAGTATATTTATCTTTCTGAATGATTGACTTTACAGGTTATTTCAGTTAGCTGTCCCGGTGGTGACGAGCCAAAGCACAATCTCTTTTCTCTGTCCGGCGTGCAACGTGCGTCTGACGGTACCCCAGAGTCTCGCGGGAGTCGCGGGTCCCTGCCCGCGTTGCAATACAAGCATCCAGGCTCCCTACCCTGCTGAATACCAGCCTCAATCACCTCCGCAGCATCGGCAGGCTCAATTGCCTCTGCCGTATCAGCAGCCTCAATCGCCTCCGCAATATCAGCAGCCTCAATCGCCTCTGCAATATCAGCAGCCTCAATTGCCTCTGCCGTATCAGCAACCTACGCAGCGGCCTTCTCCCCAGTATCCTCATACCTCGGAGTCGCGACCCGCCCTGGCGCAACAGGCTCCCGTTCTGCGCGTGGAACCCAGGGCGTTGCCGACCCGTTCCGAACCGGTCGAAGCCACGACTCGCGTTCGTTCCGATCCTAGCGGAGACAGGCCTGCCTTAGAGAAATATACACAGCCCCCGCCGCGCCATCATCGGAGCCGAATGATGCGGTTTCTCGTTCCGCTGACCTTCCTGTGCCTCGCACTCGGCGTGGTTTACGGAGTGCGGACGTTCCTCCAAAAGGACATCCAATCAAAGTCAGTTAAGCAAACAGAGCTTGCCTTGCAGGGAGATACAAAAAGCCAAGTGGAGCCCATCATTCCTGCTGATGACAACACCTTCGAGTCGTTGACGGACGCGACTCCCGAGGATGACGCCACACTCGATCCGCAGCCCGTTGACGGCGGGATCCATGCGTTGGAGCTTCTTGAGAAATTCCTCGCGATGAAGACTCTTGAGGAGCGCATGCCTCATCTTGAGACGAAGCGTCCGGAGACCGACCTTGTCAGCTCCGTCCTGAACGGGCCGCTGCCCGAGGTATTGAAAATCACCGTGGATGTTCGCGAAACGAACGGGATCGAACAGGTCGTTGACCATTATTATCAGGTCGATTTTGCGGATGGGGAAAATGACGTGAACCCGCAAACCATGCTGGTCAGGATTCGCGCTTCGGGCGAACCGAAAGTGGTGGTGGATCCATTCCTCGACCTTTTCGGCAGGAATTTCGCCCGCTACGCGGAGAAGCCGAGCGAAGAGGCGGGCACTTTCCAGGTAATCATTTCGGCGGGCGCTTTCTGCTACGACGATGTTCCCTCTCCGGAGAAAAAATACACCCTGAAGATCCTATCCCGCGAAGACACCAAGGAAATCGCCAAGGCGTATTTCGGAAAATTCTCCACGATTGGCGCGATGTTGGAGGACGAGACGTCGGGATTGACCTACGCCCAAGCCAAACCTTGCACGATCTTCATGCGCTGGAACACGGAGGAAGATCCGCAAAAGCCGTTCCTAGAAGCACTCGATATCAAGGCGCTAGACTGGAACCCTTGATGGCATCCCAGCCGCCGCGAAGCACCTTCACCGGTGGGCCGAACTCCATCCTGCGTATCCTGCCTGCAATCTCCCGGCTGGTGCCGCATTTTTCGCTGCCGCAATATACGACGACCAACCCTGCTGCGGCGATGTGCGGCGCGGCCTCGGCCTCGAAAACGTTGGCATCTTCCTTGGGATCCATGTTCCAGAGGATGGATCCCTTGAGACCGGTTGCCTGCCATTCGCTGCGGGAACGGGCATCGACCCAAAGCACTTGGCCTTTCACGTCAGCCAGGCAGATCTCGTCGTCGCGGAGCTTGGCCGGATCGCAGGTGAAGGCGGGCTTTTCCACCGGCGGTTTTCTCAGGAGCCATGAGCCGCCCGCCGCTGCGAGCGAGACCATACCGACGGCCGCGAACTGGGCGAGTGCATTCATGGCTGCGGTTTCACAGGAACGGTGATCATCGCGAAGCCTTGCTGGATGCGTTGCTTTTCCACATCGGTGTCAGTCTCGATCCGGATAATCGTCATCCCGCCGGTTGCCGTGCCGTGCGGCGTCACTTCCACCTTGTAGTGTTTTCCTTCCTCGACGGTGACCAGCTTCGTGGAGAAGGTCTCGTTGCTGGTGGAAACGGAGGTGACTCGGATGGGCTTCTCGTAATCCATCTTCACGTCGATGCTTTGCATCTCCGCCGAACCGCCCAATTCCCACTTCAGGGACTTGGGTTCGAGGGAGATGATGACCGGGATGTGAACCCGGAGCATGACCTTTGCGGAGGGCGATTCCTCGCGGTCGCCCTCAAGCCAAATGAGAACGGTCTTCTCGACGGTGCCTTGGAAACTGCCGATCTCGAAGGTGGCCCGCAGCGTGCCCGATTCGCCCGGAGCGTAAGTGAATTTTCCCGCCGCGAGCTCCACAGCGAGACAGGAGCATCCGGCATCCGCCTGGGTGATCTTGATGGCTTTCGTGCCGACGTTGGTGAATTTGTATTCGCGGACAAGGCTTGTGGCATCGAGCGCCGCCTCCGCGTCGATGACGGGGGTTTCGAATTTCAGCTCCGCGCGTATCGGCAGGATAGCGAGCAGGAACAGGAAGACAGACAGTGCTTTCATGAGGACAATATGAGCCCCGAACCACTCACGAAGCAAGCGCGACCGCGATGATGAGCCGCCCGCCGCGCCATTCCGGCCCGAGCACATAAAGCGGGTGACCGGGTCGCAGTGCGGCATCGGTTTTCAGGATTTTCTTGCGCGCCAGCCACAGCTCCAGATCGAGAGAAACGGAATCCTTGGCGGGTTGGGTGCGTGTTTCAAAACGGACGAGAATCTCGTCGGAGGGCTTGAGCGGCTGCGCCCAGTTCTCATAGCTACGGAAAATCGGTTGGGTCTCGGCTCCGAGCGCTCGGTAATGATCGAATTTGAGTTTTTCCTCGCTTTGAAGGCGGTCCCGGATTTCCACCGCAATTTCCTCGGCGCGGTCTCCGGCGGCGGCGGGATCGCCGTTGGTGGCGAAGTAAACCGTCACCTCCAGCTTGCCTACCTTGGCGCGTCCCGCGTCCTCGACGGCGGCTGCTTGCCCGCCCAAAAACAGGGAGCACGCGGTCACGGCCAGTTTGAGCAAAGATCTCATTGCTTGGCGGAATCGCTGGTTTCCGCCTCGCGTGTCGCGGTGCGGTCGGATTCGCTCATCGTGGGCACATAAACCGTTTCCGAGAAATCGGTGGAATCGGGGATCGCGGCGACACCTTCTAGGACGATCACGTTCGCGCCCGCGCCCGTGCTGGCGAACCACTCGGCATCCACACCTTCCTCCGGTGTGTAAACCACCGGTGCAACCGAGGGCACGACAGTGAGCGCACCAGGAGCTTCGCTGCTGCGCTTGCCGATGCCGAAGGCGAGCACCATCCCCGCGCAGGCGGCGATGGGCATCATCCACGATTTCCAGAAGGGAACTGCGGCGGCGGGTTTCGCGGGCGCTTCGGCGAGCTGGAGGTCGCGGATGCCTTGGTTCACGCGGCTGAGGAAAAAATCCGGGTAGGGCGGCTCCTCGCTAGCGGGGAGGTGTGCGGCCATCATTTTCCGGAACGCACGAGTTTCTTCGCGGGCATCCTGCAACTCCTGGTCATTGGCGGCCCACGCTTCCATTTCCGCGAGATCCGCGCCGGTGAGTTCGTCGTCAAGCCATAGGGCGAGGCGGGTTTCATCTGGATTCGTATTCATCTTTGAGGAGAGTTTGGAGTTTCTGGCGGGCGTAGTAAAGGCGGCTCATCACGGTGCCGATCGAGCATTCCATCACATCGGCGATTTCCTTGTAGGAGAGTCCCTGGACATCTTTGAGGATGACGGCTTCGCGGTGTTCGGTGCTCAACTTGCTCAGGGCGGATTCGATTTTTGCGCGGAGTTCGCTATTAGAAAGGGCATCGTCCGGGGATTCGACGAAGGCGGGCGCGGTGCGGGCGGAGGAGTCGATCTTTTCGCGGTCGAAAATCTCGTCGTTGAGCTCGCCGGCGCTCTCGTGCTTGCGTTTGCGCGCCCAGTCATAGACCACGTTGTGGGAAATCCGGTAGAGCCAGGTGGAGAAACGGGCGCGTGCCTCGAAGCGCGGCAGGGCTTGCCACGCCTTGATGAAAACGTCCTGGGAGAGATCCCAGGCGTCCGCGTCGTTTTTGACCATGTTCCGTATCATCGCGTAGATTTTTCCCCTATGGCGGATGACAAGCTCGTCGTAAGCGCTCATGTTACCCTTTTGCGCCAAGCCCACGAGGCGGAAGTCCTCGTCGGATTCGTCCGCCGCCGTATCCTGTGGGATTGGCGTTGGGTAGGACGGATCGCCGCTCGGCTTATTCATGGGATTTTGTTGGAAAAATCGCGGGGAAACCTCGCCCCGCGAGTCTGGAGGCGGGGACGCTGCGGCGCAACGCCAGAATGCGCCTCCGGCGGGACGGATTGCTTTTACAAATCCGCTCAGCCCGATAGCCTTCGGGCAAATGGATGGCGGGATCAAGGAACGGCTCGATGATTTCATCCGGCGCAAAGGGCTGCGGCGCACGGTGCAGCGCGAGCAGATTGTGGCGGAGGTATTCTCCCGCGACGAACATTTCACGGCCGACGAACTTTTCGACCGGGTCCGGAAAGTGCAGGGGGAAACCTCGCGCGCCACGGTTTACCGCACGCTGGGGCTGCTGGTGGAGGCGGATTTGCTGCGTCAGATCGACCTAGGCGACAGCCAAGTAACCTACGATCCCAACTTCCACGACAAGCCCTCGCACAACCACCTCGTCTGCAACGATTGTGGGCGCGTCGTGGAGTTCGAGGATGGGAATGTGGATATACAGACGGATTGCGTGACGCGTCGGCTCGGGTTCCGTTCCGTGCGGCGATCCATCAAAATTGAGGCAAGCTGTGAGCAGCTCCGTCTAAAAGGCCGTTGTCCGAACCTGATCGCCACCCGACTCTCCGGCAAACGCCTGCGCCGCAAACGCTGATGGCTCTCTTGAAACCGAGATACGAGGTGTCTCCGCTCGCCGCACCGGAGGATTTCCGAAAAGTTCTCGGAGATTGGTTTTCCGGCGAGGGCAAGGACTACCCCTGGCGGCGGACGCGCGATCCCTACGCGGTGCTGGTTTCCGAAATGATGCTCCAGCAGACTAGGGTCGCGCATGTTCTGGGAAAAGGATACTTCACGCGGTTTCTGGAAACATTCCCGGATGTGTACTCGCTCTCCGCGGCGGATGACAGCCGTTTACTGAAGGCTTGGGAGGGGCTGGGCTATTACCGCCGTGCGCGGATGCTCCGCGAGGCGGCCGCCGCCGTGGTGAGCAAGCATGGCGGGGTTTTCCCCGACGATGAAGCCTCGTTGCTCGCGTTGCCCGGCATCGGTCCCTACACCGCTGCCGCGCTTCTCTCTTTCGCTTTTGGGAAACCCTCCGCACTCGTAGATGGCAATGTACACCGCTTGCTCTCGCGGCTGATGGACGATGCGACGCCCATCGATTCCAGCGCCACCCGCAAGCGCCACACGGATTGGGCGCGTGCGCTCTGCGATCCGGAAAACCCCCGCCGCCATAACTACGCAATGATGGAGCTCGGGCAAACCGTCTGCCGCCCCGGCGCTCCGCGTTGTGAAATTTGTCCGGTGGCAAAATTCTGCAAGGCGGAAGAACCACAGAATCTCCCCGTGAAGAAGAAGCGGGCGGCGATCACGGAAATCACCGAACACGCCATCTGGTTGCTCGACGCCGAAGGCCGTGTCCTGCTCCACCGCGAATCAGGCAGCCGCCGCAACGGTCTCTGGAAACTTCCGCTGCGTTCGGAGCACGAATGCGCCGTTTCGCCCCTGATTTTCTCGGAAACCTACACGATCACCCGCTACAAGGTGAACCTAAACATTCACGAAGGCGCAGGCCATCAACCCGGAGAAGGGGACGAGTGGATTTCCCGGGACGCGCTCACCTCGATCCCGATGGCTGCGCCTTTCCGCAGGGCGCTCCTCCGATTGTTGGCGGATTTATGAAATCGGATGTGACGTAATCGCGCGGATATGTTTCCATTGCGGCGGATGTCCAAGTTTTTCCTGAATACGGTCGCCGCTTTCCTCTGCCTGCTTGCGGCCGCGTGTTCACCGACCCCTCCTCCTCCGCCCGCCAGCATGGCGATTCCCGGTCAGGTCGCCAGGCAGATCGTCAGGGAACGGCTTTCGGCGGTAGTCGTAACCACGCGCGAGGAGCTCGGCAGTTGGGTGCGGCAGCGTTTCGACACATCCGGCGCACCCGGCGACGCGGACGGCGGCTCTGCCGCACCCATTACCCCTGACGGGTATTTCCTCACCGCTGACCACGTCCTGACCCGCTCGGACAGCAAGAACGTATTCATCATCTACGGCAGCGGCGGCCGCATCGTCACCAGCAAAGCGCGTATCGTCTGGCGATCCTTTTCCGACGACCTCGCCCTTCTCCATATCCCCCTCAAGACACCCTACCACTACAATTGGACGCCGCCCGACCAGTGGCTTCCCTCCGGCCATGGAATCATCCACGGCGGCATGGCCACCGGCCACCGCACCTCGCCAGGGAAACTCCGCAGCCCGCTGGCTCCGGAAGGCGCGTTCACTAGCAACCGTCCTTTCAAGATCGACATCCCCCTGGAGCCCGGCGATAGCGGCGGGCCGGTGGTCGATGCCTTCGGCAACCTCGTCGGTATCAACTCTGCGGTCGAATTCCTCATCCCCCTCGAAACCGCGATTTTCATCGATTCAGAGGGGAATCGCCCCAACACCCGGAAAATTGCGGGCATTATCACCCAGGATCGGAAAAGCCGGAGCTCCCGCTAAGTAATGTGAGGATGAATTTTCCGGCCATTTCCCGTCTCGCCTTCATCGCCCTCCTCTGCGGAGCCTGCTCGCCTGTGACGAACTCCGCCTACCTTCAGCGCACCTCCGGCTCCGCCAACGACCACATCATGCTGGTGCGGCGCGATCCTCCGACCTTCGGATTCCAGCGCCTTACCGCCCAGGCCATCGCATTTCCCGATCTTGGCGTTTTTCTCAGGCAGTCGGGCGAACCCGATTTCCTCGCGGAAACAAACAGGAGCGGCAACCGCTACCTGATCCTTTACTATACGAAATCCAGCAAAGCCTTCGCCTGCCGCACCGGCGGGGAGGGCAGCCACCAGGTCGAGTTCTCGGGGCCATACCCCATCACCCCAGGCGAGGCGCGCACCCTACAAAGCCTGCGTGACCGTAGCGAAGAGCGCTGATTTCTAAAAATTTTCCACGCATCAAAGAAATCGCTTGCTTCGTCCGGCGCAGATTCTACGTTTTCCGAACCTCGGAAGGGTTCTCCCTCCTTGGGATTAAATAGGGGGCAATCGCCCGCCAAAACCAAAAACCAAAACATAGATAATACAATACAATGAAAACCAACGTACAAACAACAAGACGCGGCTTCACCCTGGTGGAGCTTCTCGTCGTGATCGTGATCATCGCATCACTCGCCGGACTCACCGCCCCCATGGTGATCCGCCAACGGAAAAAGGCTGACCAAACCGAAGCCACCTCGAACGCCCGCCAAGTTGGACTCGCCTTTCTTGAGTTCGATAACGAATACGGCTCACTTCCAGGCACCGCCAGCATAGCACTGCTCGACACTGCTGCGACCATCAAAGGCACCGCAGGAGCTAACTCGAACGGCTACTTCAAGGCGCTCATGCAGGCTGATCTTACACAATCAGAAGCCATATTCTACGCGAAAGCTCGCGGCACAATCAAGCCAGATGGCAACATCACAACCGATACTGAAGCTCTCAAGAAAGGCGAAGTGGGCTTCGGATACATTGCCATCGGCACGGAGGGTCTTAGCTCCGCCGGAAATCCTGCACGTCCAGTGATTCTCGCCCCCTTGACACCGGGTGCTGTCACACTGGATCCAGCTCCGTTCGATAAGAACTTGGTCGTTCTCCGCATGGATAACAGTGTAGCCTCGCTCAAAATGAAGGTCGCTGCCGGTGCTACTGTCGGCACTGTGACCGTCGGCACCACCGATCTGTTCACCTCCACCAACCCAGTCTGGGATGGTGCGACACCTGCGATCAAGCCACCCCTTTAATATCGGGAGCTAACTAGCAGTCTAACCATTAGAATCCAAACCGGGCGGCCTTCGGGTCGCCCGGTTTTTTTATTTGCAGGTGGCGCACTTCTAGCCGAAGCAAAGGCAGCCGATTTCAAAACCATGTCAGAAGGAACCATCTCCCGGGCATTCATGCCCTACCCCGTCTCAACTCTCAGCCCGAAAATCATTCCCAACGATCTAAGCACCTTCAAATCGCGGGGCATTTCTGAGGTGGAAAGGGAACTCCAGCAGAAGCTCACGGAGATCCGTGAGGAATACCTGGCCGCCATCGATCATTTCAATTGGAACAAACTGATCTACGAGGCGGACATCAATTTCGAACCCATCGTCGGCCAAGTTTACCATCTCTACGAGGTTCGCGGCCGGAAGCTGCTCTCGATGATCGGCCCGAAGGAATGGAGCCACAAGCACCTCGCCACCGTTCGCCTCAATGTGGATCGGCAATGGAAAATGGAAGGATCTTCCTCCGACATCGATCCACGCGACATGTTCGGAATGGGATAGGAACCGCGATTTAGAAATCGCGACCTGCCCGGCGAATTACTGGGAAAGCTAGTTCCTGTTGTAGATGTGGTTTCTAAACCACGGTTCCGACCTGCCCGGCGAAATACCTGCGAAGCCCGCTCCCGTTGCAGACGTGGTTTCTAAACCACGGTTCCTCTTCCAAACAAAAAGCCCCCGGAGTGATCCGGAGGCTTTTGGAAATCGGTGAGCGGGAACTCAGTTCGCAATAGCGACCACGTTCACCCGTCCGCCTTCGCGGTCGAATTTCACGGCACCATCTATGAGTGCAAACAGAGTGTGATCCTTACCGCAGCCTACGCCGACACCGGGATGAACCTTGGTGCCGCGCTGGCGGATGATGATGTTGCCGGCGATCACAGCTTGACCTCCGAATTTTTTCACGCCGAGGCGGTTGCTGCGCGAGTCGCGTCCGTTCTTGACGGAGCCTTGTCCTTTTTTATGGGCCATGGAATTGGGGTGGTTTGGGGATTATCCGATGGAGGTGATCTCCAGCTTGGTAAGGTGGCGGCGGAAGCCTTTGGTTTTGTGGAAGCCCTTGCGGCGCTTGAACTTGAAGGCGATACCCTTCACGTCGCGGAATTGGTCGACCACCTTCGCGGTCACTTTGCCGCCTTCGATGAAAGGCGCCCCGATCGTTACGCTACCGCCTTCGCCGCGGAGCAGAACTTCGCTGAAAGTGATTTCGGAATCGACTGCGGCATCGAGTTTTTCGACGTCGAGTGTGTCGCCTTCTTGGACGCGGTATTGTTTACCGCCTGTTTTGATTACTGCGTAGGCCATGGCCGTATTGGGAAATGTTTTGTCCGCCAGCGGGCGGGCGGGGAATCCATCACGTAACAAACCGCCTTGCAAGGATTTTTTGGACGAAATCGGGAAAGTCGTAAAAAACCCGGATATCGTCTCGTGTTAGCCTCCCTTTCCACGGCACGAATAATTAATTAGAATAATTCTTGATACAATCAGGAATGGTTCTAATTTACCGCCGCAATGAAAACCGAAACGCCCCATCATCACCCGGAAACGCCGGACGAGATCAACGGCCTGCGTATGACCCGTCAGCGGCAGGAAGTTTATCGTTTGCTAATGGATGAGCGCACCCATCCCACCGCCAACGAGGTTTTCATGCGCACCAAAGAGGCGCTGCCGAATGTTTCTCTTGCCACGGTTTACAACTGCCTAGAGGCGCTCGTGCAGCACAATGTGATCCGGCAGGTCAACTTTGACCGCGAGCCCTCACGCTACTGTTCGAACCTCGACGAGCACGGCCATTTCCACGACGAAACGACAGGCACGATCCACGACGTGAAATTCAAGCCCGGCATCAGCCTCGCCGATGTCCTCGACCTCCCGCCCAACACCGTCATCAAAGACGTCGAGATCACCCTCCGCGGCCAACTCGCCTGAAACTTTAAATTTTAAACTCTAAACTTCAAAAAGAACCCGGAAGCCCAGCTTTGCGTCCCTCTGTGACCTCTGCGCCTCTGCGGTGAAAATCCCCATCAAATTTCCAATATGAGTCTTAAAATCAGCAACCTCCACGCAACCCTCGAAAACGGCACCGAAATCCTCAAGGGAGTGAACCTTGAGATCCCCACCGGCGAGATCCACGCCATCATGGGCCCGAACGGCTCCGGCAAGTCCACCCTCTCCAAGGTCATCGCCGGCCACGAGAGCTACCTGCCGACCGCCGGCACCATCACCATGGACGGCCTGGACATCTCCGAGATGTCCATCGACGAGCGTTCCCGCGCCGGCATCTTCCTTGCCTTTCAGTATCCCAACGAAGTCCCCGGCGTCTCCAACGCGAACTTCATCCGCGCCGCGCTCCAAGCCCGACTTCCCAAGGGAGAAGAAATCGACGCGGTCGCCTACTACAAGCACCTCTACGCCCAGATGGATCTGTTGGAAATGGATCGCAAGTTCACCGCCCGTGCCGTGAACGAAGGCTTCTCCGGCGGCGAAAAAAAGCGCAACGAGATCCTCCAGATGATCATGCTCGATCCGAAATACTGCATCCTCGACGAAACGGATTCCGGCCTTGATATCGACGCTCTCAAGATCGTTGCCAAAGGAGTAAACGCCATGCGCTCACCGAAGCGCGGCATGCTCCTCATCACCCACTACCAGCGCCTGCTCGATTACATCAAGCCCGACCACGTCCACGTGATGTCAGAAGGCCGCATCGTGAAATCCGGCGGCCCCGAGCTCGCCCTTGAGCTTGAGGAAAAAGGCTACGATTTCCTAAAAGAACCCGCTTTAGCATAAAACATTTAACCACAGAGACACAGAGAACACAGAGCCGTAGATGCAAGCTCTTCCTCTGTGACCTCTGTGCCTCTGTGGTAAAAAATTCTTAAATTTCCCAACCAGACTTACCCCCATGTTCACAGAAGACACAGCCACCGCCCTCCTCGACGAGGAAACGCACGACGCGATCAACATCGACCGCACCAAGGGCGATTTCACCTTCCCCGAGCGCAACAAGTTCGACGCCGGGTGGGGGCTTTCATCCGCCACGGTCGATTACATCTGCGACGTGAAGCAGGATCCCGATTGGGTGCGGGAGTTCCGTCACAAGGCGCTCGCCGTCTTCGAAAGCAAGCCCACACCCACGAACTGGGCCACCGAAGACCTCAACAACATCGATTACTCGAAGATCCGCTTCTACCTTTCCGATGGCGAAAAACCGAAGCGCTCATGGGATGACGTGCCTGCCGATGTCCTTGAAACCTTCGAACGCCTTGGCATTCCTCAGCAAGAGCGCGCTTTCCTTGCAGGGGTTGAAGCACAGTTCGACTCCGAAGCCGCCTACTCCAACGTCAAAGAGGAACTGACCAAGCAGGGCGTGATTTTCGTCACCTCCGCCGAGGGATTGAAAGAGCACGAGGAAATCTTCCGCCCGTGGTTTGGAAAGGTCATCCCCACCGGTGACAACAAATACTCCGCCCTCAACAGCGCGGTTTTCTCCGGCGGTTCCTTCATTTACATTCCGAAAGGAGTGAAGCTGAAACAACCTCTCCAGGCTTATTTCCGCATCAACTCCGAATCCTTCGGCCAGTTCGAACGCACTCTCATCATCGCCGACGAAGGCTCCGAGGTGATGTATATGGAAGGCTGCACCGCGCCGAAATTCGAGACCGCCACCCTGCACTCCGCGGTCGTCGAGCTTGTCGCCCTCAAAGGCGCGAAAATCCAATACGTCACCGTCCAGAACTGGTCGTCCAACGTTTTCAACCTCGTCACCAAGCGCGGCCTCGCGATGGAGGATGCAGAAGTCCGCTGGATCGACTGCAACATCGGCTCCCGCCTGACCATGAAATACCCCGGCGTGATCATGAAGGGCGAGCGCGCCCGCGGCGAGGTGATCTCCATCGCCCTCGCCAACACCGGCCAGCACCAGGACACCGGCGCGAAAATGATCCACGCCGCCGACAATACTACTAGCAACGTAGTATCAAAATCCATCTCCGTCGGTAAAGGCCGCTCCACCTACCGCGGCCAGGTGCTCATTCCCAAGCACCTCAAAGGCTGTAAGAACAACACCGAGTGCGACGCCCTGCTCATCAACAGCAACTCCCGCACCGACACCTACCCGGCCATCACCGTCAAGGGCAACCGCCACGCCACCCAGCACGAGGCCAGCGTTTCGCAGGTCTCCGAGGAAATGCTTTTCTACATGCGCCAGCGCGGCCTGAACGAAGGCCAGGCCATGTCCCTCGCCGTCAACGGCTTCATCAACGACCTCGTCCGCGAGTTCCCCATGGAGTATTCCGTCGAGCTGAAACGCCTCATCGACCTTGAGATGGAAGGCTCGGTAGGATAAAACGGAAAGTTTGCTAGGTTTCAGTGTTCAGTTTTCAGCTCTTGGCTTGAGAACAAACACTTGGAACACCAACGAAAACTTCCGCCGGAAACTCTTCCCTGAAAACTAAACACTTTCACCTAACAAACTCTAAATGACCACCACCCTCCCCACCTGGTTCACAGCCCGCCAGCAAGCCGCACAGAAACGTTACGAAGCCATCCCCACGCCGAAGCGCGGCGATGAGATGTGGCGTTTCTCGAACATCAAGCAGCTCAATTTCGACAATCTCTCTGGCGAGGCTGTAGCCGCGGATCCCTCCGCCCTCATCGCACGCTCAATCGGTGTGGAGAAGCCCGCCGCGAAATTCGTTTTCCTCAACGACGAGCTCATCTCGAGCGAATCCACACTCCCGCAAAACGTCATCTGTCTGCCTCTCGCGGACGCTCTCGTCTCCCATTCGGAACTCGTCGAGCAGCATTTCATGAAACAGGAGAACCGACTCGGTTCCGCGAAATACGCTGCGCTCCACGAGTCTGCCGTGAAGAACGGGCTCTTCATCCACATCCCCGACAAGGTCGAGATCGAAGGCACCATCGAAGCCCACCACTGGATCTCCGGCGAGACCATCGCCTTCCCTCACACGCTCATCGTCACCGGGAAATCCTCGAAAGTCCGCGTCATCGATATCTTCCGTTCCGCCGACGAGACTACCCCCGGCCTGACCATCGGCTACAAGGATCTCTATGCCGGCCAGAATTCCTCCCTCGACTACATCTCCATCCAGGATCTCAACGAAGTTTCCCGCATGATCGCGGTCAAGGAAACCTCCACTACCCGCGATGCGAGAACCAAAGCCTTTGTCCTGAACACCGGCGGGTCATGGGTGCGGAACGAATCCCTCTCCCGCCTCGAAGGCCCAGGTGCCCACTCCGACATGCTTTCCGTCTCGATCCCGGATCATGAGCAGGAATACGACCAGCGCACCTTCCAGCACCATGTTTCCGAAGGCGCCTACTCGGATCTCCTCTACAAGAACACCCTCTACGGCCACTCGAAAACCGTCTTCTCCGGCCTCATTTTCGTGGACGAAGCCGCCCACCACACCGACGCCTACCAGACCTGCCGCAACCTCATGATGACCGACGATTGCGAGGCGAACTCCATGCCCGGCCTCGAGATCAACGCGGATCAGGTGAAATGCTCCCACGGCTCCACCTCCTCCCAGATCGCCGACGAGGAAATCTTCTATCTTCAGGCTCGCGGCATCGATCCCGTCCAAGCCCGCCAGCTCATCGCCCGCGGCTACTCCGTCGAGGCCGTCCAGCGCATCGGCGACGACGAGACGGAAGCACTCGTCCTCGCCTTCATCGACGCGAAGTTTTCCCGCATCCGCTGAGTCCGGGGCTGGAAACCCAAAGGTGGCATGGCAATGCCCCATAAGCGCTAACTTAAGAAATTTTATCGGGGGACAAGGCGTGGCTGCATTCTGCTGCCAACCGGAGCGAAGCGGAGATGGAGGGACACGAAAATTCATTCCATCCCTCAAATAAAAATGGAGAAGGGAAGATTCCGCCAGAGGTCTCGGGTTGCCGGGCAGCAGAATGCAGCCCCTCTTTGGCTCCGCGGCGGACTCGTCCACCGAAATTTTTTTACACCCGTTCTTGCACCACTCTCATCACTCAAGTAAAACCAAGTCATCGAATGGTTCATCCCATGACATCTGGTCGTTGGGATACGTTCGCAATCGCATAGCCCCAACCACCATGAACCTATCCCGCCGCATCTCAGGAATCCTTTTCGGAATCGTCGCCTTCTGCTGCCTCAGCACTAGCGCCCGCGCGCAATTCGAAGCCCCTTCCCCGGAGATCGTCTCCGCATGGAAATTAAACACCGAAGACCTGGTGGTGGTGTTCCGGTATGACGGCACGTTTTACCTCGTCGATGGCGAGCCTGAGCACCCTGGTATGGAACGCGGCACTTTCGAGTGGGACAACGAAACGGGAGCCTTCTCGGTAGATACCATCGTGGATACCAATGGAGACGCCGGGTTTTCCCATCCGGGAGCCGCCACCACGATCACCGTCAGCGGAAACACTCTCAGCTACACGGTTCCCGGGGAAGGCACTTTCACCTTCTCTCGAGTGGTCAACACCGCCTCGGCCATCGTCGGCTCATGGACGATCCCTGGGGAAAAGGTCTCCGTCACCTTTCTCGCCGACAATACATACTACTTCGCGCAAGAGGCCAACGATATCCCCTTCGGCTACACCGGAATGGAAAAAGGGACTTACACTTGGAATTCGGCAACCAAGGCCTTCACCGCTTCAGCGCCCATCGACACTTGTGGCGATATTGGCTTCGACGGCACCACCTCCGGCACCACCTTTAACATCACCGGCAACACCCTTGTGATGACATCGGGAGACGGAACATACACCGTCACGCGCATCACCACCAACCCAACCCCACTCCGCCTCCCGGATTTCGGGACGGTGAGATTTTCCCACTATGCACAGTCCTCAAGCTCCGCGCCCGTACTGGTCACGCTTGATGCAGGCAATGAAATCTATCCTTATTTAGCGGAGGCGTTCGTCGATCCGGATGCTGGAGCCACCGCTCCGACCTTCAAAATCGGCGCCGGAACGCCGATCGTAATGGATGCGGATCCGGACGATCCTGCGGACTTTTACATCGAGCAGGGCTACGCGACGCTAGCAGAGCTGAACGCCCTCCTCCCCGCCTCGACCGCCGTCCAATTCAAGAATGGAACCGGCACCGCCAACCTGACCACCGGAGCTTCCCTAACATTCCCCAGCATCCCGAGAATCCTCGTCGGCAGCGGAGCGTCATGGAGCGGCGGGGTGTATCAGTTCGGGGATAACGAAGTGCTCAAGTGGACGCTGCCTGCGGGTTTCGTCGCATCCCAGTATCTCACGGTCTTGAACATCTATGATCCCGCAACGGATCAAGACGTGGTCGAAGCGGAACTCCATGGTGCGGTGACTTTCTTGGATCTCAGCGGCAGACTCGAGCCGGACAAGGAATATGAGGTCGAGCTCGAATTCTATCGCATCGATACCTCCACCACCGCCGGAAGCGGCGTTTTCACCGGGAAGCAGGGTTACACCCTCTCCGCCAGCACTACGTATTTGAAAGTTCGATCCAGGAATATTTTCCCCGAAGCTCCTTCCGTCACCCAGCAGCCCGTGGCTCAGGCAGGAACTCCCGGCTCGCCCCTCCGTCTCTTGGTCGGCATCAACGAGGGAGCCTTCCCTTTCTCCACCTTCCAATGGTTCAGAAACAATCAGGAAATCCCCGGTCAAACCGGCAACAGCCTTTTCATCCCCAACTTCGATCTCAACGAGCATGCCGGAATCTACAAGGTCGTTGTGACAAATTCGAATGGAGTGGCGGAAAGTGATTCGGTGATCTACGGCCCGCCCTACCCCACTTGGCAGTCCGCATATTTCTCTCCCACCCAACTCGCCAACCCGGCCATCAGCGGCGACGAGGTGGACTTCGACAACGACGGCATCGCCAACATCCTCGAATTCATTCTCGGTGGCAACCCCATCTCGCCGAACCCGAACCTCCTAAAAGATGCCACCACCACCACCCCGGCCACCGTCGGTCGCAACCTCGTATTCTCCTACGACAGGAAAACGGAGGCCAACGGCATCGGCCAGGTGATCGAAACCTCAAGCACGCTCACCGGCACCTGGACTCCCGCCGTCCACGGCATGAACGGGGTCGTCATCGTCACTTCCACTATAGATCGGACCACCCAGCGCGTCACCGCCACGATCCCAATCACACAGGACATACTTTTCGTGAGGCTCAAGGCGACTCGCTAAACCCCTGAGCTTCGCGGCGTATTTCGGAGTTGGACGTTGCGCCGTGGATGTCCATCCTCCGCCCATGCGCGTTCTCCGGATCCTTGCCAGAAAGGAACTCAACACCTACTTCCTCAATCCCTTCGGGTGGGTGGTTCTGGCGTTCGTCGCGCTGATGCAGGGGCTATCCCTGTCCTCCGCGATGAAGGGTTTCCGCGATACGCCGGTGAAGGACTCGCTGGTTTACGTCACCTTCCACACCCCGCTGTTCTGGTTCTATTTCCTGTTCATCTTCCCTCTGATCACGATGCGGTTGTTCGCCGACGAGGAACGCTCAGGGACGCTGGAAACCCTACTCACCGCACCCGTGAGGACGTGGCAGGTGGTGCTTTCGAAATACATAGCCGCCATGGTATTTTATACGCTGCTGTGGATTCCGGCGTATCTCCAGTTCAAGGCATTCTCGTGGTTCACGGACATCCCGCCCGCCTACTCGGAGGGTGCGCTAATGGGGAGCTTTGCGATTTTGTTTCTGATGGGCGCGGCCTTCACCGCCATCGGCTGCCTCGCCTCCTCGCTCACCTCCAGCCAGATCATCGCGGGTATCGTCACGATTACGATCCTGGTGATCCATTACTTCCTCGGCTTCGTCACCGTGATCTGGGGCGAGTCCTTCGCGGGCGCGGGTCTTTTCCACTACATCTCGTCCCAGCGCCACCTCCACTTCTTCGCCAACGGCCTTCTCGATTCCCGCGCGGCCGTCTATTACCTCTCACTCACCGCCTTCTTCCTTTTCCTCACCCACCAGGTCATCGACCTCCGCCGCTGGCGCCCATGAAATCGAAATTTCAAATCTCAAATTTCAAATCTCAATTTACTCTGCGTCCCTTTGCGACCTTTGCGCCTTTGCGGTGAAAAATTTCTTTTCCAATGTCTTCCCAAAAGCAAAACCGCCCCTCCCGACCGAACCGCTTCGGCATCGGTTTCCTTTCCATTTCCCAGATCGTCCTTCTGTTTGCTGCCGTCATCTTCGCCAATTACCTCTCCTCCGGAAACCATCTCCGCGCCGATCTGTCGCGCGGCGCAGATTACTCGCTCTCCTCCTCGACGGTGAATTACCTCAAGGGCGAAGCGGTCGCCAAACGTGAGCGCCCGGTGAAATGGATCATGGCCTTCGGCCGCTCCTCCCCGTTTTACGACAGGACCCGTGCCCTCGCCGAGGAATACACCCGCAATTCCGGCGGCAAGATCGAGCTGGAGATCATCGATCCCATACGCGCCCCGGATCGCACCACGCAGTTTACGGCAGCCTATAACCTCACGCTGGTTCGCGATCTCATCCTCATCGACGCCCGCCCGGACGAGGCCGCACCTATCGTCACGGAAACGAAGACAGGCAGCCCGGCGCTCAACCCGCACATCACCATCGCGCTTGCCGAGGAAATGCTGACTTACGCGATGGATTCGAAAGGGCAGCGTCGCCCGGACGCCTTCCGCGCGGAGGATCTGCTCACCGCCCGCCTTGTCGAGGCCATCGAGGGCAAGCCCCGCACCTTCCTTTTCCTAGCGGATAAATCCCGAGTCGATGCCGAGGGCGAGAACTCCCCTTGGAACAACCTCGCCGCCACCCTCCGCTACCGGAACATCCGCCTCACGCCCGCGAACCTTTCCGACCTCACCGCGATCCCGGAGGGCACCGACGGCCTCGCCATCGTCGCGCCGAAATACGATTTCACCGAGGAGGAGATCTCCACCCTGGAAGCCTATTGGAACTCACCCCGCTCCGCGCTCCTCATCCTTCTCGAAGCCGGCCAGTGCCCGCCGAACCTGCGCATTTTCCTCCGCTCCAAGGGAGTCACCCCGCGCCGCGACCGCATCATTACGAAAAGCGACGACCGCATCACCACCACCGCGCGCGGAAATTTTTCCGAGGGCATCCCTTTTCTTGAGGATCTGGCGGGCCGTGCCGCCGTCTTCGAAGGCGCGTCCTCGTCACTCGAAGTCCGCGAAAACGCCGACGATCTTTCCGTGAAAAAAATCGCCCCGACCCCGCTGATCCAGATCGGTAATGAATTTTGGGGAGAGGCGGATTTCGGGAAAAACGGCGGCGATGACAAGGCCGGCGAGACCTTCGATGTGATACGTGATGCCGCCCCGCCGCTACACATCGCAGCCTCCGTCACCCGCGGCTCCAACTCCGATGAGCGCTTCTCCGCCGAGACCTCGCGCATGATCGTCATCGCCAATACCGACTTCCTCGATCCCGACCGACAGCGCGCGGAAAACATCGATTTCCTAGCCTCCTCCGCGAACTGGCTCGTCCGCCGCGATTCCCTGGCCGGCACCACCCCGCGCACCATCGGCATCTACATGCTGCCGCTGCTCGACACCCAGGTATCTTTCATCAACCGCCTCAACCTCGTCTTCATCCCGCTCGCCTTCCTCATCATAGGCGGCATCGTCTTCTCATCCCGCCGTAGCTAACCTCCAACCTTCAAATCTCAATTTTCAAAAGGCGCTTTCTTGAAATTTGAAATTTGAAATTTGAAATTTTGCGCTCACTCATCTTCACCCTCTTGCTGCTGGCCGTTACCGCCGTCCTCGGCGCGCTATCGGCTTGGCAGATGCGCGAGGGTAGCCTCGACCGTCTCCTTGGCGCTCCGCCCGTAGAGCTCGGCGAGCGGATCTATCCCGATTTCCAACCGGAAAAAGTGGAGCGGATCAGCCTGCGCTCGGGCGAAACCGAGGCTGTTTTCGTGAAAACTCCGGGCGGTTGGATGGCTACCACACCGTGGGTGGATCGCATGGACTACCGCGCCACGCTCGCCATCCTCACCCTCGCAAACACGACCCTAGCCGTGGATCGGGTCGAACGAGGCAAGCTCGACCCCGCCGCCGCAGGCCTTGCGGTCGGTAATACCGAGATCCGTTGCCAGGGCACCTCCGGCGAAACTCTCGCCTATTTCCGCCTCGGTAGGCGCACCCCTTGGCTTCACCTCACCGAAGGCGAGAATCCGCAATCCATCCCCACCACCTACTTGCTTCCGCTTGAGAGTGGCAGGAAATCCCATGTCTATGCCGCCACCGGTGATCTCGCGCCGCTTTTCAAGGACGGCTTCCGCAAGCTCCGTGACCACCGCCCTTTGCAATTCAATCCCCTTGCCCTCGAGAAAATCCGCATCCGCACCGCCGAGGGAGAGCTCACCTTGGGTCGCGCCGACCCCTCCGCTCCTTGGCGCATCACCAAGCCCCTCGATCTCGCCACCGATCCCGCCACCGTCAAAACCCTGCTCGAAGGCCTTTTCGAACTAGAGGCCACGATGATCACTGATCGCTCCGAGGTTACCTTGCCGTCGGTCACCGCCTCCGCACAGAGCAGCCAGATCTCCCTCAGCCATTTCGGGGCGGAAGGGGAAACCGTCCTCGACATCCTCCCCGCCGAGACCACGGAAGCACGAGAGGCTCTGGCCACCGTCAGCGATCGCCCGGAGACCGTTTTCACCCTCCCGCTTAAGGCGGAGGAGGAGATCGTCTCCATCGCCGACCTCCCGCTCACCGTCAACGATCTCCGCGACCCGACACTCACCAACCTCAACGTCGCCTCGATACGCGGCATCGCGATCGAGACCGCCACCACGCCCACCATCCTCATTTCCCGCGAACCGCCCGGGCCATGGACGGCCACCATCGGCGGAAAAGGACAGACCGCCAACGAGCAGCGCCTCTTCGATCTTCTCATGGCCGTCACCGGCACCCGCGCACTCTCCTTTGAGACCGACGCCGCATCGGAAGACCTCTCCCCGTGGGGACTCGATCGCCCTATATTGACCCTCATTTTCCTCGCGGAAAACAATCAAACGCTCTCCATCTCCTTCGGCCTGGATAAACGCGGCGGCCTTTTCGCGAAACGCAAGACCAGCCCGACCGTGATGCGCATCGATAACTCTTTTCTAACAAAAATCGCCGTCAACGCCCACGACTGGCGACACGCCCGCCTCTGGTCTTTCTACAAGGTCGATCTCACCACCCTCGTCCGCACCCAGGAGGGATTGCCGCCGCTGGAGCTTGCCTACGACGACCGCGACGAATCATGGAAAGCGACCCGCTCCGGAAACGACGTCACCGCCGATCTCGATCCCGTGCGCGCGAATTTCATCCTCACCACGCTGGAAAATCTCGCGGTCGCACGATGGTTGGCGCCGAATGATGAAGCGGCCGCCAAAGCCCTCGCGAAGCCCGCCCTCACCTTCACGGCCACCGAGAACACGATCGATGATTTCGGCGAAATCAGCGGCTCAAAAACCCGAACGCTCACCCTCGCCCCGGATCCAGCCACGAACCTGATCTATGGCAAACTCTCCTCCGATCCTTCGCCTTTCACCCTGGATGCGGAAACGTTCCTGAAACTCAGCATCCCGCCGCTGGACGAGTGAGGCGTGCTAATATTTTCTCCAAAGCTGCGGCACGAACAGCACCAGCAGCGCGAAAAGTTCAAGCCGCCCCAGTATCATCAGCCAGCCGAGGAATGCCTTGGTCGGCTCGCGTAGTTCGGAAAAATTTAACGTCGGGCCGACGGCGTCGAAGCCTGGGCCGATGTTCGAGATCGTCGCCAGCACGGCGCCCGCGCAGGTTTCCATGCTGCTCCCCGTACCCGCCTCAAGGAAGCCGACCACCGCCGTGGAGGCGACGCAGATCATCAGGTAGAGCGCGATGAAAAACATCGTGCGGGCACGGGCGGCGTCATCCAGCGGGTTGCCATTTACAACCACGCGGAACACCTGGTTCGGGCGGAACGTGCGGATGATTTCGTTCCGCGCCGATTTCGCGAAAACGATGAGACGCCCGACCTTGAATCCGCCCGAGGTCGAGCCGGAGCAACCGCCGATTAGCATGAGGCAGGCGATGAGTACCTTCGACCACGACGGCCACTGGTCGTAATCCGCCGTGCCGAATCCGGTGGTCGAGGCGATGGTGACCACGATGAACGCGGCATCGCGCAGGCTCTTGAGGAACGCCACGTCGTCCGTCTGGCTGCGCCCGAAGGCGATCAGCAGGATGAACAGCGCGCAGATCCCGATGAACCAGCGGGCATCCTCTTCGCTATACACGCGCTTCCAGTTGCGGCGCAGGATCACCACGAAGAGCAGGAAATTCAGGCTGCCCAGGGTCATGAAAAAGATCAGCCACAGTTCGATGAGCCACGAGTTCCCCCAGCCCGTGTAGTGGGCGATGCTCGGTGTGTGCGTGCTGAAGCCGCCGGTGGAGACCGTGGCGAAGGCGTGGCAGGCGGCGTTGAACCAAGACATCCCCATGAGCCGCAGTCCGACCAAGCAGGCGAGCACTAGGCCAAAGTAGATGCGCAGCAGCAGCTTTGCGGTGTCTTGGATGCGTGCGAGTCCGAGATCGCCGCTGCGGAAGGAGGACTCGTTGTTGAAAAGGGATTTCGAGGAAACACCGATGTAGGAGAGCAGCGCGACGAAAAGCACGAGGATGCCGATGCCGCCGAGAAGCTGCGTGGTGGCGCGCCATAGTAGGATGCCGCGCGGCCACTCCTCGATCACCGTCATCACCGAGGAGCCGGTGGTGGTGAAGCCGGAGGCCGCTTCGAAAAACGCCCCGGCGGGTGTGAGATACGGCGCGCATAAGGCAAATGGAAGCCCGCCAAAAGCACTGCACAGCAGCCAGCCGATGCCCACGATCACGATCGCCTCACGCTTCGGTATCGTGTCGTGCCTCGTTTTCCGAATCCCCGGGATGATGCCGACTAGCCCGCAGCCGCCGGTGATGACTGCGGATAGGAAAAGCATGCTGGCCGCCTCCCCATCACCTGGGACGATATCGAGCTTCGCGAAGAGGCCGCAGATTACCATGGCCATGGCTTCCAGCGCGAGGAGCAGGCCGAGGATACGCGCGATCAGGTAGAAATTCATGGGCGGATCAGCTTGGATCAGGCGGCCAGCAGTTTCAGGAAACGCTTCAGCGCGTCACGGGAAACCATCGCGTAAATGTGGTCGCCGCCCAGCAACACATCGTTGGGGCCGGGTACCTCCGCGTGCAGTCCGCGCTGTTTACCCACCAGCACGGTGCCCGGCGGCCAGTCGATCTCTTTCACCATGTGCCCGGCGGCGATGGAGCCTTTCCCGACGCGCATTTCGAGCAGGTCGATGCCGTCGAATTTTTTCACGATATGGTGGGAGTCCGAGGTGATGAAACGCTGGATCTCACGCCGCGTCGCCTCGCGCGGGCTGATCGCCGCGCGGATGCCGAAGTGGTGGCCGCTCGCCGAGATCGCCGCTGCGTAATCCGCGCGGTGGATGATCGTCAGGCAGTTTTTCACTCCGAGCGTATGCGCCTGCAGGCAGGACATCACGTTGTCCTCATCGTCCACGCTGGTGCTGATAAAGAAATCCGCCTCACCGATCTGCTCCTCCTCGAGCACCGCCGAGACGGTGGCGTCGGCATTGATGATCGTGGCGTTTGACAGGCGGTCGGCGAGGCTGGCGCAGATGGCCGAATCGCGTTCGAAAACGCGCACCGTGCAATCGATGCTCTCCAGCATTTGCGCTAGGGAGAAACCGTATTCGTTGCCGCCGAAGATGACGACCCGCAGCTTATCTCCGCTGCGGCCTTTTCCCTGCAACCTCTCCGCGAAGTTGCGCAGTTTCCTGGGCTCCCCGAAAACCGTCACCAGATCGTCCTTATCGAGCGTGGATTCCGCCGTGGGCACGTGGGATTTGCCGCCCCGGGTGATCATCGCCACGCGCACTCCCGAAGGTGCGTTGATCTCGCGCATCTTCTTGTGGATCTCCTGCGAGTTCTCTCCCACGCTGATCTGCTGGAGCTCGATGCGGCCCCGCGCCAGTTCCTCCACCACCAGCGAGTCCGGATTGCGGACGAATTTCGCCAGCTCGATGGCCGTGAGTCGCTCCGAACTGAAGATGTGATCCACGCCGAAGTGCCCGCGGAAATCGAACAGCCACTCCTCGCGTTGGAGCGAGGGGTGCACGCGGCTGACCACCTTCGGCACGCCCATGCTTTTCGCCATCGAGGCGGACATCATGTTCGTGTTGTTCGAGGAGGACATCGCCAGGAAAAGCTCGCACTCGCCCACATCCGCATCCGCCAGATCGGTCACGCTGGTGCCGTCGCCGTGGATCACTTTTGCGTCGAGCGTCGCCTCCAGCTCCTCCGCAAGTGCCTTGTCCGATTCGATCAGGGAAATGCGGTGGGCTTCCTTTGCCAGCGACATCGCCAGATGCCTGCCGATCTCCCCGGCCCCTACGATGATGATGTTCATGCGGAAATGATGGCGGCCGAAGCCGCGCGGCCATTCCTACGCACAATCGCCCCCCGCCGCAATCCCAACGTTGCCATCCGGCCAACAGGCGGGGCATCCCATTATTTCTCGAAATCCGTGGCTTGATAAAAGGTCTTCTGATCTTTGGATGCCTCTCGGGCTTTCTTTACAGCTTCCGAAGTGACCGGTGCGGCTTTGTTGCCAAAAGCATTGCGCACAAAGGTGAGCACATCGGCTACTTCATCATCCTTGAGAAATTTGAAGGGAGTCATCGGCACGGCTCCCGAGTATTTCACGCCCTTGACTTCGATGGGGCCGACCAGTCCGTGCAGGGTCAGGCGAATGAGGCGGTTTTCATCGCCCTGGACCCATTCGCTGCCTGCGAGCGGCGGGAATTGTGCTTCGGGCAGACCGTTGCCATCTTTCTGGTGGCAGGTGGTGCAATGTCCATCGCGCAGGAACACTTCAGAGCCGCGGAGGAATTGTTCTTTGTCCGCTCCGGTCAAATGCGTTTCAAATACCGGCGGCGCTTCGGCCTTGAGTTGTTGGCCATTGAGCACGGCCGACGCCGTATCGAAAACCGGAGAAATCCACTTGTCCATCGGATCCTCGCCGTTTCCTTTGTAGGCTTTGGCCGCATCCAAAACACTGAGGCCATCAGTATTCTCCAGCCATGATGCCGCGACGATTGCCTCGAGCCTGACGCGGCCATTTTCATCCGCTGCGGCGGCTTTAAGTAGTTCCGTTTGGCCGGGAATCGAATGGCCGTTGTAGCGCAGGACGCGGACGGCTGCCGCACGGGTCTGAGAAGATTTGGCCTTCAGAAGATTGCGCAGGAGGGGTTCACTCACCTGATTGATGCCCCAGGTGACCCACAGAGCCTCGACGAGATGGTGCTCGTAGCTCGGATCGGATTTGTCCAATCCCTGCCCCCACGTTTTCACGCCAGCCAGCACCTCGGCATGATCCCTGCCGCGCAACTCGCGACGGCTGCGATAGCGGGTGCGGTATTCAGGGAGTTCGAGATTTTTCAGCAGTTCATTGATCGATGCACCGGCCACTTTGGCGGGTTTGACAAGCGGACGCGAAGGATAGGTGATGCGGAAAATGCGGCCGTGAGAGTGATCGCGGTTGGGGTCGCGGGCACTGTGCTGCATGTGACCAATCCTCGCATTGTGCCAATCGACCAGATACAGCGAACCGTCCGGCGCAAACTCCATGTCCACAGGACGAAAATTCGGATCTGAGCCTTTGACCAAATCATGACGGAAGGTGCTGACATAACCGGTGCCCTCGTCTTTCATGGTGTGTTGTTTGGTGCCCAGAAATCCGATGGTGTTGTTGATCAGCAAGTCGCCCTGCACGTCATCGGGAAAGTGACGACTCGAGACAAATTCCAGACCGGAGGTGGGACGCACCAGCACGGAGAGCAAATTCGGCGGGGTCGGGCTGAAGCTGCCGAGCGGCACCTGCAAGGAACCTTGCAACATCCAGCGCACATGCGGATCGGAAGTATCGGCGAAAAAATCCTGCCCCCATTGATCGAATGCGATGCCCCAGGGATTGGGGATGGAAAGCCGTGCCGTTCGCTCCAGATGCCGCCGCTCCGGATTGTAGCGGAAGAAACCGCCGTTCGAGCTGCGGATCGGGCCATAGGCTGTTTCGACGTGGCTGCGCAAAAACGTTCCCTCCGCCATCAGGATGGCACCCGAAGGATCGGCACAAAAGGCGGAGATGGCATGGTGTGTGTCGTGATCATCGAAGCCACTCATCACGATGTCCTTTACGTCGGCTTTGTCATCACCGTCGGTGTCCTTGAAGAAAATCAACGAGGTGCCCTGCGCTACATACACCCCGTCATGCGAAAACTCGAAACCCATCGGCAAATGCAGCCCATCGACGAAAGTGGTTTGTTTGTCCGCGCGCCCGTCTCCATCGGTATCCTCGAGAATGATCAACTTGTCATTCGGCAAAGGATCGCCGGGACGGTAATGCGGATAAACGGGCATCGTCGCCACCCACAGCCGGCCTTTGTTATCGAACGACAACTGCACCGGATTCGCCAGATCGGGAAACTTGCTTTCATCGGCGAACAATTCGATCTGATAGCCTTGCGGAACCACCAGGGTTTTCAGCGACTCTTCACCTGACAGATACTTGATATTTTCATCCTTCCCGCCCGCGTCCGCAAGCGGTTCCGTTTTCGCATCGGCCGCAGCAACATCGAATTTTTCGCCTGCCGCCAGCGCCCAGATGGCTTGCTCGCGGATGTTCACCATCTGTTCCAATTTGCGCAGTTCCGCCGGGTAGTTTTGCGAACCGAACGGATCGCGCCGCCTACCGTAAACGTGCACGCCGTTGGGGATTTTGTAATAACTCAGCCACATCCAGGCAAAGTCCTCGACGGCCTTCTTGAGATCTTCGGCACTGGCTTTCGACACCGGCTTGCCGGCACCGAAAAGCTGATCAATGAGCATCGGTGCCAGTTTCGCGTAACCCTCGTCTGTCAACAGAGCGCCATCCCGCGTCAGGGCTTCGCCGCCCTTGACAAACCACGCACTGGTGGGCGCATAAAGATTCACAAACGGAATTTGCCGGGCGGTTGCCACTTCCTCCATGGCCTTGGTGTAAAGCGCCAGATTCGCGTTCTGCGTGGTGCCGGTCGGTGTGCCGTAGAGTGCCGACAAATCCTGAAAGGCTGTGGGCGAAACGAGCGCCATCTGCGGAGCTGATTTGTCGTTGTATGTCTGCTTGAGCGTGTGGTCGATGAACGCCTCAAGCTCCGCCTTGAAGTTCGGTAAACCTGCGGGGCCATCGAACGATTCGTTGAATCCGAAGAACGCGACGATGATATCCGGCTTGCATTGTTTCAACCATGCATCCGGTTCGGGATACAGGCCGTCCCCGGAGTTGCCACCCCAGTTGTCATTCGTTTCCACCAGATTACGGAATTTCTCACCGCCGGGAAAAGCCCAGGGGCTTTTGCGTCCTGCATTGGGGCGGAAAGCGGGTGTATCGCCCTCGTCACACAAGTTGCGGATCACCAGATGATGCTCGGGGTAACGAAGATGCATTTCGGTTTCAAAATGCCCGAAGTGCAGCATCCGCGCCCCCAGACCGCCACCCAGGAGCACCACGCGCGAATCTTTTTGTAACTTGATTTCCGCAGCAGGTGCCGAGTGCATCAGCAGCGCGCTCGCGGCGAGGAGGATGACCGAAGTGAGAGGAATTTTGGGGATGTTCATGGGATGAGATGGCTGCCGGGAATTTGCTTTCTGCAGGAGGCTCCTGAAACAGTCGGCGGGACTGACCAAAGGATACGGGATCGGTGTGGGGGGAATTTCACTTCAGGAACACCTCGCGCGGCTTCGCTCCATCGCCGGGGCCGACGATGCCGCGTTGTGCGAGGATATCGACCATACGGGCGGCGCGGGTGTAACGTGGGCTGTGCTGGAGCAGTTATCCGCTATCGCGGAAAGCGCCGCTTCTCAATGGAAGGATTCCGGCGGTTGCGCGCGAGGCAATATTCAATTGGCTTCCGGATCTGCTCTCGTGATTAGGGGCTGGCCTCGTGCATTCACATTTCACCGGTGCAGAGCCGCGAGCACGGCTTCGGGGTGGGTTTCGGCGACGCGGAGCAGGGCACGGGCGGTTCCTTCGGGGCGGCGGTGGCCTTGTTCCCAGTTCTGGAGGGTGCGGGGGCTAATGCCGATGAGGGCGGCGAAATGCGACTGGCTGAGGCCGAGTTTTTCGCGCACGGCCTTGGCATCGGGCCATTCCAGGGTGGAGGCGCGTGAAGGCTTCTTCTTGCCGCGAAGAATGGCACCACCTTCCTTGAGGCTGGCGGCGAGTTGTTGGAAGAGTTCTTCTTTCATGGGAATTCGATTTCGATGATGGACTTGAGGATTTTGAGTTGGGCGGGAGTGAGGTTTTCCTGTTCGTTTTTCGGGTAGGCGAGAAGAAGCAGGATGACGCTTCCCGGAACATGCCAGTAGTAGGCTATCCGTCAATGACGGATATGTGTCAATCGGGGATTTGGGGCAGGATCCGCAGGGTTCGGCGATGAAGTCCAACGGCCGCACGCTCCTCACTTCAGGAACACCTCGCGCGGCTTCGCGCCATCGCCGGGGCCGACGATGCCGCGTTGCTCGAGGATATCGACCATGCGGGCGGCGCGGGTGTAGCCGAGGCGGAGGCGGCGCTGGAGGAGGGAGGTGCTGCATTTCTGCTCCTGGCGGGCGACCTCGATGCACTTGATGATGAGCTCCTCGTCGGCGTCGGAGACATCGTCGTCATCGTCATCGCCGGCCGCGTCGATCGTTTCGCGTATGTCCCTTTCGTAGTTCGGCTTTGCCTGCTTGGCGCAATGGGCGACGATGCGCTCGACCTCCTCATCGGATACGAAGGCACCCTGCGCGCGCTCGAGTTTCGCGGAGCCGGGTGGGAGGTAGAGCATGTCACCTTTGCCGACGAGTTTGTCGGCACCCTTGGTATCGAGGATTACGCGGGAGTCTAGCGCGGAGGAAACTTGGAAGGCGATGCGGCTGGGAATGTTCGCCTTGATGATGCCGGTGACCACATCCGCGCGCGGGGTCTGGGTGGCGATGATGAGATGGATGCCGGCCGCGCGGGCTTTCTGCGCGATGCGGGCGATGCACATTTCCACATCCGCCGGGGCGGTCTGCATAAGATCGGCGAGCTCGTCGATCAGCACGACGATGTAGGGGAAGCGGTCAGGGATTTCATCCTCCTCGATTTCCAATTCCTCGAAATCCGCTTCGGGGCCGAGGTCGCCGTCTTCCAGCGCGGCGGCGATGGCTTCGATTTCGTCGAGATCCACTTCGGGCTCCGGCTCCTGGACCTGCGGGACAGCGGCGGCCGTTTTCTCCTCGCGCGGGCGATTGTTGAAACCATCGAAGTTCCGCACGCCCATTTTCGCGAAGATCTTGTAGCGCTTCTCCATCTCGTTCACCACCCACTTCAGGGCGGCGACGGTTTTTTTCGGATCGGTGACGACCGGCACGACCATGTGCGGGAGCTTGTTATACATCTGCATCTCCACGACCTTGGGATCGACCATGATGAAACGCAGCTCGTCGGGGCCGAACTTGAAGAGGATGGAGGCGATGATCGAGTTGATGCAGACGGATTTCCCGGAGCCCGTGGCACCCGCGACGAGGAGGTGAGGCATGGCGGCGAGATCGCCGATGACGGTTTTTCCGTAAACGTCCTTGCCGAGGGCGAGCGGGATCTTCTTTTTCGCGGAGCGGAACTCGGGGTCGTGGAGCAGCTCGTGGAGCGGCACGGCGACCTTGCTGGAGTTCGCGATCTCGATGCCGACGGTGTCCTTGCCGGGGATGGGGGCGAGGATATTGATGCGTTCGGCGCAGGTGGCGCGGGCGATGTCCGCCTCAAGCTGCGAGATGCGAGAAACGCGGAGGCCGGTGGAGGGGTAGATCTCGTAACGGGTGATCGTCGGGCCGCGGGTGATATCGCCGGGGGTGACGTCGATGCCGAAGGCTTTCAGCGTCTCGATGATCGTGGTCTGGATGTCCAGCAGCTCGGTATGGTTCGCGGCCTCGGCCTCGACCTCGACATCATCTAACAAATCAAATCCCGGCAGCTCGTAATCCTCGAAACCGGAGATGGAAAGCGATTGGTGGGAGGGCTTCCTGCGCTCGAACGGCTTAGCACCGGCCTCCATGGCTCCGGCGGCGCGGCGCTGGGAGGCGTCGATGATCTGTGGGGTGGGGTTTTCGCGGATGGCGAGTTCCTTCTGGCCGGGTGTGTCGGTCTCGGCGCTTTTCAGGCGGGCCATTTCGCGCTCGATCTTGCGCTGCTCGCGCTGGCGCTCGCGTTCGCCGAGGAGTTCCTTTTCCCGCGTTGCGGCGCGTCCGCTCTCGGTGCGGCTTTCTTTCCATGCGTCGATTTTCGTCTTTAGGAGGCGGTGGCAATCCCTGGCAAAGGTGGCCGGTGACTGCCCGGCGAGCCAGATCATGCCGAGCACGTATGCACCCGCAGCGAGGGCGAGGGTGCCAGGTTTTCCGATCAAGTACTCTTTGTCGAAGCCTTTGGTTAAGCCGCCGAGCGCTTCGCCGATGACTCCGCCTGGCTTACCTGGGATTTTACAGCGAGCCGCCCAATCGCTGAAAAAAATATCAGATACCTCAAGGAAAATGGCACCGGTGACTAGCACCACCGCAAGCCCCAGAGTCATCCGTGGCCAGAGCCTACCCTTGAACGCAAGTTTCATCACACCGAACCAAATGAAACCGAGAGAAAGCATCCAGCTCGCCGCTCCGAAAATCAGGATCTGTACAAAGGCGAGAATACCACCGACCGTCCCGAGCCAGTTCTCCCCATTGGCAACTGTTTTGTCGGAAAACGTCGCGAACCAGCTCCCATCCGGCAGATCCGCCGGGCTGTAGGAAAGCTGCGATAAAAGCAAGATCAGCCCGCCCGCCATCCAGCTCACGCCTGCGATCTCGTTGGCCCATTTCTTCGGCTCCTCCACATGGCCGCGCTTTTTGTTGACTCGGTTTCCCATCGTTTCTCGTCGCCGACAGCATCCCCCCACGCCCTTCGAGGCGCAAGATTGTTTTGCGAGTAGGGAAAATCAGGAATAATTAAGGGAATGGCGGATTCCGCCAGAGGGAATGGGGGAAGAAAGCGGGTTCAAACCCCTTCCCCATCATTCCGGGTAGCGGATGTCGATTTTCTCGCCACTCCAGATGGGGTTCGAGGGGGAAAACACGTTCATTCCGCCGACTAGCGCATGGCCGTGCGGGTCGATATTCACGAAGGTTACGGAATTATCGCAGCGGAGGACGACCGCTTTGCCGTCGAAGGGTATGGGGTCGAAGCGGTCGGTGCCGGGGATGATGGGACAGAAGGCGATCACACGGGCGGGCGGGATTTCCTTCGGCGGAGAGCCCGGCGAGAAGGGCCAGGATGGAGGCGACGATGCATCCATAGAACACCGGCGTGTACCATTTCGGCTGGCGGTTGAGTAGCTCGGGGTCGGGCGGGAGAGGCGGGTTTTCGGGAGTCATGGGTTTTGGATTTCTTGAATGACTGGCTCTGCGACCCTTTGCGGCCTTTGCGCCTTTGCGCCTTTGCGGTGAAAATTCTTCGGTGCTTGGGAATCCAGCCGGAGGCGCGGCTCTTCTTATTCAATACACCCTGCGCACCGCGTGGCTGAAGTAGTGCTGCGTGAGGAGATCGGAGAGGGCGGCGAGCTGGAAGCCGACAGAGCGGGGGTTGCTGCGGTCGAAAAAGAGCAACTCGACCACGCCTTGCCAATCCGGCCTTGAGAAGTAGCGGCGGCGGCGCGCAGGAGTCCGAGGCTGGTATCAACCAAGGAAATAGGTCTCCATACTTCACCCCTCAAATACCCACCCGCAGATCCCGCATGCTCCACAGCACCCCCTTCGCTGCCGCGCCGCTCCCCCGCATCCGCCGTGCACCATCTCTCCTCCTCTCCGAAAACCTC
>JAYTOE010000033.1:0-7786 GCA_043747935.1 Akkermansiaceae bacterium
TTCAAGGTCGCCGCGCAGAAGCGCAAGGAGATCAACGCGATCACCGGCGTGGAGTGATTGCATTTTTTGCACTCCCGGATAGAACCTGCGGCAACCCCAAGTATCTGCCGCCATGTTTCGCACCCTCCGCCCCGTTTCACTCCCGATTTTCTGCGCCTGGCTGCTCGCCGGCGCGTGCCTTTCCGCCCAGCAGCAGGCCGGCCAGGAAATCCTCTATCCCGGCGAGGCTTTCGCGAAACTCGACACCTTCGAGGGCGTGAACCTGGAGGACGCCGACAAGCTTTTCATCGCCAAGGATTTCAACGGCGCCTACGCCGCCTACAAGGCCTACTCGTTCGAGTTTCCGAAAAGCAAAGCCCTGCCCTACGTCCTGCTCCGCCTCGGGCGCTGCCTGCACAAGCTCGACAAGCGCAACGCCGCCATCAAGTCCTACCAGGATGTCGTGGACTATTTCCCCGACGATGTCGCCTACGCCGCCGCCGCCCTTTTCCACATCGGCGAGTGCCACGGACAGAACGGCGAGACGGATAAGCAGACCGCCGTCTGGGCGCGCATGGTGAAGGACGACGGTTATGTCACCCAGCCGAACTCCGGCACCGCGCTCATTCACCTCGGCACCGAGATGCAGAAGCTCGGGAAACACGGCGACGCCGCCGAATACCAATGGCGCACCGCCGTCGCTTTCCTGAAAACCAACCCGACCGCCGCCGAGGCCGCGCGCAAGGCCGTCATCTACCACTACGCCGTCCGCAGCCCGGATCACGAAAAGCTCAAGGAATTCTTCATCGCCGCCAGTGGATTCAACGGTGACGGGCGCAACACCGACAAGCCCGAGGAGGACGCCCGTTACTGGACGACCGTTTTCCAAACCGCCCTCGATAAGAACGAGGACGCCGCCGCCCGCGAGAAATCCTGCGCCTACTGGACGGCGAAAATGGGCGACCGTTTCACCGACAACGACGAGCTCCGCCGCCTCTCGTGCGATGCCACACTTGTCCACGAGAAAAACCCCGTCGGCTGGATGGCGCGTCTGGAAAAGCAGTTCGCCCTGAAACCCGCCACCATCGACCGCGTGCTCCAATGGTGCGGATACCTCAGTTCCGATCCCAAGCTCCGCTCCGAGTTTTTCGCCAAGCAAACGAAGTCCATGATCGCGGCGATGAAACCTGTCGAGCTCATGGAACTCATGGCAAAACTCCAGCATCCGCACCAAATGCACGAGGAGGCGCAGCTCGTCATGCGCGCCATTCGCACCGACGGCCTCACCGACGAGGAAATCAAGCGATTCGCGATGCTCGCCGCGAACTACCAGACGGAGGAGGAGGTCTTGCGCCACCTCGCCCGCATCAAGGACAAGCTCTTCGCCACGAAATCCCGCTTCGACTACTACATTTCCAAAAGCTACCAGAATGGACCCTACATGGAAAAGGCGCTCATCGAAATCCCCGAGCTCCTGAAATCCCCGCAATACGCCGACGGCCTCACCTGGACAAAGGCCAGCCTCCTCCAAAACCTAGGCCGCCACGAGGAAGCCATCGAGGCCTTCCGCGCCGCCAACAAACAGCCGGACTCCACCTGGAGCATTTCCGACAGCCTCGTCGCCCTCAAGCAATACGACCAGGCCATCAAAACCGTCGGCGAACTCGAATCAATCGGCGGCCCGATCGCTTCCCAGGCAGGCCTCAGAGTGGCGGATATTTATAGAATTTCCGGCGACAAGGCGCGCGAGGTCGGCCAGCTCCGCACCGTCCTCCGCCGCTACCCGAAAACCGGCGAATCCGCCGCCGCCCACGACCGCCTCGAAGCCTACGGCGTCGCCCTAGTCGGCGGCGAGGCCGAGGCGGAGAAATAAAATATCCCGGCCGGGCGGAAAACGTGCATGTGCTTTTTTCCGTGCATTGAGACATCCTTCGCACATGCTAGAAAGTCGCTTGAGGGCTTTACTGGTGTCGGGGATGGAAATGTGCTTGTAGGTTTTCATTGAATAGGTTTCCCTTTGTTGCAATGATGTATCCCGCACCAGCTCGCCCCAGATCAGTCTTCCTTGTAGCCGGTTTTGTTTTACTGATTGCAGGTTCCCGCGCCTATTCGCAGGCTGTTGAGCCGGAAACACACATCCTCACCCGTGAGGTGCCGTTCACCATGGATGCCGGCATCAGGGACATAACTGTCACTTGGACGGAAGATGACACCCTTGCGCTCGATCCTCCATGGGCTGATTCCTCGGATCCCGCTATCTTTCTCAGGATGAAGTTGCCGCCGCGCGTCCGTAGCTACGCTTCTGGGAACTTTCTGAATGGTGATTTCCAGAAGATGGACGGAAACTGGCACAGATATTTCTCTCTTCCTTGGGACGACGGAGCACTCTCATCCGCTCCAGCCGCAGCTACAAGTTCGCTTACAAAGGCGGCAACACCTCCCGCACCCTCGCTGAGCAACGGTAATTTTACAACAGTTGGGACGGGTGCTTGGATCGACCGACCCAACAACAAGGACTACTTGGGTCGCGCATTCAAATATAAATTGACTACTGTGGCCGGTTGGAGTGCCTACAGAGGCACGGCCATCGAGGTCTGGACCGGCGGCGACGGCCAAGGTTCATTCATCGAGCTCGACGCCACCAAGGGAAGCTACGGTATCAAGCAGCCGATCAAAAACGCAGTTGCTGGCGGATACGCCCTTATCTGGAAAGAACTGGGCAGAAATAATCCAGCCAGCAACATCAATAAATATCACGTCAAAATCTATTACATATCCCAAGGCAAAGAAGTCCAGATCGCCAAACTGACTCCATCCCGAAACGCTTCCACCGTTGCATGGAAGAATGCAGGTTTCTCTTTTCATATCACCGAAGAACAAATGAAGGAAGCCGCAGGCGCACATATCCATGTCGCTTTCATCCCGGAAGATAACAACGCCTACGGTTGCTTGATTGATGATGCACACCTCCTCCCCATTGACATAGAGGAAGTTTTCTCAGATCAAATCGCCGGGAATGAGGCCAACAAATTGCCTACTTCATATTACGGCGGACATCCAAACAATCCAATGCTTATGGCGACCCGCATGGGGACAAATGCCCGGTTAATGGTTAAAATGAATGTACTCGGAGCGTACGCTGCATCAATTAGGGTGGGAGTTAGGCAGAAAGGACAGACGAGGATATTGAATTCTGCTGCTTCCTTGGCACCACCGGGGAAAACCCCATTATCATTCACAGCTGCCAATGGAACTAATGTTTACGAATTAGTGGCTGGATATGATGCCAACAGTAATGCGGTTCTTGATTCATCAGAAGCGGCCATAATCTTCCAAAAGACTCCCAAAATCAATTCTGACGGGAAACCATACAGCGGTCGCGACAGTACGTACGCTCTACTTGACAAGATACTGATTGTCACAAAAGACGACTATGTAAGCGCAAGAACTTGGACTCAGTCTTATTCTACAACATTGCAAATCACCCATCCAACCGGATCGGATCTGATGGGCATGTTTGCTACGGGTGCGACCAGCGTTCCCGGAGTTAGCTCTACTGTTACAGGACAGATTTTGGACGCGAATGTCATTCCTTCGCCGCAGGGATTATCGCATCCTCTAGGGGCGAAATGGAACACGTTCAATAAAGCTAATACATTTAAAATTGTCTTTCCAGCCACATCAACTATCGCCGAAGATCTACATTCATCAAGAGGCATGCTTGTTCTGCGAGAACGTTTGATTAATGGAATCAAAGGACAGCTTCTTCCCACAGCTACGGCTAAGAAAGTAACGTCCACCCCGATCCCATTTTCCGATGACAAAATCAATTTTGAACGCAGTGATTTACGGTCAGATTTGCACTTGGCATTGGGAAAATGCCGAGCAAACGGAACCATAACCGTAAAATATAGTTCAAGTATTGATGGTAGTAAGCTTCATATCCACGAATATAAAATTGATGGACATGTGACCGACCTTTATGATTGGGCTTACGGAACGTCCTTAGTCTTGCCGGTATTAGGACAAATCGATTTGACTAAGGATGCAGCGAGAACTCAGGCGGGTCACGCAACCTTGACTTCTCTTGCAACCCCTGATGCCGGACGTGTCTTTTTTACAAACGTTGAGATCAAAACCGGCTGGATAATCTTAGGTGTTCCATACTAATAATTTAATAAATGAAACTAGTCTGTCTTTTCATGCTAACCATGCTCAATCCTCATGTGCAGGCTGAAACCGAAATCGACTTATCAAAATTCGCTGAACTACTCCGCTTTCCGGGGATGCCTCTTGAGACGATAGACTACACGGAAAGGGAATCAAGAGTCAGGAACATCGATTTTAAAAAAGTGCTTTATCTCAAGGTTGCCGACAGGAAATTTGATTACCCGGCTGCTATTTACATCGCGCCGAAAAACAGTATTGATGTCGCCAAATATGATAAGGTGAAAAACATGATTCTGACGGCAGATGCAGAGCAAACAGCACAATTGCGAGAAATGGGATTTGCTTACCTGCCGAATATGGATGATGCAGTGGTATGTTTTGATCAAATTAAGATGTCCCAGCTAGTACCTTTAGATACAACGCAAGGGGAGGAATGGATTACGCCAAAAGTCGGCGGACTTAGTATAACATGTAGAAGTGAAGAACTTGGCCTCGACTATCAGATTTTTCTTTACGGCGAGTTAGATACTAATCCTGAAATTTTAGCAAAATATCGGAAGGATTTAGCGGATCCATCCTTTGAAGAGTTCTTAGCAAGAATTAAAGATTTGGTTCAGTTGGTCAAGGTGTCTCCTCTGGTGACCTCCCAACGTACCGTCGACAGCACCCGCCCTAGAAAACGGAACGATGTCCATTCGAAAGATCTAGGAGTTGCAAAGGAAAGTAATGCTCGACCGACTGAGATGTCTACTAGTAATCTAACTGAAGCCAATTCCTATTTGGCTCTTTGGCCTTGGATTATCGGTTTGATTTTTATAGTAGTTATTGTTTGGTTCGTTCCAAAGCTTCAAGCAAAATAGGACAGGTCTGATCGAGAGGCCATATCATTCCAAGATTGTCGTTCTTTCCAGCGGTATTCTTAATCATGAAGAGCTTCATAAGGATTGTAATCTCATTATTATTGCTTGGATTTATAGCCATTTGCGGTGGATTCCGTCATTCCACCATCGTGAGATTCCTGCCGATTTCCAACGGTACGCCGCCAGAAGATGGGACTGACGGCCAATTCTTGCCCATGATCGAGCCGTATTTCACAAAAGGCGGCACTGTCGGGTGGCAATGTGCCGTTCCTTTGTTGTGGTATTGGCAAAGTGATATGGACCAGAATCCGGCCATCATGTTCACTACCCACTATGCACCCAGCCGATTGAACTATGACGGTATCTCAAAGGTGGTTTTTGAAAAACTGGTCGTGACAAATGAACACGGCCATCACTTCGATCTCATGGGTGAGAGTGACGAGAAAGCATTCAGTCTGCTGGCAGAAGATAGGGACGGTGGAAGTGTGGATTTGGGGTCTGTAACAGGAAAGCGACTAATGATAAAAGCTTCCGGTTACGCCATTACCCTAGAGGGAGATCGCAGCCGCTTTTCGACAGATCAGCCGTGGACATTTAACCGCGTTACGCGATGGGGACTCGGCATTCAGTTCATAGAGTAGAGAAGAAGAGGCTGGGCTTACGTCGTGTTCAGCAGAACTTGCGGTGTCATTTCCTTGGAGCGAACACCACGGATCATCGCTGATGCCTGATTATAGATACATGCAAAAGAATACACAGCAATCACTCGGTTTTTCAAATCAAGAAATTCAGGGGAAAATTTTCCATCTGGAAAGTTTCTACCTAGGCTTGTCGTAGAAGGGCTTCCTCCTAGTCTCTTTGCGTCCACCCATCCGTCCCATCCCAAGCCAAGCCACCGCATGAAGCGCCAACCCACCATCGCCCGCGCCCTGTTCGCGCTCGCCGTCCTTCCAGCCATTCCGCTGGGCACGGCCTACGCCCAGGAAGCCGAAGCACCCGCCCCAGCACGCCCCCGCGCCGCCGCCGATCTCGACCCGCAGGCGAAGCACCTTTTCGACAAGGCCATGGAACTCATGGACTACAAGCAGCACGAGCGCGGCCTCGCCATGCTCAATTCCATCGTCCGCGACAACCAGGGCAATATCCTCGCCCACCGCGCCCACATGGCCATGGGCAAGCATTTCCTCGAACAGCGCGCCACCGCCGACGCCCTCAACCACTTCATGCTCCTCACCCGCGTCCTCGCCCCCGTGCCCGGCGAGGAACAGAGCGAGGACGAGATCTCCCTCTACCAGGAGTCCCTTTTCCAATCGGGCCTCACCCAATACACCGCCGGCCAATACGCCGCCGCTTTCCCGATGTTCCGCCGCCTGACAGAAGTGGCGGGAAAAACCACCTGGGCGAACCAAGCCTACTTCTACATCGGCATGAGCCACTACCACATGGGGAACTGGAACAAGGCGATCGACTCCCTCTCCCTCGTCGGCACCGAAGTCGCCGACACCGAAGCCGATGACCTCGGCCGCATCGAGATCGGCCAGCGCTTCTACGCGAAAATCGTCGATGCCGATGTCCCCGTCATGCGCAAGCTCGGCCAGCCCGTCCAGGCCACCGTCAAAGTCAGCAGCGGCGACGTGGAAATCATCACCGGCGTCCCAGTCCCCGGGAAAACCGATGAAATGCTCGCCTCCGCCCCCACCGCCCTTGGCACCGCCAAACCCAACGACGGCGTCCTCCAAATGGTCGGCGGCGACACCCTCGAAGTCACCTACCTCGACGACTCCACCCTCGACGGCCAGAAGGGCGTGCCCCGCACCGGAAAAGTCCGCGCCGTCAGCACCGGCACCGTCGGCTTCTACCTCGGCGACAACTCCACCCCCGCCTACATCGCCTACCCCGGCCAGCCCCAGGTCGTCATGCTCCGCGACGCCGACCTCGACACCTCGCCCGCCGCCGAATCCATCACCCTCACCGTAAAATCCCTTTTCAAAACCGAGGAAAAAGCCGCCGCCGAAGGCGACGAGCTGCTCGACATCTTCGCCCTCGAGGACGACGAAAAAGACCAGTGGATCGAGCGCGACTCCATCACCGTCACCCTCACCGAAACCGGCGAAGGCCCGGAAATCCGCTCCGGAGTTTTCCTCGGAAAAATCCCGCTCGTCCCTCTAACGGAAGGCGTTGAACCCACCAACAAGGACGCCGTCCTCCACACCGCAGAGCTCGACGAACTCTCCATTTCCTACACCGACCAGGTCCACCTCTACGGCGACGAACCCCGCGAAACCGAAACCCGCATCAAGGTTTCCGGCTCCGTGAACTCCGGCGTCACCGCCGACCAATACGTCGTTTTCGAGGAACTCCTCAAAGCCCGCAAAGGCTCCGTCGAAGCCGAAGCCCTCGTCGGCCTCGGCTCCATCTACAAAGACATGGGCCTCGACCAACGCGCCTCCGAGCGCGCCAACGAAGCCCTCGACAAGATCGACCCCATCATCGTCAACCGCGCCAAACTCCCCGGCGATCTCGTCGAGCAAGCCTTCAAGCTGAAATGGGAAAGCGAGCTCCTGAAAAACGACTTCGCCTCCGCGATGGCCACCTGCCTCGCCTTCAACCGCCTTTACCCCGAGTCCGTCCTCGCAGACCAAGCCCTAATGACCCTCGGCCGCTCCCTAGCCGACCGCGGCGAATACAAACAAGCCACCGAGGTCTATGCCCGCGTCCTCGAACTCGAAAACCCCATCTCCGCCGCCGAGGCACAGTTCCGCATCGGCGAAGTCCTC
>JAYTOE010000034.1:0-18145 GCA_043747935.1 Akkermansiaceae bacterium
CAGTGTTCAGTGTTCAGTGTTCAGTGTTCAGTGTTCAGTGTTCAGTGTTCAGTGTTCAGTGTTCAGTGTTCAGTGTTCAGTGTTCAGTGTTCAGAGGAAGAGGAAGAGGAAGAGGAAGAGGAAGAGGAGGTCGTCGGTGGACTGGGGATTGAAATTTAGAGTTTAAAATTTCCCGCTAGTTGTTCGTGGAGTTGGGCCTGGAGTTTTAGGTGGGTGTTCTCGGATTGGCGTTTTAGGAGGGCTAGTAGAAATGCGGCGGGGATGGCGATGACGAGGCCGGCCTGGGTGGTGACTAGGGCTGTCGATATGCCGGTGGAGATCGTGTCGATGGGTGCTTCGCTTCCCGCCGCCATGCCGGAGAAGGTGACGAGCATTCCCGCGACTGTGCCGAGAAGGCCGAGCAGTGGCGCGGTGGTGATGAGGACGGCGAGGAAAGGGATGCGGCGCTGGACCCAGGCCATCTCGTCGAGTTCATAGCTCGCGAAGGAACGCTGTAGCTCGCGGGGATCGGGGGCTTTCCTTTCCCATGGTAATGCTTTGGCGACGGTGGTGGCTGTTAGCCATGTTTTCGCAGCGATGGACTTCCTAGCAGAGGCGAGGTGACGCCACGCGCCGAAGAGGATTGCGTAGATCGCGACGGCGAGGACAAGCAGCGCGTAGAGGGTGAGGCCGCCCTCGCGCAAGGTGAGTTGGATGGCGTGGATCAAAATTTCAAATTTTAAACTTCAAATTTCAAGGAAGAGGGGGTCGGTGGACGCGTTAGATTATGGGGCTTCGTGATTATTGCTTCGACCTGAGTCCGTTTACGAAGGAAAGTCCCATCCGCTCGGTGGACTGCACAATGCCTTGTGCGCGGCGGGAAAGGAAGGCGTGGAGGATGAGCGCCGGGATCGCCACGACGAGGCCGAAGAGGGTGGTGATGAGCGCCTCGGAGATGCCGCCGGCCAGGGGTTTCGGATCGCCGGAGCCGAAGAGGGTGATGAGGTTGAACGTGGCGATCATGCCGGATACCGTGCCGAGCAGGCCGAGCAGCGGGGATGTCGCGGCGGTGATGGCGATCACGGGCAGCAGCGATGATGCTTTGCTCTGCACGGCCATGAGCTGCTCGTAAAGCGTCTCCTCGACGAGATCCGCGCTGTTTTCCGAAACGGCGACGAGCCGCTCCATGACGAGCGCGGCGGGATGGCGTTGGCCGGCGGCGAGGGCGGCGGCTTTCACGCGATCGCCGGTGCGGAGAGCGGCGAGGATGGCGGAGACCCAGGCGTCGGTCGGTTCGCGGAAACGGGAGAAGCGGGCGAGCTTGATGAGGCCGAAGACGAGCGAGATGAGCGCCAGAAACATGATGGGCCAGACCCAGAGACCTCCCTTGCGGACCATGTCCACGAATCCGCTGTTGATCTCGTCCATCGCGCGGGCGTTGCCGCCGGTGGGATCGAGAGGCAGGGAGCGTTCCTTTCCGGCGATGAGCGCGGCGACGTCCTCCGCCGATCCGGGAACGAAGTGGGCGATTTCCCCCGGCGCAGAGGCGATGATGTCACCGCCCGCGGATTTGTCGTCGGAGAGGAAATAGGAAACGGGGCCGAGAGCGACGAGAGTGCCTTTGCTGATTTTGCCATTGGGATCGGAGGCTTGGCCGGGAGCGGTGGAGCCACCGAGGAGGGCTTCGAGACGGGTGATGGCGGCGTCGAGAATGGGCAGGCGTCCGGCGAGGGCGTCGGCAGGAGCGTCCGGATTCGCGGCGATGATATCCGGGGAAATTTCCAAAGGCGCGGATCCCGGCGTGGAGAGCGTGGTGGTTTTCAGCGCATGATCTTTCAGCAATCCGGCAAGGAAGGAGGCGTCCTGCTGGCGCCCGGCAAGATCGCTGCGGAGCTGGCGCAGTTCCTCGGCTCGGTCTTCCTTTGAAAGCCGCGCGATGCGGACAAGGCGCCGTTTCTCGTGGAGATCGAGTTCGGTTTTTTCGAAATCGGCGGAAAGGGCGGGCTTCTCCGCAGTGATGGCGGCGCGGGTTTTCTCAAGGCCGGAGAGCGCGGTGGTGAGGTCGGCTTTCGCTTTTTCGAGCGCGGCGGGGAATTCGGTCTGCGCGGCCAGCGGCGTGAAAACGAAGAGGAACCACGGATGGACGCGGATGAACACGGATTTTAAGAAGTGCATGGAAAATGAAGATTATTGGATTTCCAGAGGCAGGCGCACCATCGCGGGAGGGCGCTTTTTATCGAGCATATCCAAGGCGGCGAGTAGCTCCGTGCGGATCTCCGGCTTGGCTGTCCATTTCCAGCCGTCGGTGCCGGGCTCGCCGATTCCTGCACTCTGCTTTTTGTCCGCGTAGAAGGCGCGGGCTAGGCCGAGGTAAAGCACATTCACTTCGCGCCCGTCGCGGATCTCGGTGGTGCGGGTGAGGCGGCGGTCGAACTGCTGAGCCTTAGCGAGGACGGAAAGGATGGATTGGAGGGCTTCGCGGGGTTCATCGGCGGCGGCCCATGCGCGAAGGGTGGCGATCTCGGTTTCGCAGTCTTTCTGAAGGGGATCGGGGAAACGCTTCGTCAGCGCGATGGCGCGGGGCACATTGCGGGCGACGGCTTCTTTCGCGAGGCGGCGGGTTTCCTTCAGCGCCTCGATCTCCGCTTTCATCGCATTGGATGATTCACCATGGCCGGGGGCGGATTGGCCGGCCTTTTCCAACTCCTCATCGAGAAGCGCGATTTCCTTGCGATGGAGCTCCAGAAGAGCGGCAAACTCCGCTTTTCGTGCCTGCCAGTCCGTGCGTTCCTTGGATTCTAGGGTCTGCGTGTCCACGATCCCGGAGATCGTCTCACGCAGGGCGGCGACGTCCGGCTCCGCAGTCGCGGAGCTGAGACAGCATAATAGTAGGGCGATGACGGGGCGGTGCATAGTCGGCTTTATTGAGAACGTGTCTCAAATAGGGGTTTATGGTGGCCGTTATCGTTGCCGGGTCAAACGAAAAGACCGGGAGCTTGGGGTAATGGGGCACATCGCCTCGTCAACTCCGCTCCGGGAATCGCCGTTTCCAGATCTCCAGGGAGTTGCGGATTTCATTGGCCTCGCGGGTGGGGCTGAGTTCCCAGATGAGGGGGCAGGCGGGCGGGAAAAAGGAGAGGATTGCGGCGTAATCGAGGGTGCCGGTAAAAGGAGTGCGGTGGTCGCGGGCGGGCCATTGCACATCGTGGACGTGGCCGCCGATGAGATGCGGCGCGATCTTTTCCAACCACTCGATGTGATCAAGTAGGCCGAGGTTGTGCTTGAGCTGCACGTGGCCGAAATCGTGCCAGTAACCGATCCACGGGTTATCGCGGAAGTGTTCCTGCAGACGCAGCATCTCGCGCTCGTTCGGCATGTCCTCGAAGCGCGAGCGCGATTCGACGGCGAGCTTCACGCCGTATTCCTCCGCCTTCGGCGCGAGCTCTTCCAGAGCCTGGATGGCGCGGTGGAAATAGAGGGGCGCGAGTTTCTCCCGCTTTTTAATGAAAGCGATCTTGTCCTTGATGTAGGTGGAGTCGCGCTGTTGTCCGGCGGCGACCATTTTCGTGAGCGGCTTGGTGAACTTCTCCGATTTCATCGGCGCGGAGCCCATGTGCAGGACGAGGTAGCGCGCCTTGAACTCGGCGGCGAGTTCAAGGGATTTTAAGGTCATGTCCATCGCCCGTTTCCGGTCGAAGGGGCGGTGCGAGGTGTATTCGTAGGCATCGGGCGCATCAATCATCACCTCGACGGGGGAGGGGAAAAAATTATGGACGCCGGAACATGCGAACTTGCCCGCCGCGAAGGCTTTCCGAATCCCCGGGATCTTCGCGACCGTCATCCCGTGTGATAGCTCGATGTTTGAAAAGCCCAGCTCTAATATCTCGTCGATCATCTCCTCGCCGTCCGTGTGGCGGCTGTTGTTCCAGCAGGTCGAGAAAGCGAGCATGAGGCGGAGTCTAGGGATCGGATTTTAAATTACAATTTCCAAGGGAGTGCGATGAAATGGATTCTGCCACAAACACCCGGTCGCCAGCCTGTGTTACAAAATTCCCACGCTTTGCGTGTTGCTTGTTCCGCAAATTCCTGGAGGATTGATGGAAATTAATCACCATGAACCGTTTATTAAAAATATCCTCCGTCATCGCGACCCTTGCGGTTGCAATCACCTTCAGCTCCTGCTCGATGCCGTCCAAGTCATCCGGCACCGCGTTTTCCTTTGATCCTCCCGTCAAACAGCCGACCGGTTCCGTGAAAATCCACATCAGCACGGGAGCGCAACGCGTTTATTTGACGCAAGGGGACGAAGTTTTGCTGGCCACTCCTTGCACCGTGGGCACCAGCGCGAGTCCGACGCCGAAGGGTGAGTTCCGCATCCTGAGCAAGACTCGCCACCGCCGTCGCGCGAGTTCTCCGGGAGCGGGTTATCCGATGACTTATTGGATGTCGTTCTCCGGCCCTGCTTACGGGATGCATTGGGGGTTTGTGAAACCCTATCCTTGCACACACGGTTGCGTGCGACTGCCGTTGAACTCCGCGCGCAAGATTTTCGACATGATCAAGGTCGGCACGCCGATCAGCGTCTCATCCAGCAAGCCGTGGGACTCGACGATCGGTGCGAAGCTGCCGCGTCTTGACGACTCCGCTCTGCCAAATCCACCGAACTCATACTTCATGAGTCCGCAGGTTTTCTCCGACGCGGAGAAGGGCAAGATGTGGAACTTCTGATCTCAGGGGCAAGTGATCTGAGCGGTCGGCGTAGCGGAGGGATCGAGTCGTTCCTTTAGCGCAGCGCGGATCGATTTCAACGTGCGGACGGGCTTCACAGTGAACGGGGCTTTCCCGTTCACGGAAATTTCGAGAGGTTCGTCGAGGCCGAGCAGCTTGTCGGAAAGTAGGATCTCTGTACCGGGCGGGACATCGCCGGTCAGGCTGATGGTGCGTCCCTTGATTTCGGCGATGATTTTCTGATCCTTCGCGGCGGTGCCTTCGGGCAGGCGCAGCCAGTAAAAGCGCCGGTGGGTTACATCATCCTGGAACCAGACGATTTTCTGCGGCCATGGGTTGCGGGAGAACTTCGCCATCCAAGGCACGCCCTCCGCGTCCTTGAGATTCATCCAATGCCCGAGGCCGGGGTAGATGCGGGACATGTGGACGTATCCGTCGGGGTCTGCCTTCTGCAGTTCGGCGATTTCAGCGCTTTTCTCGTCCGCCACCTTGTTGCGGTTCACGGCGGCGTCGTTCTCGCCCATGAAGATCGCGAAGGGCAGATTGCGGAGTCCTAGCAACTGCGCCTCGTTGGGGTGGCCTGCCATCATCGCGGCGGCGGCGTAGCGATCCGCCATGCGCGGCGCGACCTGCCAGACGCCATCGCCGCCCGCCGAGTAGCCCATCAGATAGACCTTGTCGGGATTCACCCCGCGCAGCGCGACCATGCTCTCGATGAGGTGGGCGAACATCGGATCGATATGCTCCTGATGCCACATGTTCCATTTGTCGGTGGGGGCGCGGGGTGCGATGTAGATGCCCTCCGCGGGTTGATAGAGTCGGATCTGGTTCTGCCATTGCTGCGTGTTGACCTGCTCCGGAGCCTCGCCGCCGCCGTGCATGGAAATCCATAGCGACCGGCCGTCAGCCGGGGCATCGCCGAAGGTTTTCTCCAACCAGCGCATCGTCTTGTCGCCCATGGTGAAAGATTTGGCTTTCAGTTCCGCCGCGCGCGCTTCCTTCTGTTCGGCGAGCATCGCTTCGTAGGTGAGGGCGATGGCGCGGGCGGCATCCTTTTCGGAAAGCGGCGCGTTCTCATCGCTGAAATCGGGAGCGGGCGAGAGATCGGCGGCGCGGATGTCGAACATGTCCTTATCGCCCGCCTTGAACGGAGCGGTCTCCATGTCCTTGCCATCGATGTTGAATCGCAGGCGGAAAACATTTCCCGGTATGACGGGGAGGCGGGGGGTGTCGTTGAGATCGGCGGTGCCAGCTTTTGTTTCAAACTCTCCCACGACGAAACCCGATTCCGTGGTCAACGAGCCTTTTAACGCTTTCCGATCCTCGCCCTCGAAAAACCGCACCCCGATCGTGATCGGAACAGAAGCGGTCTTCACTGCATAGCTTTCGGTGACATTCACGCCACCGACGGATGTGCTTTGAGGCGACCACACCATGGGGAAAATCCCGCCATCGCGTTTCCACGAGGTGGCGTAGATCGCATGCATCGGGTCATCGTTATGCGCCTTCGAGGCGTGATCGATGAACCATCCGTGGTTGAGGCCTTTCGCGTCGTATTCGTCCGCGCCCATGAACTGCCATTCCTTGTCCCAGATCTCGACCCAGGTGTGGTTGCCGCTTTTGTTCCACCACATCGGCGTGCCGACTGCTCGGGCGGGTATGCCGACGGCGCGGCAGGCATCGACGAGAATGATGGAGAGGCCGGTGCATGTGGCCTTGCCTTGCTCGATGGATTCCTTCGGCGATTGGTTCGTGCGTTTCCGCTCGGTGTGGTAGTGGGTGTTGATGAGCTTGAAGAAGTCGCGGTTGAGGATCTGTGCGGCCTCCGAGGCGGTCTTCGCGTCCTTCACGAGCGGAGCGGCCTTCGCCATGAAATCCGCGCGCCACGGATCGCGCGGCTCGTCGAACACGGCATAAGCCAAGACGTCGTTTAGGAAAATTTCCTCGGGCACATCCTTCGTCCACAGAAAATCGGCACGCGCCTTCATTGCCAGGTCGAGATTTTCTGTTAGAAAAGCTGCGGTGGTCGTTTCCTTGTCCGTAGGGGGCATGTGCTCGACCAGGAAGCGTGCAGCCTTTTCTCCGGAAGCTCCATGCTTCGCGGCGGCTGCGGCGATGAAGTCATCGGTCGGGGCGGCGATGGCGCAAAGGGTGGTTGTTAGAAGTAGTGCGGCGGTTCTCATGGTGCGCGGCGACGATGCGCTTTCCATGCGGCATGCGCAAGCGGGAAGGGAAAGCGCTTGGCATACCGAGGGCGTTTTGGCATAACCATGCGCATGCAAGCCGTCCAGTTCGAGGAATCCGTCGCATCGATCATCCGCCGCGAGGGACGCTACGACGGACAAGCCTACTTTTTTCTCAAGGAGTCGCTGGACTTCACATTGAAAAGGGTGATGGAGCAAACCGGCGGGAAAGGCCGTCATGTGAGCGGCAAGGAATTGCTTGAGGGATTTCGTGATCTCGCGATTGAGCAGTTCGGTCCCATGGCCGCTACGCTGATGGACGAGTGGGGAGTGAAGGAATGCCGCGATGTGGGCAACATGGTTTTCCAACTCATCGAGGAGCAGGTCTTCGGAAGACAGGAGTCCGACAAGCCCGAGGATTTCGAGGGCTTGTTCGATTTTCGCAAGGCACTCAGAGAGCCGTTCCTGCCTCTGGGGCGGGAGTTGGCTGGGAAGGCGTGAGGCGCTTCGCCGGACAATCATGGAATCCATGGATGCGGACAGTGAGGCGTAACAGCCAAGTCCCCGCCCTACTCAGCCATTCCCCGTAGTCAAAAGGATTTCGGTATTTTTCCGGGAAGCTTGCAATGGCGATGTTAAAACGCGAGGACTTGAATGGCACGAGCCGTTGTGGAACGCTTGGGTCGCGGGGAGGAGGGAGGGGCGGGGATTCACCCCATCCACCGCAGGCGGTCAGGGTAAAATGTTGTGATGAAGAACCTGGCCCCAAAAGAGAACCTGACCCCAAAAGACTGTCTTTCGGGAAGATCAGACCGGCAGCTCGAAGCCTTTGCGGTAGGTGTCCTTGAGGTGCGGGTTGGCGAGGCGGGCGAACTCGCCGGTGAATTGCTCGGTCTTCGCGTCGAAGGTGAGGTGCTTGCCGAGGGCGAGCATGTCCTTGGTGGCATCGACCTTGTTGTCAGCGAGATGGGTGAGCATGCGCTCGAAGGCGTCCGTGGTGTTCGCGTCCTTGAGGGCGGTGCGGATCGCATCGGGGGCGGTGGGTGCGCCGAGCTTCCAGGAGATGTTGCCTATGTGGGCGAGGGCGGAGGAAAGGTGGCCGCTTTCCGCGGTGTGCGATTTTTCCACTTTCCTCGAATGGCACGAGTCCACAAACGTCTGCATGTGGGATTTCTTATCCTTGAATTTGCGTAGTTCCTTGCCGTCCTTGTCATAAGCGGCGCACTGGGGGCCGTGGCCGCCGGAAATGTAGCCGCCTTCGCACTCGATGATGTTGCCGAGGGGGACTCCCTTGTAACCTTCAGTCTTGAGTCCACGCACCTCGAAGACGATGGGCACGGGGTAATCAAAGTAGCAGAGCTGGGTGTTCGCCCACTCGCCGTCATCGACGTAGCCGAGGCGCGCGCCGATCGAGAGCACGGAGGCGGGCAGCTCGGGATCGCCCAGAAACCAGCGGCAGACATCGAGCTGGTGGGGTGCCTGGTTGCCGAAATCGCCGTTTCCATAAGGGAACTGCCAATGCCAGTCATAGTGGAACTTCTCGCGGCGGACGGGCTCCATCTCGCGCGGGCCGCACCAGAGATCGTAGTCCACCGTCGCTGGTGGATCGATGGGTCTCGCGAGCTTTCCGATGGAAGGGCGTGGCTTGTAGCAGAAACCTCGTGCGATCGTGACCTTGCCGATCTCGCCGGATTGCACGAAATCGTAAGCCTCGTGCCATGAAGTTTCCGAGCGGCGCTGGAAGCCGTGCTGGATGATTATATTGTGGTTCCGGCCGGCGTTGGCTAGCTGGCGGCCTTCCCAGACGTTGTGGGAAACGGGTTTTTCCACGTAGGAGTGCTTGCCGTTCGCGGCGGCGGTGGTGGCAATGAGCGTATGGAGGTGGTTCGGGGTAGCGATGATGACCGCGTCGATATCCTTCGACTCGCAGGCCTTGCGGTAGTCTCTGAACTTCGCGACCTTAATGCCTTTCTTGTCGACTTCGGCTGCGTAGGAATCGAGGACGGCGGTATCGACATCGCAAAGCGCGACGAGTTTCGCTCCCTTGCAGCCGAGGAGTTCACCGGCAAGGCTCTTGCCGCGGCCGTTGAAGCCGATCAGGCAGACCCGGAGATTGCCGTTGGCCGAGGCGGCGCGGGAAAAAGACGGGGTGAGGGCGAAGGCTCCTGCGAGGGAAGTGGTTGACAGGAAGTGGCGGCGGTTCATTTTTTTGGTTGGGTTAGGGAACTTTGAAAAAACCATTTTGCTTCGATGGCGGGATGCCGTCGAGTTTGGCGGATTCAAGGGTGCCTTCGTGAATGACGACTCTGTAGATCAGGAACATTACCTCGTCCTTGTTTAGGACATGGTTACCGAGGGTTTTGTCCTTCTTTTTCTCGAAATCATGGATGCCGAAGGGATTCGCAGCGAGCAGTCCGTAGTCGCGGGCGTGCCAATGGGTGGGGTGGCGGAAAGACTTCGCACTGTCGATGATCGCTATAACCACGGGTTTGCCCAGTTCGTCGGGCCCGGAGTAGGCGGCCCATTTCGCGCGCTTGCCCCAGGCGGCGGCGTTCGTCTCGCCGTTGGAGTTGGTGAGGGTGGCCTTGGCTTCCTTGCCCACAACGCGGAGGGTGCGGTCGGTGCGGATCGCGAAAGTCCCTTCCTTGGTGTCGCCGAAGGTGACCTTGTCCGCGACAGCGGTGAGGGTGGAGTGGATGTCGATAACCAGGGTTTTGGGATTGGGGCGGGAGAAGGTGTGGTAGCGCTTCTCTCGGAGGAGTTCCTTGCCTTCGCCGAGCCAGGTGAGGGTGGCGGCGATGGTGGCTTCGGTATCCGTCAACTCGGTGGCGACATGGTCCGTGCGAATCACCGCATCCTTTTTCCCGACCATCCCTGCCCAGAAATCGAAGCCGTTCACATCCCCGTGCGAGAGCCAGAGTCCGCGGTGGTGGGGGTGGTCTTTTTCCTCGGTCGGAGCGTCCTCCTCCATCGGCCAATGGCGGCAGATGTTCGCGCCGGAGGGAGAGGTGAGCGGATAGAGGTAAGGGACTCGGTAGTCGGTGCGGTAGGCGGAGATCAGCTTGTCGCCGTCGTAGAGGGAATGGGTGTCGTCTTTTTCCTCGAAACGGAATTCCGCGCAGACGGAGCCGGTGAGAAAGGCGGTGAAAAATGCGGCCAGAAGGGGTTTTCCGTTCATATTACTTGTGGATGCTAACCGATCAGCTACGCAGGGCGAGAGGATGTTTTTTCAGTCCCTACGCATTATTCGGAATAGCGAGGCGGGGAAAATGCTCCTAGTTTCAGTATATGAGTGAGTTTGCGGAATTGGTGGATGCCCACTATCAGCCTCTTTACCGGTTCGGGTATTCCCTGACCCGTTGTCCCGAGCGCGCCGCCGATCTGGTTCAGGAGACATTTTGCATCTGGGCGGAGAAGAACGCTCAGCTCAAGGATCGCAGCAAGGCGAAGACTTGGCTGTTCACCACCCTGCACCGCGAGTTTCTGGGACAGCGCAGAAAAATGGCGCGCTTTTCCGATGAACCGCTCGACGAGGGGGTGGCGGCGGAATCTTCTCCCGATGATGGAGCCGATCGCCAGATGGACGGGCACAGGGCGGTAGAACTACTTGCTGAGATGGATGAAATGTATCGCGCCCCGCTCGCGCTTTTTTACCTCCAGCAGCATAGTTACAAAGAGATCGCGGAGATTCTCGACGTGCCCATCGGCACCGTAATGTCGCGGCTTTCCCGCGGCAAGGACATGCTCAGGAAGCGGATGGTGGCCGAGCCTTCGAGCGGGCCGAGGAACCTCGTGGATGTGAACCCCGAATTGTTTCAGAAGAAAAATGGATAAGGAAAGAGCCAAATTCGTATTGCGGAGTTTTCGTCCCGACGGGGCGGATTCCGATGATGTCGACTTCGCGGAGGCATTGCGCGTCGCGACGAACGACCGCGAACTCGGCGAGTGGCTGATGCGCGAGCGCGCCTTCGATGCGGAGTTCGCCGAAGCACTTGCACGGGTGGAATTGCCGGATGAACTTCGCGAAAAGGTGTTCCTCGCGATGGTCACGGATGGTGGCGGGTTCCCGAACGTGGACTCAAAACTCGATGCGATGATGATCTCATCCATTGCGGAGATCCGGATTCCTGAAAGTCTGCGAGGCAGGGTGATGGAAGTGATGGAGCATACGGCAAAGATCGAGCGCGGCAGCTTCGGCTGGAAACGTTTCGGCATACCGCTCGCCGCTGCGGCAGGCATCGCTTTGGCCTTTGTCATGGTGGACGGGGGGGAGTCCGATGGCGGGGTGGCAGGTGTCCGTGCCGACACAATCGGCGTCGAGGCGGTGCAGGCGGGTTTTGTCCGGCTCTATGAGTCGCCCCTTTTCAGCCTCGATCAGGAGAAAAAGGATATGCCGCACCTTCTCTCTTACCTCAGGGAAAAGGGTCTGCCATGCGGCGGAGGATACTTGCCGCCGGGTCTTGTCGGCGTCCGGGGTCTGGGCTGCCGCGAACTTGTGATCGATGGCAAACGTGGCTCTCTGATCTGCTTCGATACGGAAACAGGCACCGTGCATCTCGTCATTTTCCGGTGCTCGGACGTCTGCGGAGAATTGCCGGATATCGAGCACCCTGTAATCGAGCAGTCCGGCGACTGGGCCAAGGCCAGTTGGCGGAAAGAGAAATACGCCTTCTCGCTGATGGCTGTCAGCGACAAGGATTCTATCTCAAAGTATTTCTGAGATCACATCGCCGCCAAGACATCGTCCATCGCGTCGATGAGTTCCTGCATCGTTGCTTCGGTTTCGTTGCCCATGTTCGAGATGCGGAAAGTGGTGCCCTTGATCTTGCCGTAGCCGCCGTTGATCAGGAAATTGTGCTTCGTCTTCAGAGCCTTGATGAAGGCGGATAGATCGAGTGTTTCCGGGGTGGCGAAGCAGGTCAGCGCAAAGGAGCGGCGGCCTTCCGGAGCGAAGAGGGGGAAGCCGTGTTTCGCGCCCCACTCGCGGATCATCGCGTTGGTCTTCGCGTGGCGTGCCTTGCGGGCGGCGAAGCCTTCCTTGGCGATTTCTCCGAGGATGTATTGCAGGCCGAAAAGTAGGGAGATGGCGGGCGTGGTCGGCGTGTTGTTCGCCGCGTCGTTTTTCGCGAACTCGATGAAATCGAAGTAGTATCCGCGGTGCGGGATGGTCTTGGCGCGCTCCATCCCGGCCTCGGAAACGGCGAAAACGCAAAGGCCAGGCGGCAGGGCGAGCGCCTTCTGGACACCGGCGAGGCAGACATCGATGCCGTGCTTGTCCATGTCGATATCGACCGTGGAGAGCGAGGATACGGTATCCACGATCAGCATGGTGTCGGGAAAGGATTTCACGGCGGCGCAGATGCCTTCGAGGTCGTTGAGGACGCCGGTGGAGGTTTCCGAATGGATGAAGGTGACGGTGTCGAAACCTCCTTCGGAAAGTTTCGCGCGGACGCTCTCGGGGTCGATCTCCTCGCCCCATTCGACCTGGATGGCCTCGGCCTCAAGCCCGCATTTTTTCGCGACATCGATCCACTTGTCCGAGAACGCGCCGCAGCAGAGGCAGAGCACTTTTTTCCGGGCGAGGTTGCGCAGCGCACCTTCCATGACGCCCCACGCGGAGGAGGTGGAAAGGAACACCGGACGCGTGGTGCCGAAGATTTCTCTGAGACCCGGCTGGAGGGACGCGTAGAGAGCCTCGAAATCGGAGCCGCGGTGGCCGATCATGGTGTGCGACATCGCCGTGAAGGTTTCCGGGGAAACATCCACGGGGCCGGGATTGAATAGTTTAGGGGTCATAGGGGTAAATGCTGAAAGGCTGAAAACTGAAACGCTGAAATCAGAGTAGATTGTAGGATTTGAGTAGGGCGCGAAGAGCGGCAAGGTTGCCTTCCGACAAGGGTGCGAGCGGGAGGCGCAGCTCATCGGAGCAGTGGCCTTGGAGGGAAACGGCGGTCTTGATCGGGACGGGGTTCACGTCGAGCGACATCAGGCCGCGCATGAGCGGGTAATATTGCTTTTGCATCGCGAGAGCCTCGGCGAACTCGCCCACGAGGCAATGGCCGACGAGTTTCGACATCACGCCGGGGATTAGGTTCGAGGCTACGGAGACGAGGCCGTTCGCGCCGCAGGAAACGAAGGGCAGGGTGAGCGGATCATCGCCGCAAAGGATGCCGAAGCCGTCCGGTAGCGCCTGGACGAGCTGGTTGACGCGATCCACCGAACCGCCCGCTTCCTTGATCGCGGTGATGTTCTTGCAATCGGCGGCGAGGCGCGCAGCCGTTTCCGGGGCGATCTCGATGGAGGATCTTCCGGGCACGCTGTAAAGCATGACGGGCAGCGATGTGGCGTCCGCGATGGCCTTGAAATGCAGGTAAAGCCCCTGCTGGGAGGGCTTGTTATAGTAGGGGCAGACCTGCAGCGAGCCGTCAGCCCCGAGTGCTTCCGCCGCTTTGGTCAGCGAGATAGCCTCCGCCGTGGCGTTTGCTCCGGTGCCCGCGATGACCTTGACCCGCCCGGCCGCGAATTGGATCGCGAGGCGGATCACCTCGATGTGTTCCTCGGTGTCGAGCGTCGGGGACTCCCCCGTGGTGCCGACGGGGACGATGCCGTCCACGCCGCCCGCGATCTGCCGCTCGATGAGCGACTCAAAGGCGGGAACATCGATTTCTCCATCGCGGAACGGTGTGATCAAGGCGGTGTGTATGCCGGTGAAATTCATTTCGCCGGGAAGATGAGAAATGTTTTCCTGCTTGGCTAGCGCTGACTTGCCGCCATCGGATTTTCCCCCTGTCCGCTGTGGACAAGACCCGGCTCCCCGCTAAGTTTCCGCCGAAAACGATGCCTGCCTACCCTCTCGAACCCGTTGTCCCCGACCCGAAAAAACTTCGCCGCACCGCGTGGATCCTTGTCGCGATCATGTTCGTGGGCGGTTTTGTGATTCTCAAGGCATACGAAAAACGGACGAAGGAAGCGACGAAGGACGACCGCCCCAGCTTTGTGACCCAGATTTCCCAGACGAAGGATCTGACTTTCATGAGGCAGGATGGGAAAGTGACGGATCTGATTTCCTTAAAGGGCAAGGTGCTGGTGGTGCAAAGCCTGCCGCAGGCGCAGCCCGATGGCTTGTCCCTGGAGGTGATGAAGCGATTGGCCGCGGAATACGCCGGGAACGAGGATTTGGTGCTGGTGACTTTGGTGCTCGATCCGGGGCCGGCGGAAGCCTTACCTGCGCAGCTTAAAGCGGTCGCCGCCGATCTCGGCGCGGAGCTGCCGCAATGGGTGGTCGGCTCCAACGAGAAAGAGACCCTGCACAAATTTATCAAGAATGAGTTTAAGGCGAACCTGCTGCCGCATGAGAAAGAGGGGAAATGGGATTACGACGGCTCGCTCGTGCTGATCGACCGCAACCGCCACGTCCGGCGGGCGGTGGTGACCAAGGTGAGAGTCGGCAAGCCCGATGTGGTGTCCTCCAACCAAGTGGTGGCCTTCGATTTCCGGCAGGCGGTCGAGTGGGATGAAAAAGGTCTCATCACCGGCACGGATTTCAACAATGTGCAGCAGATGGAGGTGCTGCTTGGCGAAACTGTAGCGACCTTGCTGGCCGAAAATGGTGAGATGAAGGAAAGGAAAAGCCCCGTGCTCCTCGTCACCGTAGGGATCGGCTTCGCGCTGTTTTTCATCCTGCTTATTCTAAAGGCCAAGGCATCCCGCAACACCTAGTAACCATGACAAAGAAAACGACACTCATCCTCTTCTACTCCGGCGTCGCGCTCGTCTGCGCCGCGATCCTCGCGCTGGTGAATTTAGTCATCCTGCCCGGGCTGAAAACGAAAGGCACGGAGACCGACGCCTTCGTGAACGTCGGCCAGCAGCGGCAGGAGGAATGGTATCCGATCGGGAAGGATCTCGTCGCCACGAATCAGGCGGGGGAAAGCGTGAAGCTCTCCGACCTGCGCGGGAAAGTCTGGGTGGTGGCGGAGTTCTTCGCGGTGTGCCCGCATTGCGCCGTCCGCAACGGCAAGGAACTGCGGGAGATCTACGACAAGTTCAAGGATCACCCCGATTTCCATATCGTCTGCATCAGCGTCGATCCGAAGCAGGACGACGTGGAGAAGCTCAAGGCTTATGCCGAAGCGCTCGGTGCGGATTCGAAAAACTGGTGGTTCCTCAACGCCGGCGACGAGAAGGCCACCCACGAGTATCTGGAGAAGACTCTGAAATTCCTAGGAGTCCGCGAGCGCAGCGATCCAGCGCAGATCGAGGCGAACGGACGCTTCGAGCACGATATGGGCCTGCTTGCCGTGAGTCGTGATTTCAGCACCTTCGGGAAATGGGATCTCGCGTTCCAGCGTTCCGAACTGGGCACGCCGGAAGGCTACAAGTCGGTGAAGGCCGCGATGATGGAGCGCATTCGCGAAGAGCTTGATAAAAAAGCAGAACCCTGAATTTACCTACACTGATGACACCGAGCGAGGAGAGAAAAGAGTGGCTATTGAAGACTCCGGATCATGAGCGTGCCAGGAAACTCGGCATCGCTGCCTGGGTTGTAACCGCGCTGGTTCTGGTGCTGGTCGGCCTGATGCGCAGCCCCTACAAGATCCCTCTCCCCGATGGTTGGTCGATGTCTTTCCTGCCGCCCGTCCACGCCGTCATCAACACCTTGGTCTCCTTTTGCCTGATCGGTGCGATCATTGCCGTGAAGCAGGGGAAAATCGCCGCGCACCGCAATTTTATCTTCGCCGCGATGGCTCTCTCTACCCTGTTTCTCCTCTGCTACGTGGCTTATCATTTCACCACTGTAGAGACCCGCTACGGCGGCGAGGGCACCATGCGCGCCGCATATTTTTTCCTGCTCATCACGCACATCGTGCTCGCCGCCGTCAGCCTGCCGCTGATCCTGCTCACCTTCATCAACGCCTGTACGAACCGCTTCGAGAAACACCGCAGGATGGCCCGCTGGGTCTTCCCGATTTGGCTCTACGTCGCCGTCACTGGCCCGATTTGTTACCTCATGTTGCGCCCGTATTATTCCTGAGCGGGTAAATCGTCCTCCGGAGGGGGGCCGGGTTTCGCTGAGCGCGCCATCATTCCGGTTTCCGTTGGATTTCATCGCGGGCTTTCCCCACCGCCGACATGTTCGTTAGACGGTTTTTAGGTGGCGCGGGAGCATCTTAGGAACAAGGCAGGGTTGACCTCGGGCTGTCTGCGGAAAAGAGTGTCTGCGACGATGAAACTGCCGCCCAAGAAAATCAGGGTTTTTGAAGCGAAGACACGGCTTGAACCCAGACAAAACGACGGGCTTTGGGATGAGCTTGATCAAACGCCTGATGATAGCGTGCCACGCTTGGAGTGTCTTGTGGACGGGGAGGATGATGAGGATGACCACAAGGCCGATGAGAGCCCGGCGAAAATTCATGAGCCGGAGGTGCCCCTGTTAGAAGCCCTCACCGCCATTTTCGGCGAGGACAAGCTTAGCGTGGCGGATGACGTGAGGGAGGAGCACTCGAAGGATAAATGGTATGCCAACCACATGCCTGAGGTGGTGGTCTTTGCGGAGAGTACGGAGGATGTATCGAAACTGCTGGCTTTTGCGCACCGGAAGCGGGTTCCGGTTACGACGCGCGGAGCGGGCATCGGCTATGTGGGCGGGTGTGTCCCTGTGAACGGCGGAATCGTCCTCTCCATGGCGCGGATGAATTCGATCCTCGCGATCAACCCGAAGGACGGCGTGGCGGTCACGCAGCCGGGCGTGATCACGGGGGATTTGCAGAAAGCCGTTCGTGCCCTGGGTTGGGACTATCCGCCCGATCCGGCGTCGCTCAAGGAATGTTCGATCGGCGGAAACATCGCCACCAACGCCGGCGGCCCGCGCTGCCTAAAGTACGGTGTGACGCGCAATTATGTCATCGGATTGGAAGTCGTCCTTAGCAACGGCCGGGTGATGCGCTGCGGCGGGCGGACGCTCAAGAATAAGACCGGGTTTGATTTGATCGGTCTCTTCGTGGGCTCGGAAGGGATGTTGGGCGTCGTCACGGAAATCACCCTGCGCATCATTCCCAAGCCCCCGGCCCGCGGGATGCTCGCCGCCGTGTTTCCGGATTTCGCGGGCGCGGCGCGGACGGTGCATACCATCCTCCAAGCCGGGCATTTGCCCTCCGCCTTGGAGATCACCGATGCCTTCACGCTCGAGGCCTCCCGGAAAATGCATGGAGCCGATTTTTTTCCTCCCGGCGACGGTCACCTGATCGTCGAGATCGACGGGCGGCCTGCGGCGGTGCGCTCCGAATTGGAAGAGCTGCACTCTCTCCTCGTCGCCTCCGGGGCGGGGGAGATCCGGGTGGCGCTCAACGAGGAGGAGTGCGAGGCGATCTGGCAGATGCGGCGCGGATTTTCCTACGCACTGCGGGATACCGGCCTGACCAAACTCAACGAAGACATCGTGGTGCCCCGCAGTAAACTGGTGGAGCTCGTGGAGTTCACCAGCATGTTGCAAGGTGAGACGGGCATACCCATCGCATGCTTCGGTCATGCGGGTGACGGCAACATCCATGCGAACCTCATGGTGGGTAATTATGAAGATCCGGAAACCAAGGCGCGCGCCGATGCGACGCTGGAAATTCTCTTCGCATGGGTTCTCTCACGCGGTGGAGCGATCACCGGTGAGCATGGCGTCGGGCTCGCCAAGAAACCCTGGATCAAGGAGGCACTCGGAGAGGTTTCCTTCGCCGTGCATCGTTCGCTGAAAAGGACGCTCGACCCCCACAACATCCTCAACCCCGGGAAATTCCTGGACGATTGAGTGGCGTGGGGCGGCGGATCGGAATCCGCCGATGACCATGGGAGGTCGATGGTTCGCGCCTTCGCTCATTTCATCGTCACTTCATGGGCTGGGGCGGATTCTGATCCACCCCTCCATGCCGCAGGGCGGACAAAATGAACCCACGCGCCAACCAATGGCTTTGGCAATGCCAACCCATTTTGAAAATTGAAATCCACACAGCTTCTCGGTTACGAACCTCCTTTTCCAGAATCAGAGCTGCGTGCGGTTTGCAGGGCTACTCGCATCATTCGCCCTTTGTTGCCGACTTTCACGCTTCCTTATTCTGGCATTGAACGGAGAAAGATCACCTACATCAAACTGAACACCCAAACACCCAGCCCGCCTCGTAGTGCTTTTCCCTGATTCCCAACATGAAAGTTTTCGGTATGGATGCGACCGCATGAACGATGTCGGTGTGATGAAGCGGATTTGCCGT
>JAYTOE010000035.1:0-7157 GCA_043747935.1 Akkermansiaceae bacterium
TCGACGGAGGCATCGCTCTTAGCGGCCCCCACGCCGGCACATACATCGGCGATTACCTCGACGATGATAGTCCTGCCGAAACCGACATTGACGACGACGGCCTCGAGGATGATTCAATCGGCGAGACCGACATCGATGCCGACAACCGCGACGACGACGACAGCAGCGAAGCTGACATCGACGGCGACGACCGCGATGACGACAGCAGCGACGAAACTGACATCGACGGCGACGGCCGATTGGACGACGACACGCACGAAGACGATATCGACGGCGACGGCTTATCTGATGACGACCTGAACGAAACCGATATCGACGGCGACGGCTTAGCTGATGACGATTCCAACGAAGACGACATCGACGGAGACGGACACGGCAACAGTGGCAACACCGATGACGACACCGATGGAGACGGCGTCGCAAACGACGACGACGACGATACCGATGGCGACAGCATCGGCGACGACGATGACAACGATGACGACAACGACGACACGGACGATCTGGACGACGACGACACCAACGACGAAGAGGAAGATTGATCCTACTTATGCTTCGTCTCCCCAATCTTGGGAGACACCTTCCAAGTTTGCGGCCCGGCTCTCCAGAGTCGGGCCGCTTTCATTATGGTTCATGGTTTCATTCTGAGTTTTCATCGTCCCAAGCGCTGCACTGTAGTGCGGAAAGAAAGTAGGTAGCAGCCGTGTTGGAGAAGACAGGCTGCCTGAGGCTACTCTCCTATTGCCGAAAGAGCATCGGGCGTGGATCATCCGCGCGTGGCGGTTTTCCTGGCGATCGAGAGTTCCTGTGATGAGACGGCGGTAGCGATCCTGCGCGGGGAGCCCGGCGGGGCGGCGGAGGTTCTGGCCGGCGAGGTGGCGTCGCAGATCGAGGAGCACCGCGAACATGGCGGGGTGGTGCCGGAGGTGGCGTCAAGAAGCCACTCGCTTTGCCTAAACGCGCTCGTCGGGCAGGCGCTCGACACGGCGGGGATCGGGATGGGGAACGTGGATGTGTTCGGCGCGACGATGGGGCCGGGGCTGGCATCCTCGCTACTCGTCGGCAGCACGGCGGCGAAGGCGATGGCCTGCGTTTCAGGAAAACCGTTTGTCGGCGTGAACCATATGGAGGGGCATCTGCTCTCCCCTTTCATGGATAGGACGGCGGTGCCTCCACACATCGGCCTAATTATTTCCGGCGGCCATACGCTGCTGATGAATGTCCGCGCGGCAGGCGATTACCAACAGATGGGCACCACCCGCGACGACGCGGCGGGCGAGGCTTTTGATAAGGTGGGAAAAATGCTAGGACTCCCCTACCCCGGCGGCCCGGAGATTGAAAAAGCGGCGAAAAATGGCAATCCAACCGCCTACGATTTTCCACGCTCCATGATGCAGGCGGGCGAGCTGGATTTTTCTTTCTCGGGTCTGAAGACGGCAGTTCTCTACACGCTCCAGAAAAATCCAGACGCCAAAATCGCGGACATCGCCGCTTCGTTTCAGACGGCGGTGGTCGAAGTTCTGTTAGAAAAGACGATCCGCGCGGCGAAGCAGACAGGTGCGGATATCATCGGTCTTTCCGGCGGGGTAAGCCTGAACCGTGCGGTACGCGAGGCGTTTTCCGCACGATGCCGGAAAGAAGGCATCGAACTCGCAGTGGCGGAGCCGGGTGTATGCACCGACAACGCGGCCATGATCGGCTTCGCGGGATTGCTGAGATTTTTCGCAGGGAAAATCGACACCCTTGAGGGGGATATTCATCCGAATCTGCGGCTGTGAATGAGTGGGGACAGGATATCCCCACGACGGACTGAGACTGCAAGTCCCAGCCACGGTTCCTCATTTAGCCCCCAACTCCGCCGCACCTATTTCGCGGGCGAGTTCGTTGAACTCGGCGATCTCGGCGGGGGTGAAATGGAGTCCGCCCGCCGCATCGGAGGCCTTGCGGGCGTTCGCTTCGATCTGGCCGGGGAGCAGGGCGTTGTCGTTGCCGTGGCCGAGGATGTCGTCGAGGACGGCTTTAAGGTTCTGGATCTGACTACGGCCTTTCGCGAAATGTCCGCCGGAGATCGCATCGGGATGGATGACGTGGAAATAGAACACCATGGTGGATTTCTCCGTTTGATCCGCATTTTCACGTCCGCGAATCGTGGGGATGGATCCGCCGATGAGGCCGCCGAAGATTTCGTTGAGCAGGCACATGCCGTAGCCTTTGTGGCCGCCGAAGGGGAGTAGCGCGCTGACCTCGTTCGGGTCGGTCGTGGGCTGGCCGTTCTTATCGACAGCGGCGCCGGGAGGGAGCTGTTTGCCTTCGCGTTTCAGAGCCTGGACGCGACCCATCGCGACGGTGGCGGTGGCCCAGTCCATCACGATCGGGAAGCCGTTCGCCTCCTGCGAGGGGATGCCCCACGAGTGCGGGTTGGTGCCGAGGGTCGGGAATTTTCCTCCGAAAGGAACGACCTCCGCGAGTGTGGAGGTGCAGTTCGTGTAGGCGAAGTAGCCGCGCTCGGCGGCCTCCATCACATAGCCGCCGCCCCAGAGGTAGTGGAAAGCGTTGTCCACGGCGATCTGGGCGATGCCGTATTGGTCCGCGAGCTCGATGGCGCGGTCGATGGCGCGGTAGGCGACGGCCTGGCCGAGTTTCTTGTTCGCGTTCCAGATCTCCGAGGCGGGGAAACGGGAAGGCAGCACCTCGATCTCCGCGCCGGGCACACAGCCGCCGATCGCTGAGCCGAAAAGATGATCTAGGTGCAAGGCTTTGAGGGCGTGGTGGGTGCGGATGCCGTGCCGCGCGGCCTCGCCCGCGAGTTTCGTGCCGAGCGTGGCCTCCTCCAGCGTGTAGCCGCGCGATTGATAGGCGGCGATGACAAGCGCGTCGTGGGCTTCGCGGGGGACGGTGAGGAAATCGGACATAGTTGGAATGGATCTGGGTTTATTGACTCGCAGTGCGGCCATCCAAGCCCCAAGCCCCCTTTTCCGCAAGGCCAAGACGAGGAAAATTTCTGGCAATCCCGCGTCCTGCGGCCAGCTTGTCCGGGATCACCATGCGCCGCTTCGCCATTTCCCTCCTAGCCACCGCCACTCTCGCAGCAGAGCCGATCTTCGTGCTCAAGCCAAGTGATGCGAAGCTCGGTTCGCCCGCCGTGACCGAGGCCTCGGGATTGGCCGCCTCGCCTTCCGCCGATGATCGACTCTGGATGATCAACGACAGCGGCGGCACTCCGGAAATCCACCTCGCTGGCACCGATGGCACACCGCGCGGAGCGGTGAAAATCGAGGGCGCGACGAACACCGACTGGGAGGATCTCGCGGCCTTCACTGTGGATGGCAAGCCCCACCTCCTCATCGCAGACACCGGCGACAACGGCTCTACCCGGGAATCCTGCACCCTCTACATCGTCCGCGAGCCGACACTGCCTGCCGAGGGCGAAACCCTTTCGGGAACGATCCCCATCGCGTGGCAGATCGACTTCACTTACAACGACGGCCCGAGCGACTGCGAGTCGGTCGCGGTGGATGTGGAAAACGCGAAGGTCATCCTCGTCAGCAAGCGCACCGACCCGCCGGGCGTTTATGAACTCCCGCTTCAGCTCTCGAAAAACGCCATCGCACGCAAGATCGGCACCACCCAAACCAAGGCTCCCGGTATCGTTTCCGTTCCTTTCGCGAACCAGCCGACCGGCCTGGACATCTCCTCGGACAACCGGATGGCCGCCGTCGTCACCTACCATGGCGTGTTCCTTTTCCGGCGAGCCGCGGAGGAGACATGGGCGGACGCATTCGCGAAAAATCCGGAATCGCTCGGCTCACACCGGCTCGCCCAGGCTGAGGCGGTGGCCTTCTCGCGGGACGGCGTTTCGATCTTCGCGGTTTCCGAAAAGGCGAACTCGCCGATCGCGCGCTACGACCCTCCGGATTGAGGCTCGCCGGGTAGCTCGACCTTTTCGCCGAGGTGTGCCGGGGCGGTGTCGAGGAAGTTCACGTCGAGCCACATCTTCACACGCGCGCCGACCTCGCGGATCTTGGTCTTGAAACCGGCCTGCAACTCCACGTCCTCGGCGTTGTAGCCGTATGCCGCCATGTTGTTCGCCTGCGCGATGTAGATGGCACGCTCGTTCTGGAAGCGCTGGCTGATGACGAGGATGTTGTCCGCACCGAAAATCATCTTCGCCCGCACCACGGAATCGAGAGTCCGCAACCCAGCGTAATCGCAGACGATGCGCGCGGCGGGCACGCCTTCCTCGATCAGCGCGTCCTTCATTTTCTGCGGCTCGTTGTAATACTTGCTGCGATTGTCGCCGGAGACGATGAGCGTCTCGACCTTACCCGCTTTCCAGACCTTCACCGCCGCGTCGATGCGGTAGCGGAAATAGCGGTTCTCGCGGCCCTGGGAGCGGTCGCTGGTGCCGAGGACGAGGCCGACCTTGGCGGGCGGCAGGGCGTTCACATCGTCGAAAAGTTTCCCGCGCGAAGCCCACACCGCCGTCACGTTCGCGTAGATGATCAGCCCCACGCCGATGATGAACAGCAGCAGGCCGAGGAAGAACAGCCGCTTGATCCAGGTGAACAGGGTCGATTTCTTTTTCGCGTTCAAGGTGTCTTGGCGAAAACCGCGGGTTGAGGCTTCGGCGGCCATTGGAGCATGGATTTCACGGCGTCGGTGAAAGGAGTGGCGCACGGTGTCTCGGGAGCGAGCACACGGAGCCGGGTGGAAATTTCGTGGAATTCGATTTCCTTGAAGCGACCCAGTAGCTCGCCGTCGATCTGCACCGGCACCTCGCGTTCGCAAGTCACGGTGATGCCCTCGGATTGGAAATAGGAAGTGGAGGAAGCGAGGTCGATCCCACCCAGTGCGATCCCGTGCAGCGAATCGAGCACAAAGCGGTATCCGGCCTCCTTGAAAACGATCACGTCGAGCTTGGAGTCGAGGTTGTCGGCGTTGCGGAAAAGCCGGAATTGCCCGCCATAGAGCGAGCCGTTCCCACACAGCACCGCCACACCGGTTTCGCGGCGACCCTCCAAGGTAACGATCTCCAGTTCTGGAGGTTTCCCCCCAAGCACTTTCACGGCGGAGAGCAAATACGCGAGCGGCCCGAGCATCTTTTTGCTCTCCCATTTCGTCTCCTCGATCACCTTTGCATCGAAGCCCACGCCCGCCATTTGCACGAAGGGCGAGCCGTTTGCGGTGAAGAGATCGATCTCGCGGATCAGACCTTTTTCGATGACATCCAGAGCCTTGGGCAAACTGTTCGGATCGATGCCGAGCTCGCGGGCGAAAACGTTCATCGTCCCGGCGGGTATCACGCCCAGTGCGGTTTGGCTTCCAGCGAGGCCGGACACCACGGCGTTGAGCGTGCCATCGCCGCCTGCCGCGATCACCACCGGCTCGCCTTCGTCTGCGAATTTCCGCGCCAGCTCCACCGCCTCCGCGCCGCTGTTCGTCGCATAGAGCGCGAAGCGGTTCGCGTGCTGCATGAGAAATTGCCGCGTCTTCCCGCCCTTCTCGCTGCGTGCGCGAGGATTGAAGATCAGCGGGTATCGCCGTGGAAGAGACATGGGCTGATTGTTCGCCTATCCGCGCGGTATGAGCAACCCGATTTCCGCCAATGCGTCCAACACATCCTCCACCGGCAGCCCCATTACGTTTTCATAGGAGCCCACGATTCTCTCCACAATCATGTCCCCGTGATCCTGGATGCCATATGCCCCGGCCTTGTCGAGAGGACTGGTCTTGGCCAGATATTCAGAAATCGTTGCCTCATCCAGCGTTCGGAAAACCACTTCCGTCACTGCGTGAAGCGTCCTCACCTTTCCGCCGGGCTCGCAAATACAGACGCCGGTGCAGACATCGTGAACAAATCCGGAAAGGCTCCGCAGCATTCGAGCCGCATCCGCCATATCCTTGGGTTTCCCCAGCGGCTGGCCATCTAGAAAAACCAGAGTGTCCGCTCCGATCACCACGACCTCCGGATGATGCGCCGCCACCGCCGCCGCTTTGAGCCGCGCGTTCTCCTCGCACAGCCCTTCCATGCCGAGAGATGCGTCATGAATTTCCCCGGCGGGCGATGGGATCACCTCAAAGGAAAGCCCCGCCGCCGCCAGCAGCTCACTGCGCCTAGGCGAACCCGATGCAAGAATCACTCTCATCCCGCAAATGCGTTCGATGCCACACCTTTCACCCCCAGCCCACGGATACGCAATAACCGCCCCGCGTGCTCTTCCTCCACGGTCTTGTGGATGCCGGTGGTCACGTAAAGATCATCCAAGCCCGCACCGCCGAAGGCGCAGGAGGTCGTCTCAAGGCAGGGCAGATCGATTTTTCGCAGCTCCTTCCCGCTCCGTGGATCGAAGCAGATAACGCACGCCCCGTGGCAGAACGCGACCCACAGGTTGCCCTCCGCGTCGATGGTCATCCCGTCCGGCGAGGTAGCGTGATGCGCGGTGGAAACCACGGAACGCTCGTTGGAAAGTAGCCCGTCGACGTAATCGAAGGCCAGTAACTCCTTGCGCGGGGTATCGATGTAATAGACCGTTTTCCCATCCGCTGACCACACGATGCCGTTCGAGTTCGTCACAGGCTCATAGGCCACGTGCAGAGTCAGGTCGGGATCGAGGCGGTAGAGCTTCGCATCGCCGGTTTTTTTCATGAGGCTGATCGTCCCCGCGAAAAAACGCCCGTCCGGCGAGCACTTGCCGTCGTTGAAACGGTTGTCCGCCTTGTCCTGCTCCGGATCGGCGATGGCCGCGATGTCGCCGCTCGCCTCATCGAGGAAAAAGATCCCGTCGTCCCCCGCGAACACCAGCCCGCCCCCCTCGCGCGGCACCACCGTCCCCACCCGCTGACCGACATCCCACGAAGAATCCTCCCCCGTCTCCGGATTGTAGCGGCGCACGCAGTGCCCCTCGATGTCCACGTAGTACAGAAAACCTTTCCACCAAGCCGCCCCCTCTCCCCACTGCGATTTCACCGTCCCGACAACCTCAACACTGATCATGCCGGGGAAACTAAAAACCGCTGCGAGCGGTGGCGATGCTAAAAAATCATCAACTCCCCCGAACATCGCGAGAAAGGGACGCACCTTATCTCAGAAAAATCTCGCTATTTGATGTGTGGGGCATAGGATTTGGGGCATGAGGCAATCCCGATTCCTGGCTCCG
>JAYTOE010000036.1:0-35587 GCA_043747935.1 Akkermansiaceae bacterium
CACAATGGAATGAAAACACGACATCAGCCCGGCCATCCCGCGAAAATCACCCGGTCACAATTTGGTAATCACGGACGGTGTCAATTTGGGATTTAACAGTTAGCGCAGATCCTTCTCGGTGTAGGGTCGGCCGAGCTGGGAGGAGGTTTCCGCGCGGAGCTTTTTCACGAGGGCGGGTTTCACGGGGGCGGCCTTGTTCGACCATTCGTTGCGGACGTAGGTCATGATGTCAGCGATCTTATCGTCCGTGAATATGGGGTTCCCGGCGAGGGCGGGCATTCCGGCGGGGGTTTCGTAATTCACGCCTTTTACGGTAATGGGGCCGGTCATGCCGTGGAGGAGGACTTTTGCCATGAGTTCGGGCTTGCCGGTGACCCACTCGGAGCCGTCGAGCGGGGGCGCGAGGCCGACCATCCCGCCACCGTCCGGCGCATGGCAGCCGAAGCAGGCGGCCTCACCGTGATAGAGGGCTTTGCCGCGCTCGAAGGAGGCGCGCGCTTCGCCCTTGAGGGTAGAGCCGGACGAGCCTTTCTTCTTCTGACCGGCTTTCGTGATCCATGCGGCGAGGGTTTTGTCGAGGGGCTTGTCGCCGATGGCGGCCTTGAAGGCGGCTTCGCGGTGATCCAGTCCGGAGAAGGCGGCGGCGGTGACGAACTTGTCCTTGGAGGTGTTTACGAGTTCATTGAGTCGCACGAAGGCGGCGGGGGTGGCAATGGGACCGAGGGCGCGGGCGAGATAGGTGGCGGTTTCCTTGTCGGCGGGTTTGAGGGCGATGAGGTCTGCCTCCAGTTTGAGTTGCTCCGGGTGCGGAAGAACGGAGGCGGCCCAGAGAGCGGAGACGGCGAGCTTTTTGTCGCCGGACTTTAGTGCGGCGGCGATGGGGGCGGCGGTGAGCTTACCCATGCCTTCGAGGGTCCAGAGGGCGTGGATGGCTCCGAGGGTCTGGCTTTTCATGGAGACGACCTGGTGCAGGAGATCGATGGTTTCCTGATCGGCTTCGCGGGTGCTGAGGACGCGCTGCGCCATATCGCGGTGCCAGCCGTTCGGGTGGATGAGGAATTTCATGAGATCCGTGTTCGAGAGGGTTTCCATATCGGGGACTTTCTCGACTTTCCCGCCCTTGGCGGTGATGCGGTAGATGCGACCGTGACCCGTGCCGGGGCCGTCGAGGCCGTGTTCGGTGTAATATTTCCGCAGGTAGGAGGTGACGTAGGTTTTGTGCTGGATGATGCCGTGATGCATGTCGAGCAGGTGGACGGAGCCGTCGGGGGCGTTGTAGATGTTCACGGGGCGGAAGCGCTCGTCGGTGGACGCGAGCCATTCCTTGTCCTTGTAGGTGTGCTCGGCCTCGAGGGTGCCTTTCGATTCGGTGACCTTCATCGCTTTCACGAGGTTGATCGAGGGCTCGGTGATCAGGCCTTGGCCGACCCATTCCGATGGGAAATTCGTGCCGCGGTAGATGGTGAGTCCGGCCGCGCCGGTGCAGGTGAGCAGCTTGAAGGTTTTCGGATCCAGGGTATTCTCGGCGTAGCCGTTGGATTTTTGGATGTAGGCGCGGTTCACGCCGGGGGTGACGCGGATAGGGAAGGGTTTGTTCGAGCCGAGACGGACGGCGCTGGAGGTCTTGGTGTCGAGGTTGGTGTTGCCTTCGAGGAGGTTGGGCGCGATCGATTCGCCGACGAGGAACTGGGAGTTGTTGTTCGTGTAAATGCGCCCGAAATTATCGAAGGCGACGCCCCACTGGCCGCGGAAGGGGGTGTTTTCCACGATCCATTTGTCGCCGCTGCGGCGGATGCGCTGGGCGGATTTTGCGTTGTAGAGCCAGTTGTTGAGGCCGCGGACGAGGCCGTTGGCGCGGTGCTCGACGTTGCCGCCCTGGATGTAATCCTTCACGGCGATGACCGGCTCGCCGAGGGGCTTGAGGCCGTCGCGTTTCACGAAGCGGAGAGCTTCCTGGTCGGCGAAAAGCAGGCCGTCGGGATAAACAAAGAGGGCGCGGGGGAGCAGCACCTTGTCCATGAAAACGGTGCGCTTGTCGGCCTTGCCGTCCTGGTCGGTGTCCTCAAGCACGACGATGCGGCCGTGGGGCTTGTCCTCTTCCTTTCCGTCGATATCGAGCATGTAGCCGATCATTTCGCAGACCCAGAGACGACCGGCGGGATCGTAATCGAGGGCGACGGGTTTCTCGATCATCGGCTCCGCGGCGAAGGGGGCGATGGCGAAGCCCTCGGCGATCTCGAAGGATTTCATGGAGTCCTCCACGGAAAGAACGGGGGAGGGCGGGACGAGTTCCTTCGGGACGACGGGTTCCATGTTGTCGTGGCCGGGGCGGTTGCCCTGCTGGGCGAGCAGCGGGATGGAAAGCAGGGCGAGCGCGGAGAGGATTCGTTTTTGCATGGCTAAGGTTTTCTCGGGGAAACTTGGCCGAAGGTTTCGCCTTGGTCGAACGGTTTTTTTCGCGCAAATCGGGAGGTGGAAGAAGCGGGTTGCATTGGCGGTGAAGGTGGGGAAAGTTCGGAGCATGTTGGCACGACGTGATTTCATGAAGGCCGGGGTTCTTGCCGCCGGGGGTGTTTTGGTTTCCGCGCAGACCGCGAAGGCGCAGGAGGCGGGCGGCTTTACGCTGCCGGAGCTGGCTTACCCGCTCGACGCCCTTGAGCCGCATATCGACGCCGTGACGATGGGCATCCACCACGGCAAGCACCACGCGGCTTACATCACGAACCTGAACACGGCCGTTGCGTCCTCCTCGGAGCTGACGGGTAAATCCATCGAGGCGTTGCTCGGCGATCTCGGCGCGATCAAGGATGCGAAGCTGATGGCGACCGTACGGAACAACGGCGGCGGTCACTGGAACCATACTTTTTTCTGGGAATCTCTCGCGCCTGCCGCGAAGTCCGGCAAACCCTCCGACGATCTCTCCGCCGCGATCAACACCGCTTTCGGCTCCGTGGAGAAAATGAAAGAAACCTTCGCCGCCGCTGCGATGACTCGCTTCGGTTCCGGTTGGGCGTGGCTCATCGAAAAGGATGGAAAGCTCGCGATCACCAGCACGCCGAACCAGGATGCGCCGATGATGAAAGGTCTCGTGCCCGAGACGGACATCGGCAAGCCCCTGCTCGGTGTGGATGTGTGGGAGCACGCCTATTACCTGAAATACCAGAACAAGCGCGCGGACTACGTCACGGCCTTCTGGAACGTGGTCGATTGGAGCGCGGTTTCGAAGAGGCTGGGCTAACCCTTCGCTACCTTGTCCAGGATGCCGTTCACGAAGCGGCCGGAGTCCGTGGTGCCGAAGCGTTTGGCGAGCTCGATGGCTTCGTTAATGACGACGTTGGGCGGGGTTTCCGTGCGGATCAGCTCGTAGGTGCCGAGGCGGAGGATCGCGCGATCCACAGGGTCGATGCGGGCGGGGGAGAAGTTCTCGACGATGGTGGCGAGCTTCGCGTCGATCTCTACTTTCGCGGCGAGGATGGCATCCACGAGTTCGTCGGTGCGGGTGCGGAGTGCGGCGATCTCGGATTTCGATTCGCGGAGTTTGGCGAGATCCGCCTGTTCGGGGAAATTCTCGGGTTGCTCGACCATGCGGAGGCGGTCGGAGATGCGCTGGAGGCGGCGGACGGAGGCGGTGACGGGCTCGAGCTGGGGTTTGAGCGAGGGCAAATCAATGGAGCTGCGCAGGAACTGGTCGCGGTGGAATGCGAGGTCGCGGTCGGTTCTGAAAAAGCTTTCGAGGGCGTCCGAAAACTCGTCGGCGACGTCCGAGTCATCCCCCGTTTTCGGGAGCTTGCCGAGTTTGGTGAAAGCAAGGCTCCATGATGACTCCAAGGCGAGGAGGCGGGTGAGGAGTTCCTTGAGGGACTCGGCCTGCGGCAGGGCGGTGAGATGGGCGAGCGCGGGTTGCGAGCGCTCGACGAAATCCGACAGCCTTTCCTCGCGGCCATGAGCCAGATGGTGTACCGTTCGGAAGGTCGCGATCTGGAGGTTGCGGCGGTCGGTCTCCGTGAGGAAGTCCCAGAACGGGCCGCGCAAGGCGGCGGGATCCGCCCCGCCCTCGAGGTCGGAGCAGTAGAGGAACTGGATGGCGGATTCTCTGATTTGCCTGCGGCTGGGCATCTCGTTACTTGGATTTTCGCTTTGTATCCAACGGCATCGATTTCTCGATCTCGGCGAAGACTTCGATGATGTTTGCGGCAGCTCGGGCGGCCTCACGGCCCCGGTTTTTTTCGTCGCCTATGCAGCGTGCCTGAGCTTGTTTTTCGTCATCCACCAGCAATACCTCATGAATGATGGGGATGCAGTGCTCAACGGCGAGGCGCTGGAGGGAATCGGTCACGCAAGAGGCGATGAGATCCGCATGCTGGGTATCCCCCCGGATGATCACGCCAAGGGCGATGACACAGTTGAAATTGTCGCGCTTGAGAAGGTTTACGATCGTGACCGGAATCTCGAAAGCGCCGGCTACTCGGATTAGATCGATGCGCGACATCGGGAGCACTTCGCCGAGTTCCTCGATGGCGTTATCGACGAGGGAATCGGTGAACTTTTCGTTGTACTTCGAAGCGATGACGCAGATACGTACTCTTTGGCCGAAAACCCGGGGTTTTGGTTGCAGTGCGTTGGACATGGCATCGCTATGGGGGCAGTATCCGGAAAAGTCAACCGACAGGCTGAAAAATGCTATTCGACGCCGGTAGGGTGATCAAGCTAGGGAGTGAAAACCGGCTACTTTGGGATTTTACCACAGAGGACACGGAGAACACAGAGGCTCTCCTGACATATCTACAGCTTTCGAACCAAGACCTCCGTGTTCTCCGTGGTTGAAGTTCTTCCATCCATGAACCCAGCCTTGCGCCTTTAGCTGCTCCAAAGGATTAACAGACCTTGATTTCCCCTAGCTTGATCGCCGTGCGCTGCCCATGTCGGTTTGGGCTTTACGCAGCGGCGTGGCCGTCTACACAAGTCCCGCCGCAGGCTCAACCGAGCTTGCCGGTAACCAACCATACCCAACCAACCATCATGGATATCCAAATCGCCACTCTCTGCGACTTTGCCGCCGACTATAACGGTAAGCTCGTCATTTCCGGAACCTTCGACACCCTCGCCGCCCGCGCGCTGCCGGTGATCCATCCCGGCTGCTCGCTGGCGATGCGTTTCTGCTTCACGCACGAAGACGTGGGTCGCCACAAGCTCTCGATCAACATCATCAACGAGGACGGCGAATCCCTTGATCCGAACAATATGCCGATCAAGCCGGAGTTCGACGTGCAGCTCCCCAAAGGTGCTCCTTTCCTCACCCGCAACATCGTGATGAACCTGCAAGGACTGCGTTTCCCTGAGGATGGCATCTACTCGATCGATATCGGCTGTGACGACGAGGTTCTCATCCGCGTGCCGCTGCGCGTGGTCAAGGTGAATGCCGAAGGCAAGCCTGAGTAAGCTCACTGTCCCTTTCCAAAACGCCATTCCGTCCGCGGGGTGGCGTTTTTTTCGTGAATGAAGGGTTGCACGCGCGCCGGGCGAAGCTTTGCTGGGCGCATGGAAAAAATGTTCGATTGCGCGATGGTGACGGGAGCTTCGTCGGGGCTGGGCGAGGAGTTCGCGAGGCAGTTGGCGGGGAGTGTCGGGAAACTGGTGCTTGTCGCGCGGCGGACGGATAGGCTTGAGCGCATCGCGGAGGGCTTGCGGGGGAATTTTCCGCACATATCTGTCATGGTGATCTCGGCGGATCTTGCGAAGGCGGGCGATAGGCTTTCCGCGATGCACAAGGCGGCAGAGGCAGGCTTCGCGCCCGACTTGCTCGTGAACAATGCGGGATTGGGAGAATACGGCGAGTTCGCAACGGCGGAGTGGGAGACCCTTGAGACGATGCTCAAAGTGAACATCGAGGCGCTCACGCATCTCAGCCATCTCGCCGCGCCTTATATGATCCGCCGGGGCGGGGGAGGTATCCTCAATGTTTCTTCGCTCGCGAGCACGCTGCCGATCCCGGACTTTGCGGTGTATGCCGCCACCAAGGCTTACGTGAGCAGTTTTTCCGAGGCGCTGCGCATCGAACTACGGGAGCACGGCATCGGTGTGATGTCGCTGTGTCCCGGGCCGGTGAAAACGGAGTTCGGCGAGATCGCGCGGCGGGAGGGAAGTTCGGAGGGCATGCCTGCGCACGCGCTGTTTTACGTGCCAAAGGAGCAGGTCGTGGCCGAGGCGCTGCGCGGCATGGAGCGTGGCAGTGCGAGGGTTTTTCCCGGGCTGAGAATCGCGGCGGCGGGTTTGATCATGGGGGCGCTTCCGCTTTTCCTGTTGCGGTTGCTGATGGCGCGGCGCCCGCGGCGGTGAGTCCTCACGTCCACACGAATTTCCCTAACAAATAGCCTGTAACAAATAGCCTTGGCAAAGCGGATGAGGAAACTAGTTTTGCGGAGTCTGGAAACAGCGTGAATTCATGCGGAAATCATTTCGCATGGGATTCATGGTTTCCGATCAAGCCCCTATCAAAAATCCATGAAAAACCCCCGTTATATCATCCCGTCCACAGCCCTTCTGGTGTCACTGCTCGTGTTCCAGTGGAGCAAACAAAACCACACCCAAGTCCCGCAAGCGGCCGCCGACAAGACGAAGGACACAAGCCGGAGTTCCGGCAACGCCCGGCAGTCCATGGAGCGCTCCCTCGCCGCGAAAGGAATGCTCTGGGAGACCACGGCGACCGATGCGCGCAAGCGCGCCGCGAAGTCGATGACCGTCGCCGCCGACAGCTTCGCCGAGGCCGTGGCCAGCGAGCCGGGCGCGAAACTGGCCTTGCGCCTCTCCGACCAATTCCCCGCCCTTCAAGCCGAGGTCTCGGGGCGTAACTCGGAAAGCGATGGCACCGTGATCACCCATCTCCTCATCCCCGGCGAACCGCAAGGACAGCTCACGATCCAGGAAAACGCGGCGATGGATTTCTTCCTCGCGCAGCTTTACTACGACAACCATCCGGTCGCCTACGAGTTCAAGAAATCGGACGGAGCGCTCGTTGCGACGCGCCATGAACTCAGCGACCTGATCTGCTCCCTGATCGACCATAAACAAGGCGAGGTGAAGCACATGGGACTGCCGCCTGTGGACAAGGTTCGCGGCCAGAAGAGCGATGAGGAGAATGAGGCTGCCATCGAGAAAAACAAAAAGCTGCTGCAGGAAGCCAGACCAGGCGGCGGCACGGACGGTGGCACCACCGCCCTGACGCTCAGCATCGCCGACGCCGTTGTCACCGAGGGCAATAGTGGCAGCAAAGACCTTACCTTCACTGTCCGGCTCTCAAAGGCGGATCGGAAGAAGAGCATCACGGTGAATTTCAGCACCGCCGATGGATCGGCCGGCGCGGGGAGTGATTATAGTCCGGCCTCCGGTACGGTAACCATCGCGGCGGGGAGGAACTCTGCCACCCTGAATGTCGCCATCACCGGTGACACGGCGGTGGAGCTCGACGAGACGTTTTTCGTGAACCTCACCAATCCCGTCAACGCGGTGATCAGCGACGGCCAGGCCGTGGGCACGATCACCAACGATGACTCAGCTCCAAGCACCGTGCCGGTCTTCAACAGCCTGCCGGGTGCGGTCGCGGTGGCCTATCTGGACATGGATGGACAGGTCGTTTCCGGAACCCAATGGGCCGGCGGAGCGACGATCACCGCTCGCGGCGTCGTCGGCACGCTGAGCAATGCGCAAATGCTGGAAGTTTGCCGCCGCACGGCGGAGGACTTCTCGCCCTTCGAGATCAATATCACCACTGAGGAGAGCGTCTTTCTGGCCGCTCCGTCCAACCGCCGCATCCGTTGCATCATCACGCCGGACAACGAGTGGTACGGAAGCGCCGGCGGCGTGGCCTATCTGAACTCCTTCACCTGGACGGGCGATACGCCTTGCTGGGTGTTCTCCGACATGCTTTCGAACTCGCCGCGCTACATCGCGGAAGCCACCTCGCATGAGATCGGCCACACGCTCTCGCTCTACCACGACGGACGACTTTCCCCTGCGGAAGGCTACTACACGGGCCATGGCACCGGCGAGGTCGGCTGGGCGCCGATCATGGGTGTGGGCTATTATCAGTTGCTCGTTCAATGGTCGAAGGGTGAATACCTCAGCGCCAACAACACCGAGGACGACCTTTCCCGGATCACCACCCTCAACGGTTTCGGTTATCGCGTCGATCAGGTCGGAAACGCTACCGCTGCGGCCTCACCTCTCTCCGGTTCCGGCGGCGCACGCAGCGCCAGCGGCATCCTGGAGGCCACGGGCGACCTCGATGTGTTCAGCTTCAGCACGGCGGGCGGCTCCTGCTCGTTTAGCGCTTTGGGTGACGCCACCAGCCAGAACTTGGATATCCTCCTGGAAATCCTCGATGCTGGCGGCACGGTGATCGCCTCCGCGAACCCGGATGCTCTCACCGACGCCACCGTCACCGCCACCGTTGCAGCAGGAAACTATTTTCTACGGGTGTCCGGCTCGGGTCGCGGTGATGTGCTTGGCGAAGGATATTCGAACTACGGCGGGATCGGCCAATACACGGTCAGCGGCAGCGCACCCTAACAGATAAGCTTCGTTTCTTGGGCGGGTTTGTCTCAAAGGCAAGCCCGCCTTTTTTCGGTTGTTTTCCGCGAGGATATCATGGATTGGCTTTTCATTTTCATCGAGCCGGATATACTGCGCCCGTGCGATCACCAGCTCTCATTGTTTCCAGTATCGTTGCAGTGGCGGTTTTCGCATGCACCCCGATTGGGCGCCCATCAGGTGGGGCTCCCTCCGGCGGTGTCTCCGTATCTGCGATGATGCGCGAGGTGAGGCTGAAAGTGGATATGGTGCCGAAGGGGACGCACGGGCGGCGGGTGGTCAGGCCGATGAGCCCTCGCTACATCACGATCCACAGCACGCAGAACTGGACGGCCGACGCCTCTCGCCATTCGCTGGCGCTGAAACGCGGAGCCTTGCGTGCACCGAAACGGACCGGCGGCAATCGGATCGGCTACCTGATCTGGCATTTCACGGTGGATGACAAGGTTGCCATCCAGCACTTGCCGACATCCGAGCAGGGTGAACACGCGGACTTCGGCGGCCCGGGGAACCTCTACTCGATCGGCATCGAGATGTGCGAGCAGAGGGGATCGAGCCGTGCCGCTACGGTCGAGCGGACGGCGAAGCTTGCGGCGGTGTTGATGAAGAGGCACGGCATCCCGCTGAGAAACGTGGTGCCGCACTACCATTGGCCGCGTCGTGGTCAGAGCCCGCCGAACAAAAACTGCCCGCACTTCCTCCTAGATAACGGCAGGCCTGGCGCGAAGTGGAGGTCGTTCCAAGGGCGGGTGAATTACTATTACCGCATGCTCGAATGACGGATCCGGTTTCCCACGGCAGCCCCGGAAACGACCTGACAGTTCTGGAGTCGGGCGTGCATTACGTCTGCCAGCGCTGCAACGCCTGCTGTAAATGGCCCGGCGATGTGCGCATCTCGGAGGGAGAAACCGCCGTCATTGCGGATTTCCTCGGATTGTCCGAAAGCGATTTCATCGCACGCTACACCCGCCTGCGGACGAACCGGACGGGACTTTCCCTCGTGGAAAAAGAGAACCACGAGTGCGTGATGCTGGAAAACGGCGGCTGCCGCATCCATCCCGTGAAACCCTCCCAGTGCGCGGGATTCCCCAATAAATGGAACTTTCCCGGATGGCGCGAAATCTGCGAAGCGATCCCTGTCCGCACAGATTCTGGGGAAACTGGAAATTTTTCCCCTTCCTGACGTGTTATGATTGGCAAGCGTACACCGGATATGCCAGAACCAAGCGTATAGGAAATAGAGAACCCGAACCCATGCCAAAGAAGTTAAAATCCAGCAATCCCCGGATCCTGATCGTCACCCCGGAGATTACCTACCTTCCCGCCGGCATGGGAAACTTCGCCCAGCGTATGTCGGCGAAAGCCGGCGGCCTTGCTGATGTCTCGGCCTCGCTGGTCTCCGCCCTTTTTAATCTCGGCGCGGACGTTCACGTCGCAATGCCGAACTACCGCAAGCTCTTCCAGGGCGACGTGTTCAACCTCCACGAGAAGGAGCTCAAGAAATACCACGAGGTGCTCCCCGAGGCGCACATCCACCTCGCGGAAGACCGCATCTTTTACTACCGCGAGCGCGTTTACAGCAACCAGTCCGATGAGGCGATGCGCATCGCGATGGTGTTCCAGCGCGAGGTGATCAATCACATCGTGCCCAAGGCCCGCCCCGACCTGATCCACTGCAACGACTGGATGACCGCGCTGATCCCCGCGATGGCGAAGCGCCGCGGCATCAAGAGCCTTTTCACCGTCCACAACATCCACACCCGCCAGGTGATGCTTCAGCAGGCGGAGGAAACGGGCATCGATGCCGCGGAGTTCTGGATGAACCTCTATTTCACGCAGAACCCCGGAAACTACTTCAACGCCCGCTCGAATGTGCAGGTGGATCTTCTTACCTCCGGGATCTTCGCCTCCCACTTCATCAATACGGTCAGCCCGCGCTTCCTCTGGGAAATCGTAGAAGGCTGGCACTCGGTCGTGCCGTGGTCGGTGCGTGAGCAGATCCGCAACAAATACCATGCGGGTTGCGCCTCCGGCATTCTCAATGCGCCCGATGCCTCCTACAGCCCGAAGACCGACGACTCGCTTGTCCAGCAATTCAGTCCCAAGGATTTCCGCGAAGGGAAACGCGCCAACAAAGAGGCCTTCCAGCGCGAACTGGGGCTTGAGATGAATCCTGACGCTCCGTTGTTTTTCTGGCCTTCGCGCCTCGATCCGGTTCAGAAGGGCCCCCAGCTTGTCACCGATATCCTCGTGCAAACGGTCTCCGATTACTGGGATCGGGGCATTCAGATCGCGGTGGTCGCGAACGGCCCGCACGAAGTCCATTTCAAGAAAATCATCGAGGATCACGATCTGTCCAAACGGGTGGCCATCGTTGATTTCGACGAGCGCCTCTCGCGGCTTGGATACGCGGGATCGGATTTCATGCTGATGCCCTCGCTCTTCGAGCCATGCGGCCTGCCGCAGATGACGGCTCCGCTGTATGGCTCGCTTCCTGTCGTTCACGGCACCGGCGGGCTTTACGACACCATCCACCCGATGGACATCGATCACGACACCGGCAACGGTTTCCGCTTCGATAACTACGACCCGGGCGCGCTGCGCTGGGGCGTCGACCGCGCCATGGATTTCCACGCCCTGCCGGCCGAGATCAGGGATCCGCAGATTCGTCGCGTGATGAAAGAGAGCGCCAAGGAATTCAGCCACGAGGAAGTGGCGCGCCGCTACATCGAGATTTACGAGCAGATGCTCGCGCGTCCGCTGGTGGAGAAGGAGGCGGGTGAGGAAATCAGCGGCTTCAGGGCGCCGGACTATTCCTTCCTGCCCAGTTCGTAAGCCGCCCGCGCGACCCTTGGTTCGTTGGATTCGCCCGGACGCAGCATGCCTTCCTCCTTCAGGTGCAGGAAAAGGATGCGTCGAACCTCGGCGGCGGCATCGGGATGGTTCGGTACGGCATGGTTCGAGGGTATGATGATTTCCGACTTCACAGGCTCTATGTGGGACGACCAATAGGGCACCACACCATCGCTGCTATCCGGTGTATCGCCTTCTCTTTTGTCTCCGATGATCGAGTGGAAAGCGATCCCTTGGGGCAGGGGCAGCAGGTTCAGTCCACGGAACCCCTTGCTGGCTGGCGAAAGGCTGCTGATGGAAGTGGGCGGGCGGATTTTCTCCATCGCCACGTTACCTTTCAAGGAGTCGGCGAGGCTATTGGCTGTGGCGTCAAGCAAGCCGATCGTCAGTGTCTTCGGCAGGCGGATGAGGTTCGAGATGAAGGCCGTGCCTCGGAAATTCGCCATCGGGCTGCCGCGATGGGGGACGGCCATGAAGACGACGCGCTTGGGATCGGTGAGCGGTTGGTAAAGCAAGCCCTCCCGAACGAGTTCACGTGCCTCAGGGTTCAGCGTGGACTCAAGCTGCCGGAAGGGTGTTTTGAAATGGGCGTCATAGAGCTTTGTGCCGGGATCGCTGACGGCCGTGCGGGCGAGCAGGCCGCCCATCGAGTGGGATAAGATCACCATTTTCCTGAGTGTCCGATCATCGCCTTTCGAGCGGACGTAATCTCCCGCCTCGCCCATGATCTGGCGGAAACGCATGGCGTTGTAGAGCCAGGGCGTGCCGGTGGGGTAGTTGTAGAGCCAGACCTGATAATGTTCGCGGAACCATGGCTCGGATGAGAGGTCGTTGTGAATTTCACGGTAGGCGTCGGGGCTGGAAACGAGGCCATGCACCATGACGATGGGGATCTTGCTTGGGTCATAGGGTTGCAGGAAATAGAGGCCTGTTTCCTCCGTGAAACGCTCCGGGATCAGGACATTCTGGATGCGGAGCTCGTCGAGTTCGCACATGTACCAGAAAAAGTCGATGGGTGCCGACCAGTCCGCCGCAAGGTATTGGCTGTTCGAACCAATTTTCATGCTCTCCTTCACCCAACGTTTCGCGAAGCACCATTGCGGCGTCTTGTTAGAAAAATCGAGCGTTACCGTCAGGCTGCGGGCTTGGCCGTTCGGAGGGTAAAATTTCGGTCGCGGGACACCCACGGGCGAGGTCGCCGTCCATCCCACCGCCGGGATGCCTACGCCCGGTTTGATATTGTGCCTTTCGCGCGAACGGATCTTGACCTCTGTCGCAGGAAACACGGCGTCCTGATCATTCGGATCCTCATGCAGCTTGTCCGCCTTGCAGATCGTGGTGCCCAACGCTGCTGCCCGCGAAGACCAGTCGCCTCCATTTTCACAGCGGAGCTTGTCGAAGAGGATGCCGACGGCGCGGTTGTATTCCGTCTCCGCCGCGGGCCATTGCGCCTTTTTCCGGGCATCGGCGAGGATGTCCCAGTTGCGCTTCGCGGCATCCATCACCGGTTCGACTGCTCCGCGCGAGCCGAAGGGGACGGAACGGCAGACCGGCGGCTGGGGCGAGCCGCACTGGCAAAGGACGAAAACGATGAGCGGGAGAAGGAAAAATCGCATGACGTACGGCGGTTTCTAACGCGTCCTGCGGGGAGGGACAAGGCCGTTCAATCCACGAAGAACTAACCGTGAATGAAAGCGAATCCTGATGGAATCCTTCCCAACCATATCCCAACTTGGCGCTCTTGTCTTACTTGGCGGTTCAAATTTCTTCTCCCCATGCGCCGTTGGATCTTCATCCTGATTTGGGTGGCGCGGCGCGGCATCGAATGGTTTCCTTCCGGCAGAAACATGAGAATCGGAATCGCACAGATCAACGCGGTGGTGGGGGATTTCCCGGGAAACGCAAAACGCATCCTCGCGGCCTACCGCGAATGCCTGGAAAAGGGCGCGGAGCTGGTGGTGACGCCGGAGATGAGCCTCGTCGGTTATCCGCCGCGTGATCTCGTTTTTAAATCCCAGTTCGTCCCCAAGTGCCTGCAGGCTCTCGATTACCTCGCCGATGAGGTGAAGGCGGTGCCTCTCATCGTCGGCTACGTCGATTTCCACGAGGGAAAAGTCGGCAAGCCCTACCGCAACGCCGCCGCATGGCTGGAGGCGGGCTCCATCAAGGCGAAGTTCTGGAAGACCCTCTTGCCCACCTACGATGTCTTCGACGAGCGCCGCTACTTCGAACCGGGCGAGTCCGGCGTGCCGTTCGTGTGGAAGGGGAAACGCATCGGCGTGACGATCTGCGAGGACATCTGGACGGAGGATTACCTCCAGCGCCCCTTCTACGACCGCGATCCGGTCGCCGAGCTTTCCGCCAAAGGCATCGACCTGCTCATCAACCTCAGCGCCTCGCCCTTCCACCTCGGGAAGCCGCAGGGTCGCCGGGAAATGCTCGGCGATGTCGCCCGTGAGGCCGCCGTGCCGGTGGTTTATTGTAATGCCATCGGCGGCAATGACCAGCTTGTGTTCGACGGCCACTCCATGCTGGTGGATGCCACCGGCGAGATCACCGCCCAGCTTGCCGGCTTCGCGGACGAGTGCCGCGTGGTGGATGTGTTCGCTTCCGGGGATACGGAAAATCTGAAATCTTGCGACGCGCAGCAACTCTACGATGCCCTCGTGCTGGGTCTGCGCGATTACGTCCACAAGTGCGGTTTCTCCAGCGTATGCCTCGGCCTCAGCGGTGGCATCGATTCCGCTCTCACCGCCGTCATCGCGGCCGACGCGCTTGGTGCGGAAAACGTGCGCGGCCTCACCATGCCCAGTCCCTACTCCTCACGCGGCAGCGTCGAGGATTCCTTCGCCCTCGCGAAAAACCTCGGCATCCGCTGCGAGGAGGTCTCGATTTTCGACGCCTTCGCCTCTGTGAAACGGGCGATGTCTCCGGTGTTCGAGCGGAAAGGCGAGGACGTCACCGAGGAAAACATGCAGGCGCGCCTGCGCGGCCTTTTCCTCATGGCCCTCTCCAACAAGGACAACCACCTCCTCCTCACCACCGGCAACAAGAGCGAACTCGCCGTCGGCTACTGCACGATCTACGGCGACATGTGCGGCGGCCTCGCCGTCATCTCCGACCTCCCGAAGACCCGCGTGTTCGAGGTCGCGAAATGGGTGAACCGCGATCGCGAGCGCATCCCCTGGAACACCATCACCAAGCCCCCCAGCGCCGAGCTCCGGCCGAACCAGAAGGATCAGGACACCCTCCCGGAATACGATATTCTCGACGCGATCCTGGAGCTTTACGTCGAGCAACACCTCGGCGCGGAGGAGATCGTGGAGCGCGGTTTCGAGGAAGCCATGGTCCGCTGGATCCAGCGCCGCGTGGATCTGAACGAGTGGAAACGTCAGCAGGCCGCGCCCGGTCTCCGCGTCACTTCCAAGGCCTTCGGCATGGGCCGGCGCATGCCGATTGTGCAGAGGTTCGTGTAGCAAGGAGCGGCTGCCTCCGGCTGCCGGGCTGCAACGGGAAATAGCTCGGGTTGCCGGGCAGCCGAAGGCAGCCTCTCCTTGATCACTCGATGAAATCGAGCGCCATGAGGAGTTCCTTGCGGTCTATGTCCGCGAGGCTGTCGAGGGGGTAGATGCCCCATTCGCCGTTGAGGCGGCGGGTTACGTGATCGGCGCCCGGCTGGAAGTAGCCGACGGCGCGGACGGTGACGCCCTTGCGGTTCGTCCAGTCGCGTTCCGGGATGCGCAGGCCTTTCTCCACATCGGCGGTATCCTCCTCCTCCCTTTTTTCGACTGCTGCTGCGGCGGCGGGGCGTGCGGGGCGGGAAACCTCCGCCTGCGAGGCGAGGGCGGAGGCGCTTTCCTCGTCGTAGCCCTTGACGTCGATGCCCGCGCCGGTGACTAGGATCATGGCTTCGCTGAGCACGGGATTCGCTCCGAGATACATGCCCCAGCGGAAAGTGGTGTTGCCCTGCGGTCTTGAGTAGGAGCCCTTGCCGACTGACTTGCCGTTCAGGAAGACTTCATAGTCGAGCCCGTTGTCGCGCACCCTGACATGGAAGGGCTTCCCGACCATGTTGCGGGCGATGACCTTGTCCGAGCCCCTGCGGTGATTGAGGGTGACGTCGCCGTCGGAGCCCATGTTGAGCTGCACCGACCAATCGTTCTCGTTGTTCTTCGCCTGGAAGATGGCGCAGCCGTGCGGCTTGATGATGGTGTAGGTGCCGACCCACTCGTGCCACTCGCCCTTTTTCCAGGAAAGATCGCTGAAGGCCTCCACCCGGGCGGCCAGATCGCGGCTGTTGCGGACGTTCTCCTCGCCCTTGAAGAGGCGGAAGACCTGGGTGTTGCCGTCTTCCTGATACCAGCGCGTCCAGTTCGGGAAATCGCCGCGCCGGATCGCACTGTGACCGAGGGTGTGGATCAGGATGTCGCCCGGGATCTTGCGTCGGGCGTCGGGGCTGTCCTTGAGCAGGTCGTGGTTGACGCGGACGGTGGAGCCCTTGAAGCCTTTGGTGGAGTTCGTGCCGCGCGGGACATCGCCGGATTTCATGACCTCAGCGAAGGTCGGGTCGTCGCCGCGTTGGGTGATGAAATCCTCCGCCGTCGCGGCGCGCAGGGTGGCGGCGGGGAGGACGGCCAGCGCGGCGGCGGCGATCAGGGAGTGGACGGTTCCGTGACTCATGGGCGGAGAATGATATGCCGGTTCAGGGGATGCAAACGAAACCGCCGCCCCAAAAACCTTGAAGCAATCCGCCCGCCTGATAGTCACAGGAATGATGAAAACGATCTTCGCGTTGTCTGTGACTGGATTACTGGTTGTTTTCCTCGCACTCGGACAGCAGGCACCGCCCGCTTTTGAGAGGGCGGAAAACGAAGAGGAAACGTTCGAGGAGGCGGTAAAGGAGCATGATCCCTTTGATCCGGCGCTTAATGCTCCCAAGCTTGTCCGCGTGCAGGTGGAGTATATCGAGATGCCTCACAAAGATCTCACTCGCCTGATGATGGAGGATAAGGCGGTGTCCGCTGATGCGACGGAGCTAAGGATGAAGGTGCAGGCGTTGGTGGAGAAGGAGGAGGCGCAGGTGATGGAAACTCAGATTGTGGTTTGCCGGAGCGGGCAGAAAGCTACGACAGAATCGATCCACGAGTTCATCTACCCCACTGAATATGATCCTTTATACGACCTGCAGAATAACGTGGGAACGGAAAAGAGCGGTGTGGCGCGCCGCACTTATGTAACAAGTCCAGCGACACCCAACGCCTTCGAGACAAAGAATCTGGGCAGTACGCTGGAAGCCGAACCCACCATCGGGGCAGACGCCAAACTCATCGATCTCAGGTTTTTGCCTGATTTTGTCTGGCACACGGGCAATACGGAGTGGTTTGAGCACAAGGATGAGAGGGGTAACATTACCAAGGTGATTATGCCTGGATTTTACAAGCTCGGAACAAATACAAGCATCACCTGCATCACCGGCCAATACACCATGGTCGGAGTGCTGTCTCCGAAGGATGAGAAAGGCGAGGTGAATCCAGAACTCAAGATCATGATGTTCGTAAAATGCGATGTCCTCGCCGTCGTACCATGATCCGTTCCACTCTGCTCGCGCTTTGCCTACCGGTCTCCGCCGGTGTGATCACTGTGCCCGATCCAAGCTCACCGCTGCCGGAGGGGGAGACGGTCGTCTGGTCGCCGCTTTTCCAAGCCACATGGGATGCCATGAACAAGGAGAACGGCGGCAAGCCGGAGAAGATCGAGCCGCCGAACGAACTTATGGCGCGGCTGGACGCCTTCGATTGGAAGGCGGATGCGGTGATGCCGGAAGGTGCCTGGAAAACATGGGCGGGGATTGCGACGCCGGACTTCCTGAATCGTGTGAACATGGAGGCGGCGCAAATGACCGGGGAGGCGGAGGGGCCGTTCCGTCTCAGTGGGGAAGGGATTCCTGGCACCATTGCCTGTTTTGGTTTGTTGGATCGGGAGGTGGAGTTCACGGATCCATTTTATAGAAGTGCGAAGGTGCCGCTGGAATTCGGAAAGGGGAAAAGCCCGGTGAGGTTTTTCGGAGCGACAGGCGAAGAGGCCGACAGGTATGGCGAGTCCGTGAGTGTGCTGGCCTACCGTCCAGTGGATGGCTCGTATGCACTGGAGATTTCGTGCAAGGGGATGGACGACAAAGTAATCCTCTACTGCCCTTCGAAGGCGCAGGATTTCGCGACCGCCTGCCGATGGATCAAGGAATGGCGGATGAATTTCGACAAGAGCGATGCCTTGCCCGGGAATTGGGATGACAGGCATCTCCACGAAGGCGACGAGGTGCGGGTGCCATATGTGACTTTGGATGCGACGGCGGATTTTGCCGACTTGCTTCAAGGCGGACGTTACCACGGCAATGCCGACGATCCTTGGAAGATCCGCATCGCCGAGCAGAAAGCGAAGTTCAAGCTTCACGAACAGGGCGCGAGTGTGAGGGCGGAGGCATCCATTGAGGCGGATCCCTTTTTCACGGAACCGGAAACCTATCCCCGCCGCTTCATCTACGACCGCCCGTTCTTCGTCTTCCTCTGGCGCGAGAAGGCGGAGTGGCCGTATCTCGGCGTGTGGGTGGGGGATGTTTCGGCTTTGCGGAAATTCTGAGGTTTTCGAGGAAGAAATTCTTTCGATTGGTCATGCCGTGAAAGGGTGGGATGACTTCCGGCTTCCCTTTTCGATGGGGCGGTAAGATAAGAGGCGCGAGATGACGTTGACGGAGGCGAGGAAGATTCTGGGGCTTGGGCCGGATGAAGATCCGCGTCCGCACCTTGGCGAGTTCCGTGCCGTGCGGGAGAGGATCGCGGATATGGTCCGCACTGCGCCGAACGAGGAGCTGGCGCGGCGCTATCAGGAGGGTTTGGTGGAGTTCGATCGCGCGCTGGCGGCGGTGCGCGAGTATCTGGAGGCCTTGGGGCTGGTTCCTCGCTTGGCGGATGTGAAGATGGCGGAAGCGCCTTCGGCGGCGCGGGGGCATGCGGTTTTCGTCGATGAGAATCTTGTTTCCGATCAGGTCGTGCTGCCCGCCGTTTCCGAACTGCCGCGCGATGCTTTCGCAGAGGAGGATCCGGAGCCGCCCAGGGTTCGGCTTTTCCGCGTCCTCATCTGGAGCATGATACTACTTTCCGTCGCAGGCTTCGCGGCCTGGGCGTATCTTCAGGTGGAGGAGGAACGTCGCTTGTCGAGGGACGCCCGCATTGCCTTCCTGGAGCGGCAGGGCGCGATTTTGATCGAGAACCGCCGCTGGCCGGAGGCGGTGGAGTCTTTCGACGAGATCGAGGATATCGATCCGACATCGGAGCTCGTGATGATCGGTCGCCGCAGCATCGAGGCCGGCATGGAGGAGGAACAGAACCAGTTCATCGGTTATTGGAAAGGCGAGGCGATCGCGGCTTTCGAGGCGAGCCGCTGGGAGGATTCCGAGAAGGCAGCGAGGCAGGTGCTCGACAAGTATCCCTCCGAGAAGGAGTTGAAGGCGCTCATGGGTCGCATCACGGAAGCGAAGCGCGAGGAAGTGCGGGAGGCGGCGTTCGCATCGATCCGGGAGAGGATCGCAAAACGTGATTTCGATGCGGCGATCTCCGCCGCGCGGGCGCTTGCGGAAAAGGATGAGGGTGCGGCTCCCTTGCTCAAGGAAGCGCAGTCCGCGAAGGACAAGGCGGAGGCCGATCTCCTGGCCGCGCGCGATCTCATGGCGCAGGCCGCCGCGATGGACAACGGGGAGTTCGACCCCATGGCGCTGGAGCTCATGCGCGAGGCGCTTTCCCTCGCTCCGGACGATGCGGAGGTGATGGCTCGCTACGAGAAAATGGCGGCCTACACGCGGACGATCCGCATCCCCGGCGATTTCAAGACCGTCCAGGAAGCTCTCGCCTCCGCCCGCGATCGCGACCGGTTGGTCATCGCGGAAGGCACGTGGGAGGGGCCGTTCCTGATCTCTGCTGCTGTGGAGTTGGAAGGGATTCCGGGGAAAACCATCATTCAATGCGCGGCGGATGCCGGTAGCGTGATCTCTTTCAAAGCGGGCGTGAAGGGAGCGAGAGTCAGCGGTCTGACGCTGCGACACCTATCCTTCGACGCCGGTGCGGAACGTTTTTCCCTCGCGCTGGTTCGCGATGCGCAAGTCGATTTCTCGGACTGCCGCTTCGAGCAGGGCAGCGGGCACGGCATCGCGGTCACGGGCGGCGGCCACGCGAAAGTGCTGCGCTGCCGTTTCACCGAGAACGGCTGGAACGGGATCGCCGCGATGGGCCAGGGCAGCCTACTCGTCGCCGAGGGCAACACGCTCGACGGGAATTTCCAGAACGGCATCGAGGCATGGGATGGTGCCGCCGTGATCCTCACGAAAAACAAGTGCAGTGCCAACAGCCGCAACGGTATTCACGCGGACGGCGGTCTGGCCTCCGTGACGATCCTCGACAATACGCTTTCGGAAAATCGCGAGTTCGGCATGGTGCTCAGTTCGGCCGGCGAGGGCGAGGTCACGGGAAACACGATGGGGAAAAATTTTCTCGGCGGCCTGGTCATCAAGCCGGATGCGGGCAAGGTCGCTGTGAAGGAGAACATGCTGATCGCTAACGAAGGCCCCGGCCTAGCACTCGGCAAAGGTCTTTCCAGTGAACCCTACGCTGCGAACCGAGTCACAGGAAACAAAGGACAGGAGATTCTGAAGGATGTCGATCTCTCGGCGGTGGAGTGAGGCGGGAGCGCCGCACGGCGGAAAATCATCGGGGCACGGGATTCCGGACTGGACAGCTGATGGGCGATCATGGCGTATCGTCCCGTATTCAACACCCATCCAACCATGAAAAACGCCGTATTCGTGTTCGCACTACTGATTCCCGCGCTGCGGGCAGAAACCACCTTCATCCCCTGGTCGTACACGGAAAAGGATCTTTTCCCGAGCGCCATCATCTCCACCGCCACCGTCGATTGGAACGGCGATGAGCAGAACGCGGAGGACAAGAAGACCGAGGACGACGCCGAGCTGGAGGAGGGCGAGATCCCGCTCTACGGCGATGAGAACGGCTGGCTCGGGGTTCAGCTTTCCGGCCTGTCCGAGGGCGCGGAGGTGGAGATCGAAGTTTCCGTGGATGGCTTCATGAAATCTTCCAAGTGGAAAGGCACCATTGATGTCATCACCGAGGACGGCGAGGCGCACGTCTTTCCCAAAGGTCTCTGGAATTACGCCGCCCTGCACAAGGTGAACCAGCAGCAGCCCGTCAACGCCACGTTCAAGGTTTCCGTGGACGGCGAGGAACTCGATGAGCAGAACGAGACCTGCATCATCAAGTCCATCAACGACTGCCCTTTCTACGTCCTCTTGGATGAGGAGGGCGAGGATATCGAGGATTTCTCATGGCTTTTCGCCTCCTACGTGAACGAGAACCACCCGTGGGTGGACGGCATCCTCAAGGAGGCAATCAAGAGCGGCCTTGTGGACTCCTTCACCGGTTACCAGTCCGAGGATCCCGAAGAAGTGATGATGCAGGTCTTTGCCATCTGGAACGTCCTCCAGAGGAAAGGCATCAAATACAGCGACATATCCACCACCACACCGAGCAAGTTCGTCGTCAGCCAGACTGTGCGTTTCCTTGACCAATCCATCGAGGCGACCCAGGCAAATTGCGTGGACGGTTCCGTCCTCATGGCCTCCATCCTCCAGAAAATCGGGATCAACTCCTATCTCGTGATGGTGCCCGGCCATTGCTTCCTCGCCTTCGACACCGGCAACGGCGAGGACGATGTCACCATCGGCCTGGAGACCACAATGCTCGGCAACGACGACCTCGAACCCGTCTCCGACCTGGAGAACCTGCCGGAAAAGAAACTCATCAAAGGCTTCGAGGCCTCCTACACCACTTTCAGCAACGCCATCGATACGGGCTGCGCCTCGCTGGAGGAGCACGCCGAGGCCTTCGAGGACGCAAGCGACCCCGACATCCAGCTCATTTCCATCAAGGATGCCCGCGAACTGGGCATCGCGCCCATCGCCTTCGGCGTAAAGGATTGACCGGACGCCTTAGCCCGGTGCGCCTCGACCTCCATGAAACCCGTCACCACTCTTGCCACCTCGCGCACCCCTGATGGCGAGCCGCTCCTCCTTCAGGAACACGACGGCCAGTATTTCATGAAGGTCGGCGGCGTGCAGCTCATGGGCACCAACGCCTCCTCCTCCGAAAAGGAAATGGCGGATCTCGCCTGCACGAACCTCCCGCGCGGTGCCCGCGTGCTCATCGGCGGCCTCGGCTTCGGCTACACCCTGCGCCGTGTACTGGAACTTTGCCCGCCGGACGCCAGCGTGGATGTCGCGGAGTTGCTGCAAGTGGTCGTCGATTGGAACCGTGAGTTTCTGACCGGCGTGAACGGACTCCTCGTCGATGATCCACGCGTGAACATCCACATCCGCGACGTGGCGGATCTCATTTCCCGCGCCGGGGAAAACCGCTACCATGCGATCTTGCTAGATGTAGATAACAGCCCCGATCCTCTCGTCCAGAAAGGCAATGCGAAGCTCTACGACGGGGACGGCATCGCCCGCACCAAGGCTGCGCTGCATCCCGGCGGCCGCGTCGTTTTCTGGTCCGCCAATCCCGACAAATCCTTCGCCCGATCCCTCGCGAAGCATTTCGGAAACGTCCAGGCCATCGGAGCCAAAGCCTACCCGAAGGCGAAGCGCTTCACGCACACGCTATTTGTGGGGGAGAGGGTTTGATCACTCCTCCTCCGCGCCGCCGAGGGTGACGTTGATGTTGTATTCGTTCTGGAGGTGGGCGTGGGCTTTGCTGGCTTGTTCGGACTTGGGGTAGCGCTTGCAGGTGAGCTGGAAGGTGCGGATGGCCTTTTCCTTTTCCTTGGCCTCCTCGTAGGTGAAACCGATCTGGAGGGTGGCTTCCGGGGCGGCGTTGTCCACGACCTTGATCTGGTTGTAGAGGACGATGGCTTCGTTCTGTTCCTTGAGCTGGCGGTGGCAGCTTGCCATGCGGAAATGGTTGTCGGGAAAGCGGTCGGTCTGGCGGTAGGTGGCGATGGCTTTTTCCCAATCGGAGAGTTTCTCGTAACAGCCGGCGATAGACCAGAGATGTTCGTCGGCGTGGTCGCCGTCGATCTCGATGAGCTTGCGGTAAACCTCGATGGCCTCGTTGATTTTTCCTTCCTCCAGATCCATCGCGGCGATGTTCTTGAGGCCTGCGACCTGATCCTTGAACTCGGAGTAGATGCCGCGCGCCTCGGTGCGCTTGTCGCGGGCCTTGTACCAGGCGGCCATTTTCCCGAGCAGTCCGTCGTCGCGACCGAAGCGCTCGCCGATCTCGGTGTAGAGCTTCCAGATCTCCGAGGGGCGTCCGAGGGTGCCGTTGAGGTCGGCGGCGCGGTAGAGGAGTTCCTTCTCGATTTGCGGACGGCGCTTGGACTCGACACGAAGCTCGTTGAGGAGTTGGTCGCCGAGGGTGAGTGCGGCGGTGCGGGAGTCCTTGTTCCCTAACAGATGGCCGACGGTTTTCGCCGACATGCCATAGACGGCGTCGAAGAGGGCATCGCCCTCGTGGGTGGTCGCCAGGGCTTTTTTCCCCTCATCGAAGCGCTGGGCGAAGAAGTGGATCTGTGCGAGTTCGCGGCTGGCGTCCTCGCAGGCGGCCTTGGATTTTTCGTTGCGCTCCAGCTTGTAGGTGAGGTCGTTGAGAAGGGAGAGGTGCGAGGCCTCGTCTTTCTCAAGGCGGGCGTAGTGGAGGAGATCGAGGCGGGAGCGGATGGCGATCTCGTGGGTCGGGTATTCCTTGATGAGGAAGCGGAAGGCCTTTTTCGCGTCACTCACTTCGCCCATGGTGCGGTAGGCGTCGGCGATGCAGTAGGCGGCGATGACCGCCTCCTCGGATTCCGGCCAGTAGTCGATGACGGATTGGAAACCCTCGCGCAGGGCTGTCTTGGGTTTCTTGAGCTTTATCATCGAGTGGCTCCACATGAGCTGCGCGTAAGGGGCACCGGGGCTTTTCTCGTAAAGGGTCAGGAATTTCTCATACTCGGCGAGCGAGGTTTTGAATTCGCCGTTCGTGTAATGTTTCTCCGCGATGCGCATCTGGTAGCGCTCGACCTCCTTCATTTTCTCGAAGGTGCCGACGGGGATCTGTTCGAGGGGATCCAGGGCAAGCGAACAAGGTGCCAGTAGAAACGGCAGACAAGCGGCGAGAAGGGTGGGGATGCGTAGGGTCATTGCTTTGAAGAAGGAACCGCGAATGGACGCGAATGAACGCGAATTTCAGAGAGATGAATTTTCACAATCTATGCCTTTGTATCTGATACATTATTTTGATAACGGGAATTTCCTTGGCGAACTTTTCTTACTTGGCGGTTTTAATTTCTTTTCTTTATTCGCGGCAATTCGCGAATTTCGCGGTTAAATCCATTCCACTTCATTTTTCGTGCTTTCGAGCCATTGGTTATATTCGGAATGGGCGTAACGGGATGATATTCACTCTGAATCATTATCAGGTTCCATCAACGGCGGATTGCGAGCACCCGCACCTCATCGCCTCTGATCTGGTAGAGGATGCGGAATGCGGATCGGTTATTTCCGGAGAGCAGGCAGCGGATTTCGACGGGAAATGCGGCGGATTCCCTCGCGAGGGCGTGGCGTTCCGGTGCGATTTCCAGCGACCTGATCGCCTCGATGATGCGGGTGCGCCACGCTTCCGCGCCTTGGGGCGAGCGTTCCCGAATCCATTGGAAATGTTCACGGAAATTCTCATCCGCTGGATCGGTGATGATTACATGGTGGGGCATTTTCCGGTCAGAGGGCTTCCCATCCGAGGATCGCTTCGGACATGGGCTTTGAGCGTCCCGCCTCCGCGGCCTCAAGGCCGATCCTGATCGCCTCGATGCTGTCGAGGTAATCGGCTGCATCGATCAGGCGTTCGTATTCCTCCGCTGGCATCACCGCGAGGCTTGGGCGGCCATGCTGGGTCAGGATTTCCGCCCGTTTGGTCCGGCGAATGCGGGCGGTATATGCGCTGGCATTCCGGACGAAATCGGAAATGGGATGAATTTCGTTGATTCTAAGATCGAGTGGCATGGCTTGATTAAATCATGAAATGATCAGATTTAAAGATGCATTCTCATCTTTCTCCAAAAGCTGGCGGTGGAGCCTGTCAGTGGGATAGCGATGCTTTCTCATTTCAAGACTCAAAGGCCACGAGCAAAGCTCGTTTTAATCAATCCAGATTATTCTCTTTGACATAAATCCAGAGGTGACTAAAATTCAGGCAGTCTTTAGCGCAAAAAAATGAAAACAGTCTTAGAATTCACCAACCTATCACCAGATGAACGTCTCGATTTCATTTCGATGCAAAACATTGTGGCTATGGGGCGAGCTGCTCCCAAAATCGTAGCCAAAATTCTCTTCGCCGCAGGAGAAGCGGGCGACTACGAAAAAGGCGAAATGAATTCTTACGCGCAGAAAGCAACAGGCATTGAACTTCGCCGAGGACTCCAAGGCACATACGAAATGGTCAAAGTGCTCCGCGGAATGAATCAAGGACTTGTCCCATTGAGCGAACAAGAATTCGACATCGCGCCCAAGTTTGGACTTATCAAGCTCTCCAGCATTATTGCTAATTCCCCGGAAAAAGTGTCTCAGGCTTGCAAGATTATCACCAGCAGGAAAGGCGTAACTAATCAAATCCGTCATCTAGCCGAAGAAAAATAGATATGAAATATTGATATTAATTATTTTTTCGGTGCCAAAAGTATCGAACAATATCAGATACACTATTCGCCCTATTTATCCTGGTAAACGGAATTCCCATGTCGAATGCTTCTTCCAGAGCTTCTCTTAATTCATTTTTCCGGCGTGGGTCTAAACCTAAATCGGAAACAAGAGAATCTGATGGCTTGATAGTGTTAGGATTTATATTGAGAAGGCGTCCTAGCTCCCCGCAGATAGTGGTCGAAATTGATTTATTTTCCTCATTTCTCTGCTCGCACGAAATGGACATGCTTTTCTTGTCGCATCGCGGATAAAGGAAAATTCCATAACATCCCGGATTGCACTCATACTCCAATTTCGCCAGATCAAGCGTATCGGCTTCAATTCTAAAGGATTCTTCTCGATCTGCGACACACCAGCTTGAAGGGCAGTTTTCTGGGTTAAGGTAACGCTTCGAAATTTCCCACCTGATGCTTGTCAGGTCGTTTGGATTCGTGAGAGAAAATCTATCTTCTTCTGATGGCTTGTGTTGTATGTAATAAGTCCATCCCCATGGGCAAAATGGACCAGAAGAAGAAATAGGGTCCAGCAAACATCCGATGAATTCTCGAATTTCCAACAATGCACCCCAGTAGTTATCAATTAGAATCTGATTTTCGATATGTAAAACATTGAAGCCTCTCTTAGTTAGTGCCCAGTCTTTGTAGTGATCAAGTCGATGTCGTGGCGTGCCTTTTCTATGGTAGCCTCCGTCAACTTCAATGGCCAAGTTAAACGCTGGAATAAAAAAATCTGGGAACCTATTGTGAACTGGGCATTGCTCTATCACCCAGAGATCCGCAAATGCAACTTCTAGAATATCTGCCAATATTTGCTCACCCAACGTTCGCGGTGTTTTGAGGAGTTTTTGACGGAATAAAACGTGATGCGCTGCAACTGGATTTGGAAATCGTGAAAAATCTTGGTGATCTGGTGTTTTGAAATTATAGGGATTAAGGGGAATATCTATTGGAATAATCGTCGTTACCATTTTATTTTGTCGTCAGATGCTTCGTCGTCATGGTGGGAAAATCTTATTTCAGCCTTTCGGGATGCAACCCGTTTCGGTTTTGGGTTCATTCTTTCGTGCTTTCGAGCCATTGGTTGTATTCGGAATGGGCGTAGTGGATGATGTTCACTCCGAGCTGATAGCACGATTCCCAGATTTCCTGCGGGACGCCGGAGTGTCCGTCTGCCCATGCGTCGCCGATATCTCCGGGATGGTAATACACGGCGAGTCGCCCGTCCACCACCCAGCCGAGGGCGTTCGATCGACCGTGCGGGGCGACGATGGGCAGCTTCGGCAGAGGGTAGGGGATGCGGTGGATGGAGTGGTCGAGGTAAACGGAGATCGGCTCCACGGTGGGCAGGACTTTTTTCATCATCCCGACGAACTGCCCCTCCCATCCCGAACTGCCGCCGTTGTCACCGAAGAGCATGCCGTGATGATCGATGAGGTAGGTGCGGAGGGTTTTGATTTCGGAGTCGCTGAGGTTGATGCCGCGCTGTCCCGTCATGTAAACCATGGGCGGGCTTTTGCGGGCGGGGAAGGACTTGAGGCGGGCGATTTCCATCGGCTCCGGCCTGTCGCTGACGGGCTGGCCGAGGCGGACGCCGTATTCGGTGAGGAGGTTCAGATCCGAGCCGCGCGACATGTCCTGATCCCAATCGCCGCCCTCGTATTTCAGACGGATGAAGCGCACCTTGCCGCGTGTGGTTCCGGCGGAGTAGCCCGCACCGTCGCCTTTTCCTTGGCCGATCTTGTAGAGGTGCTCGGTGACTTCGAGGACGTTGAGTTTCACGTCGTCGATGGGTGGCGGATTGAAAAGCACGCTGCTGTAGGGGTTGATCACATACTTTTTCTTGATGACGCGCTGGATCTGCACGACCTGGCGGAGCTGCTTCTGCTCGCCGCCACCGAGCGGTGCCTCATAGACCGAGCAACCGGTCATGCGTGTGAGCACCATCGAGATGAGCCCGAAGAGCAGGGTATAGGTGAGGAGGGTGAAAGTGGACTGGCGGAGGCGCGGATTCTCTTTGCCGAAATACCACGCCGCGAGCCTGCGGGGATCCCAGGTGCGCTCGCGGCTTTCCGTGCCAGCCAGCCGTTTCGTCTCCCGGTCGATCCACCACACCGCCCATGCCAAGCCGATGAAAAACGCGCCGAAGGCACCCGCCGCAGAGAGGGAAGCGGAAAGAGAGTAGGCGGAGAAAACCAGCGGGAGATAGGCGATGAATTGCCATGCGGGGATGTAGCAGATGCTGATGACGGCTCGGTGGCGGATGACGGAGTCCTTGGACTGCGGCAGCCCTGCTGCCGCTTTCCGTGAAGACAGCCTGCTGTCCACGGCGGAGGAATGGGGAGTGTCGTTGCTTTCCGTGCCAATGCCGTCCGGTCGCAGCAGGCTGCGTAACCGAAAGCTACAGCGGGCTGTAGCAGTCCAAGGCCGTGAACGGCGAATCCAGTAGCCGCAGACTGGCGCGGCGGAGAGGAAGGCGAGGGCGTGGAACCACGTCGGAAACCGGAACCACACCTGCGCGTCGAGCCATACGAGGCACCACAGAACCGCGAAGATCCCGGTGAGCGCGTCCGGTTGGCGGACGCGTTTCCGAAACCCTTCCCAGAACCGACGGGTATCCATCATTCCAGATCTTTAAGGAAATCATCGCCCTTGTCATCGAGCGGGTTCGCGTCGGACGGTGCGGAAAGCTCATCGCCGACGCCGAGTTTCGAAAGTGGATCGGGCGCGGGTTCGGCGGCGGGTTCGACAGGCTTCGGAGTTTCCACAGGGGCTTCCGCAGGAACGGGTTTCTCCGCTACGGGAGCCGGTTTTTCCTCACCGCCCATGAAGTAGGGGATGGCGGTGAAAAGCAGGATGCCGCCCACGACGATGACGGTGGAGAGGACGAGCGAGCGGAACAGGTTGCTGGCCGCGACGACGCCGAGCATTTCCTGCGGCCCTTTGCCTTTCAGCTCGCGCAGGAAGGACTGGATTTCCTGAACAGTGGCGCGGGAGTTGTCCCGCAGTTCGCGGAGATCGGCCTTGGTACTGGCCATGGCGGTGCGGGCTTCATCGGATTTGCTTTTCATTTTTGGGCGGGTTGTTCCTCGGGTTCGAGGATGTGGATCAGGTCGCCGCCGGCCTCGCTGATGGCGGCGATCACGGGTTCGAAGACCGCTGCTTTCGCCTCGCGATCCACTTTGAGAAAGACGTGACGCTGCCCGGCGGGGGCATCGCCGAGAACGGCGGAGAGCTTGGCGGCGATTTCCTCAGGGGAAATTTGCTTGCCGTCGAGGTAGGTCTTGGAGCCGGTGTCGATGGCCACGCTGGCACGGGCGGCGGGAGCCATCTCCACCTTGTCGAGTCGCGCGGGCTGCCACTGGATGTGACTGTCGTCCTGCGCGCGGGCGAGGATGACGAAGAAAATCAGTAGCAGGAAAGCGATGTCTCCCATCGCGAACGAAGGCACCGATGCCGTGAGTTTTTTACGCTGCAGTTTCATTTGATCTGGATGGTTTTCTCGCTTTCCAACTGCAGGGTGAGGATGCCGCCCGCGCTGTCGATCGCGCGCGAGACGCCGATCCAAGCGGTGTAGGGTGTCTCGGGTGCGCTTTTTACCACGACGATTCTGTCCTGTTCGCGGGTCTTTGTTTTTAACTCGGCGGCGATGCGGCGGGTGAACTCCGGCAACTGCAAGGGGTTGCCGTTGAGGACGATGTTGGAGGCTGTGATCGAGACTTCGAGATTCTTGCTTTGGTCGCGTTCCTCGGATTTCTCCTCGGCCTTCGGCAAGGCCTGGGACATGCCCGTTTCCGGCTGCACGGCGGCGCAGACCAGGAAAAAGATGATCAGCGTGAACGCGATGTCGGAACTCGCGCATTCGGGCGGATCGACCAGCAATTTTCCGCGCTTCAGTTTCATGGTTCCCCCTTCTCGAGTGTCAGGCGGAGGGTGACGACCTCGATCAACTCCGCCGCCGAGGATTCCACCTGGAGGATGAAGTCGTTGATGATTCCGGTGAAATAGTTGAACGCCATGTAGGCCGGGATGCCGACGATCAGGCCGAAAGCGGTGGTGAGCAGCGCGACGCCGATACCCGATGCGGCGGCCTGGACGATGTTTTGCTTACCGATGTTCGCCTCGATGTCACCGAAAGCGACGATCATGCCCTGCACCGTGCCAAGGAAACCGAGCATGGGTGCGACCGAGGCGATGGTGGCGAGGAGAGGCAGGTGCCGTTCCAGCGCGGCGACGATGTTCACACCGTAATTTTCCATACTCTTGATGACCTGCTGCTCCATCTGCGCGGGGTCGTAGTTGAGCCGCCGCAGGACGAGGTATTTCCGCAGCCCGTTGGAAAGGATGGCCGGCACCGGGCCGCGGGCGGCATCGCAGAGTTCGAGCGACTCCTCGACCTTGTCCTCGGAGAGCAGCGCGATCACCTGTTCCCGCAGCGCCCCGGCATCCGTTTCCAAAAGCTTGAGGCTGCGGTAGCGCTCGATGATCACGGCGATGCCGAGGATCATCAGCGCCAGGATGGGCCACATGAAGATGCCGCCGTCGATCATGTAATTTAGCGCGCCGCTCTCGAGGAATCCGGCGGCTAAGATGGAGGGTAGAGGGAGGTTCATTGATTGGGGGTTGGTAGCGGTGGGTCAATACACTTGGTTATGGGATCCGACATCTAGCAGGATGATGGTGATAAAGCCGCCTTCCTCGCGGTAAATGACTCGTAGATCCCAGGCGGCTGAGAAGGAAAACCGTCCTTCCAGTTTTCCTACCAATGCGTGATTCCGCAGTGTTGGGTTTGTCCGGTCTTCCATGAATAGGACAAGCGCCCTGTCCACACGCAGGCGCTCCGTTGCAGAAAACTTGAAGTAAGCCTTCTGGAACTGTTTCGTGTAATTTATTTCCACTATCTACTGCTCGTTGGGTAGCCCGGATCTGAGTGACGCGATAAGGTCGGCTGCGTTGGAAAACGGACCGACTAGGTTCGCTGGGTCAGACGACTCCTCGGATGCCCTGAGGATTTCCTTCTCCTGCTCGGGAGTGAATTCCGGCTCGACTCTTAGAGGAAATGGAATGCTCTGGGTTCTCGCCACCCTTGAATAAAACATGCGTATGGCGGTCGTCGCATCGAGCCCGATCTCTGCGAACACCTCTTCGGCGGAGTCTTTCAGCTCACGATTCATTCGAACCTGGAGTTTGGCGGCGGTTTGTTTCATAGGTGAAAATTTAGTCGATTGGGATTCATATGCAATCCATTTGGATTCATTCCGCCTATTTTTTAATCCAAATTCGCTTCCCGCTCGAACTGCTCCAACAGCTCGGGCAGGGCGAGGCGGCCGCGGGAGTATTTCGCGGCGTCGGATTCGGGGAAGTCCCAGCGGCAGCGGTTGTAGCGGCGGAAGGCGGCGGGGATGTCCTTGCCCGTGCGGTAGCTTTCGCCTGCCCAGAAGAGGGCTTGGGCGGTGAGTTCGTTTTCGGGATAGGTTTTCACGAAGGCATCGAAGGCGAGTCCCGCTTTTGCGTATTCCTCCAGCTTGTAATGGCACTGGCCGATGCGGAACGCCATCTTCGGCGCCCATTCGTGGTTGGGGAAACGCTCGGTGAACTTCGCGCCGACCGAGGCTGCGACCGCGTATTCCTCCTTGGCGTAGAAGTGCTCGTTGATGCGGAGCATGACGTTGGCGATGAGCGGGCTTTTCGGGTAGGTGGCGGCGAGGGTCACGTAGGCTTCGAGGGCTTCGTCGAGTTCACCGGCCTCCTCGTGGCATTGGCCGAGCTTGTATTGCGCGTCGGGCGCGAGGTTGTGGCCGGGGTGGTTGGTGACGATGGAGCGGTAGGCGGCGATGGCCTCGTCCCAAGCCGCCATTTCCTGCGCGAACTGTCCTAACAGGTAAGCGACGCGCGGCGCGTGCTTCGGATCCGGATAGTCCTCACGCAGTTCGCGCAACACACGTCGTCCGGCCTTGAGGCTCTCGGCCGCCTCCTCCTCGTTGTTGAGGGCGCGGTGTCCCTTGAAGAGTTCGAAGTGGCTCTCCGCGATGTGGAACTGGGTTTGGATCGCGAGTTCCTCGTTCTTGAAAAATTTGCTGAAAGCGGCCATCTCGCCATCGGTTCCCAGCGCGACCGGGATTTTCCGCTCGATGATCGTCAGCCCGTCCGGTGTCTGCGCGACGTTGTCGAGGTAACCGACGGTGATCTCGTCTCCGAAGTGGCATTCGACCTCGCCCTTGGTGTTGCCGCTTGTCGGCTTGGCGCTCGCGATCAATGGGAACGAGGCGCTGAAAATACCGCTGTGGCTCAGGGTTTCCTCGATTTCCAGGGTCTCGTCCTCGCCGGAAGCGGTCATGACGCGCACGAGCGCCTTGTCGCGGTTCGCGGAAATGTCGAGATCCGGGTCTTCGAGAAGCAGGTAGAGCTTGGTGCCTACGTGGGCGATTTCCGCATCCTCCACGTAATCCGTATCGGTGATGCGCAGGGTGGCGGCGGAGAAAAGCGAGGCCTTCGAGGCGAGATCGGCGCCGCGCGATTCATCCCGGTAGCTGGCGGTGAAAATGTCATTGCCGAGGGAATTCAGGACGATCAGCGGGAGCGCGTCTTTTTCCTCGTCGCTTTCAACCTCGGGGGCTTCGGCAGGTGTCGTGGCAGCGCCTAACAGCAGCGGGATCTGGCCGACGAAGCGGCCTTCGAACAGCGCCGGGTTGCTTGCCGAATCGAGCATCTCGTCCGCCGGGGCGTAGGCGCGGGAAAGCTTGCACTCGATCATCGCGGTCGCGCCTTGGGTGGTCGTCACCGCCACCGTCACGCTGCTGCGGGAGTCCTTCGCCTGGTCGGGATCGATCACCTCCACCGTCAGCGGCATGCGGTATTCGATTTTTCCGACGTGATCGGCGGGCGCTGGCTCACCGGCGGGAATGATGCGCGGTGCGGCACCGACCGGAGTTTCGCTTTCAAGAATTCTAACAAGTCCATCCGTCGGGCTGTTCAGGAAAACCACCGCCTCGCGATCCGATGCGTGGCCGGGGAAGGTGTTCTGGGTGTCGCGGTAACGCAGGTAAACCTTGTCGCCCGCTTTCACCACCAGCTTGTCGCCATCCTTTTCGGCGGCGGTGTCGATCTCGGCGAGAAACACCCCGGTCGATGCGCCGGACTCGGTGGCGAGGACGTTGAAAGGCGCTTCGCCGTTGAGTTGCACCGTGACATCCACGGTGTCGCGGCCGGTGCCGGTATCGAGATCGAAATCCACGACCTCCGCGACGATGCGCCCGCCGGGTTCGATGCGCAGGAGTTCCTTGCGCGAGCCTTCCACGCTGCCTCCGCCGGTTCTCTCGAAATCGTAAGAAATCGGGGTGATCGTGCCGTTGTGGTAGGTGGCGGTCAGCGATTTCTCAAGCAGGCGGTTGGGCTGGATGCCGCCTGCCGTGAGTTCGTCGAGGTAGGCGACGTTCACCGTGTCACCGGGCGCGAGTTCGAGGATATCGTTGCCCGCGAGTTCGAGGACGTTTTCTTTCGGCGGGATGTGCTTCGTATCGCCGCCGGAAATTTCAACATTGCTGACGGCGATGGCCTCACCGCGGTATTCGAGAAACTCGAAGTCCACGTGGCGGATTTCACGCGAAGCCGTTTTCAGGATCCAGCGGTTTTCCTCCTTCGTGATCGCGCCGATCTCCGGTTTGTCGATCTTGGGGATTCCGGGAAGGGTTTTGAAATCCGCTGCGGCGAAGGGCAGCATCCTGACCTCGGCGGCGTTCGGGTTCTCGCGGGCGCGCAGCACCTCCACGGATTTCTCTTTCGGCATGGCGATGGAAAACACCGTGAGCTGGTGGATGCCGCGGCTCGCAAACACATCGGCGGTGCGACCGCCCTCGCCCGGCGGCATGATGAGTCGGCCATCGAGCATGATCGCGGTGGTGCGCCCGGAAACGCCGATCCGCAACGCGCCGTCGCGCTCCTGCACCAAGGGGCCGTGCCAGATCAGGAAATGGGCGTCCTCGCCTTCCTCGGGTATTTTCCATGAAAGCGTTTCCACAGCCGACTTCGCGGTCGGCTCGATCTTTTTCGCGGCCTCGACGATCTCGGCCCATTGATAGGTTTCGCGCAGATCCTTCACCGGGATTTTGTAAGTCCGGAGCTGCATTCCTTCGTCCGGAAACTCAATGCGCGGCATTTCCGGCGCGGCGGGGAACTCCGCGAGATCGAACCACAGCCTGCCGTCATGGCTGCCACGCACGCGCATCCTGACCGGGGCTTCGTTCTCCGCTTCGGGCGAGGTCAGCGTCACGTTCTCCACTTGCCGCAGTTCCTTCATGTCCACGGAAAGCGACTTGGGCGCGGCTCCATCCGGCTCGCTGCGCCATGCGGTGGCGGGGTCGTGGTCGATCGCCAGCAGCGGGCTGTGATCCAGCGCGGAATCCGATGCCTTCGCGCCCGCCGGAAGCTCACCGGTGCGGACGGTGCCTTGGAAAACGCCGCCGTGGCTGGACGTTTCCGTGATCTCCATCCTGACCTCGTCGCCGCTTGATGCGGTAAGGCGGATGCCGATCTTGTCCGGCGCGGCGGTGAGATCGCGGTCGCCGTCCTTGACCTGCGCGTAGACGAGATTGCCCGGTTTCACCTGATCCCCGGGTCGTGACGCAGCACGCGGTAACGCCTCCTCTTCCTCCTCCTCGATCTCCTGTTTCAGCGTGTCGGTAAAGGACTCGTCTTCCTCATCCACGATCTCGCCGCTCGCGACTTCGAGCGACGCGTCGGAGGCGATGCGCAGGCGGGTGTTGCCGAGAAACTCGAACTGGAACTGCTTCTTGAAATCCTCCGGGTAATCCACGGTGATGATGTCGCCGCCGGTGACCTGCAGGATGCCGTCGCCGGGTTTCGCCACGCCGAGTGCCGTGGGGATTTCGGAAAGGAAAATCCCTTTGCCCGCGCCGCCGCTGGAGAGGAAGGATTGCTCGATGTCGTTGCCCGGCTCGGTGCGGACTTCGACCGGGATGCGCGTGTCGCCGCGGCTGATGCCGAGATCCGGATCCTGCACAACGATGGGCAGGGCGTTGCCGGGCGTCTGCCACTGCTTCGATTCCTGGCCGAGTCGGCCGACCGTGCGCAGCGTTTCCAATTGGGTGAGAAACCGCTGCTCGATGCCATAGACCTCGGCGAGGTTGTAGAGCGTCTCGTTCGCGAGTTCCGCATCGGGCGCGTTTTCCAAAACGGAAAGGAAGATGCGGCGCGCGCCCTCGTTGTCGTCCTGGCGGAGGGCGAGAACGCCTAACAGGAAGTTCGCGCGGATCGCGACCGCAGGCACCGGGTTTTCCGCTAGATCGGTGAAAATTTCCGTGGCCTGGTCATACACCTTCTGAGCCATGTAGGTCTCGCCGATCCCGAACCTCGCCTCCTGCGCCTCCGGCTGATCCTTGTGGATGTTGAGCACGGTGGTGAATTCGGCGCGCGCGATGTCAAACTGGCTGGCGCGCTGGTAATTCCGGGCGAGCAGAAGCTGGATGCGCGCCTTGTCGCGGGCATCGACGTTTTCCGCCTCGCCGAATTTCACCAGCCAACCGCGCAGGATGTCCTCCGCCCGCGTGTGATCCTCGGGCGTGCCTTGGGCGATGTGCGTTTCGGCGGCGAAAAGCAGCAGTTCGACGGGCAGCTCGGCGCGGTGCGTGTCGAACAAGCCCTTGTTCGTGTAGTAGGCCTCCTCGGCGAGTTCAGTCTCCCCGAGCCTGAGATGCAGCACGATCTGGAGCAGCGGCGCGATGGGGCTGTCGGCGGGGATGTCCGCGCTGAGGCTGCCCATTTTTCCGTAGGCCTTGCGGAGCAGTGTGCGGGCATCCGCCATTTCCTTTTCGCCGACGGAGCGGATGGAATTCAGGAGTCCGTTGAGGATCGCGGCGGCGAGCGTGTAGTCTTCGCGTGCCATCGCGGCCTGGGCGAAAGGGTAGAGGCGCGTCCATGACTCGTGGTGGGCGTCCGCCATCAGGATCAGCTTCTGGGTCTCTAACAGGCGGGCGAGATCGCGCTTTTCCGGGGAAATGAGCAGCATCCCGGCCTCGGCGCTGAGCCGTCCCATATCGAGATCGCGGATCATGCGGTAAACGCGGGCTTTCGCGTCGTCCGGCATCTCCTTGGAGTTGCGCGCGGACTCCAGCCAACCCCGAGCCGGCCACTCGCCCATGCTTGATGATTGGAAAGGATTCTTTCTGTCGCGCTCATGAGAGTCGGTGAGGATTTTCTCCATTCCCGCGTAGTCGCCGGATTTGAAATCGAGGTTCGCGATCTCCGCCGCGTAAACGCCCTGATGATCCGTCGCCGCATCGTAGCGTTTCATCAGGAAAGCCCGCGCCTCGGCGGGTGCCATCGTGCCCGCCACTTTCAGCGC
>JAYTOE010000037.1:0-2081 GCA_043747935.1 Akkermansiaceae bacterium
CCGACCTGCTTGATGATCTGCTCAAGGCCTGATGGGTCTCCGGTGATGCCGATCGTCATCCGGGAAAAGGATGGGTTGCGGCCTTGGGAGACGACGAGGGAATCGATGTTGAAAGCGCGGCGCGAGAACACCTGGCAGATGCGCATGAGGACGCCCGGATCGTTCTTCACGAGGATGGAGAGGGTGTGGCCAGTAGGGATGGGAGTGGTCATAAATTTCAAAATTCAAATCTCAAATTTCAATTCCAGAAGAAGGCATCACGTGGAGCCGGTGGGTTTCTCCATCTTGTGCTTGGGCGGCTCGGTGAGCATGTCCTCGAGGGCGGCACCGGCGGGGATCATCGGGAAAACGTTCTCGGTTTTCACGCACTCCGCGTGGATGAGGATGGGGCCGTCGTTATAGGCGAGGGCTTTTTTCAACATGCGGGTCACATCGGCGGGGCGCTTGATGTTCACGCTCGGAATGCCGTAAGCAGCGGCGAGCTTGCAGAAATCGGGGTTGCCTTCCAGATCCACGCCGGACTCGCGGTTTTCGAAAAACAGCTCCTGCCACTGGCGCACCATGCCGAGGTAATGGTTGTTCAGCACGACGATCTTGATCGGCAGCTTATGGATCGCCGCGGTGGCGAGTTCGAAAAGGGTCATTTGGAAACCGCCGTCGCCGGAGATGGAGATGACCATCTTGTCCGGACAAGCGAACTGCGCGCCGATGGCCGCCGGGAAACCGAAGCCCATGGTGCCCGCACCGCCCGATGAGAGCCAATGGTAGGATTCGTCGTTCTTGTAAAACTGTGCGGCCCACATCTGGTGCTGGCCCACGTCCGTGGAAACGATGGCCTTGCCCTCGGTGAGCTGGTAAAGCTCGTCGATGACCTGCTGCATGCGCAGGCCGCCCTGCTTCTTGTAGGACAGCGGGAATTTTTTCTTATAGCCGTCGAGCTTGGTAAGCCACTCGGCGGTGGGCAGCGGCTTGATGAGCTTATTGAGCTTGGCAAGGGCGGTCTTCGCGTCACCGACGATCTGTACGTGCGGGCGGATCATCTTGTCCATTTCGGCATGGTCGATGTCGATGTGGATGATCTTCGCGGTGGCGCAGAAGCGGTGCGGCTGGCCGATGATGCGGTCGTCGAAACGGGAGCCGACGTTGATGAGCAGGTCGCACTCGACCATCGCCTTGTTCGCGTAGGCGGTGCCGTGCATGCCGAGCATGCCGAGCGAAAGTGCGTGCGTTTCCGGGAAAACACCCTTACCGAGGAGCGTGGAGGTGACCGGGCAGCCGAGTTTCTCGGCGAGCTCCATGAGCTCCTTGTCGGCGCGGGAAATCATCGCTCCCTGGCCGGCGAGGATCACCGGGCGCTGCGCCTGGGCGATCATTTCCGCTGCGGTCTCCACGGCCACCTGATCGATGTCTTTGGAGGTCTCGGGGTTGTAACCGGGAAGATCGAAGGGCGGGTTCAGGTCGCCGGTGAACGGGCCTTGTGAAATGTCTTTCGGGATATCGATCAACACGGGACCGGGGCGGCCGGTGGTGGCGATGTGGTAAGCTTCGCGGGCGACGCGGGGCAGATCGTTGGATTTCCTGACGAGATAATTGTGTTTCACCACGGGAATCGTGATGCCGAAGATATCGGCCTCCTGGAAAGCATCCTTTCCAAGCATCCATGTCACCTGCTGGCCGCAGAGCACGATCATCGGCACGGAGTCCATCATCGCGGTCATGAGACCGGTGACGGTGTTGCCGGCGCCGGGGCCGGAAGTGACGAGCACGGCGGCCGGCCTACCGGTGGCGCGTGCATATCCGTCCGCCATGTGGACGGCTCCCTGCTCGTGGCGGACGAGGACGAATTTCATTTTCGTCTTCACCGTTTCGAGGGCGTCGAAAATGGGGATCGCCGCACCGCCGGAGTAACCGAAGATGTATTCGATGCCCAGATCGTCGAGCGTCTTGATGAGGGCTTGTGCGCCGTCGAGTTGTTGCTTGCTCATAAAAGAATCAGGGTTGGGGCGCGGAACATGGGTCATTTACCGCGAATAACAACCCGAAAGATTGGGAATTTTTTCGCAAAGTAGCGTTTTTTTCGG
>JAYTOE010000038.1:0-7140 GCA_043747935.1 Akkermansiaceae bacterium
GAACATTTTCCAGGTGAACCAGGTCACCACTCAGTTGATCAACATCACCGGTGGCAAGGAATCGTTCTTTTTCGACAAACAATGGGTCTTCGGCCTGATGATGGCATTGATGACCGCGCTGGTGATCATCGGCGGCATCAAGGGCATCGCGAAAGTGACTGACAAGCTGGTGCCGGTAATGTGCATCACCTATGTGGTAAGCTGCCTGTTGGTGCTGGTGGTCAACGCCTCCCATCTGGTCCCTGCGCTGCAAATGATCGTCACCGAGGCATTCAACCCGCGCGCTGCGATCACCGGTGGCTTGGTGGCGGCGTTCATCTGGGGCATGCGCCGCGCCACGTTCTCCAACGAGGCGGGCATCGGATCCGCACCCATCGCCCATGCGGCTGCGAAAACACGGCGTCCGGCATCCGAAGGGGTGGTCGCGCTGCTGGAGCCGTTTCTCGATACGGTGGTCATCTGCACGATGACCGCCCTCGTTCTGTGCGTGACAATGGACTTCGAGGGTGATTCCGCGAACTACGTGATCAACGGGCATTCGTATGTGCTCGGCACCTCCGGCACAGGCTTCAAGGAGGGGATCGCGATGACTTCGTCCGCGTTCGAGACCGTCCACACGTCTTTCAAATACGTGCTGTTCATGTGCGTGTTCCTGTTCGCGTTTTCGACGCTCATCACCTGGAGTTATTACGGCTTGCAGGCCTGGCAATACCTGTTCGGGAAAAAGGCGATCACCGCATGGATCTACAAGGTCATTTTCTGCCTCATCATCATTGTCGGCTCGGCCGCCTCGATGGCGAATGCCACGGATTTCTCCGATGCCTCGCTGTTCGCGATGAGCGTTCCCAACCTGATCGGCGTTTACCTCCTGCTGCCGATCGTGCGCTCCGAAATCAGCCGATTTGTGGCGTTTTCCAAACGTGTGGATGCTGGGGCAACGGTGGAAGAAGCGGATGCGGTGGATCGTGAGCACCATTCCTAAAAGGCATGGCGCGCGAATACAAACTGCTTCGCACGAAGCCCTCCTCCGCCTCCGGGATCGACTACGCGGCGGCGCTCAATGAGGAGCAATACCGTGCTGTCACATCGCCGCCTGGAAAGGTGCTTGTGATCGCCGGCGCGGGCTCCGGGAAAACCCGCACGCTGACCTACCGCGTGTCGTGGTTGCTGGATCAGGGAGAATCGGCGCGCGGCATCCTTCTGCTCACTTTCACGAACAAGGCTGCGCGGGAGATGGTCGAGCGTGTGCGCTCGCTGGTGCCCGGCGATGTCTCGGATCTCTGGGCGGGCACTTTCCACTCGATCTGCAACCGCATCCTCCGCCGCCACGCGGAGGAAATCGGTTTCACAAAATCTTTCTCAATCCTCGACCGCGACGACCAGAAATCCCTGATGAACAGCGTGGTCAAGGCCACTAAAATCAATACAAAAGAGCGCCGATTCCCCAAACCCGATGTGCTCATCTCCATGTTCAGCCTGATGGCGAATACCGGCATCAAACTCGAAGATTTATTGCACGAAAAGTATCCGTATTTCCTCGATTGGCAGGACGATCTGGAGAAGGTGCGAGCCGCCTACACGCAAAAAAAACACGATGCGAACTCGCTCGATTTCGACGATATGTTGTGCCTGACGGTGAATCTTTTTCGCGAGCATCCCGAAGCCCTCGATATTTACCGAAAGCGTTTCCGCCACATCCTGGTGGACGAGTATCAGGACACGAACTCCGTCCAGAGCAAACTCATCGACCTGCTCGCGGGCGAGGGCAACAGCCTGATGGCGGTGGGCGATGATTCACAATCGATCTACTCATGGCGTGGCGCGGAGGTGGATCACATCCTGAATTTCCAGAAGCGCTATACCGATTCGACGGTGTTCACCATCGAGACGAATTACCGCAGCGTTCCGGAAATCCTCGATCTCTCAAACGCCGCGATTTCCAAGAACTCGATGCGCTACGAGAAAAACCTCCGTTCTTCGCGTGCGGAGGTCGGCGCGAAACCGGCGCTGGTCGCGCTGGAGGATCCTGCCTCGCAGGCGGGCTTCGTCGCGCAGCGGATGCTGGAGCTGCGTGACGAGGGGATCGAGCTCTCGGAAATGGCGGTGCTTTACCGCGCGCATTTCCAAAGTTTGGAAATACAGATGGAGCTGACCCGGCGCGGCATTCCGTTTTCCATCACCAGCGGTCTGAGGTTTTTCGAGCAGGCGCATATCAAGGATGTCGCGGCGTTCCTGCGTTTCGTGACGAACCGCAAGGATGAGGTGAGCTTCAAGCGCATGATCCAGATGCTGCCCGGTTGCGGCCCGGGGGCTTCGGAGAAACTCTGGCAGAAATGGCTGCGCGATCCCGTTTCAGGAAATCCCGAACCGCCGGACAAGTGGTCGGATATCCTGCTCGGCTACCCCGTCCCCAAAAAGGCCGCGAAGCACTGGCAGCAGTTCTGTTACACGCTCGATGAACTGAGCCCCGGCGGCTTGTTCGCCACGCCCTCCGAAATGATTTTCAGCGTGTTGGAGGGCGTTTACGACGATTACCTCAAGGAGAGCTTCGAGAACTACGAAGCCCGCCGCGCCGACATCGAGCAGCTCATCCAATACGGCGGCAACTTCGAGGACGTCTTGGAATTTCTATCCCAGCTCTCCCTGATGAGCACCACCGACGGCGAGCCGACCGGCGACAAGGCGGAGCTCGACGACGACAAGGTCACCCTCTCCTCCATCCACCAGGCGAAAGGGCTGGAGTGGAAGGCCGTGTTTCTGATCTGGCTGGTGGACGGCCAGTTCCCCAACGGTCGCATCCTGGAAGCCGATGACGAGGCGGCCTTCGAGGAGGAAAGGCGGCTGTTCTACGTCGCGCTCACTCGTGCAAAGGACGAGCTCTACCTCACCTACCCCATGCTCAATCCGAAAAGCTACACCGGCGACATCCTCTGCCGCCCGTCACGGTTTCTGGACGATTTCCCAAAGGAAATGGTGGAAACCTGGAATGTGGGGAACGAATGGTCGTCGGACGACGATCCGTTCTGACCGTGGCGGCAAACCAGATGGAACGTTGGCGACGCTTCAGCAGGGTTCCAACACTAGGGAGAGGAAAAGATTTCCGACCACGGATGGAACGGATGATCACGGATAAAGAGAACGGGAAATGCGGAGCGCCATCCGTGTAAATCCGCGAAATCCGTGGTTAATAACTCCAACCTTCCGGCGACAGCAAGCGGTCTTCCTGCGACATCCATCAACCTTCCCACGACATCCATCGGCCTTCCGGCGACATAAATCGGCAATTAGGCGACATAAATCGGCCTTCCGGCGACTGTAAATCTCCTTCCGGGGACTGTAAAAGGCTCCGTTCCATTTGTAATCCTATGGTTTCCAACGGCTTGCATCTATCCTTACGAAGAAAGGGGCGCGTTGCTCCGGAAATCATCATTCTCCCGCCTCCGCCCCCTGTCCATACCGTTTGCGGGCGGCTCCATCGGATGCTTCACCCGCTCTCCGTGGATACGCCCATTCTCATCCAATCGCTGCGGGCGATGCTCATTGTGCTTCGGTAAGGAATTTACTGGCCACCCATCCGGAGAAGTTTCCGTATTCGATGGGAATCCATTCTGTCTCGCCGTTCATTTTCGACTCTCCCACAACGAAGACTTCGTTGCCATTCGCTATCGCATCCAGCTTCGGAAAGTTTGATCCGGGTCCTGCGCGAACCGAGAGCATGTCGCCAAGCGGAACTCCAATGACCCGAAACTTCGTAGGCTCGACGCCAAGACCGTTGCCATCGCGCTGCGCCAGCGTGTCCGACAAGGCTTTTCTGAAGGCTGGGCTAGATAACCGCAATTTCGAGGCGAGTTCAGCGGTTCTTTTTGCCTTTCCTAAGTCTAATTTGGCAAGTGTTTCCAGAGCGGTCGTCGCCTTAGCCCAATTTTCCATCATCACGTTTGTGACCAGGAGGTTATCCCACGCTAGAGCATAGTTCGGCTCCAGGGCGACGGATTTTTCGAGCGCCTCCAGAGCTTGGGGGTAGAGCTCCTGACTGCGGACTACGACGCCAAGGTTATTCCACGCAATGTGGTCGGTTGGTGATATTTCTACGACCTTGCGGTAGGACGTTTCCGCCTGCTTATCGAGCCGCAGCATTGATGCGCAATAGCCGCGTTTGAAGTGGACGAAAGCCGACGTGGGATATTTTTCCGCTAGTCCGCTGGCGATTTTCAACGCGCCAACCCACTCATCCGCGTCCATCTTCTCCAATAGTTCAGACACTTTGGGGTCAATTAGTGGTTCCTTCTCGGATGTAACTCCACCTCCGGATGCGTTTCCATTGATCGTATTTGCCTGTAGCCTAAAGACCAGCCACTCGCTTTTGGGTTTAGCTACCAGACGCCTGAGCGCTTCGACGGGAACCCCAAAGTTAAGATTTTGCGAGTCTCCAGACCCACGAAAGATCATTGTCATGACCCCAAGGACTTTTCCGTCCCCATCGAAGAGAGGGGAGCCGCTCGATCCTGGTGAAATGGCAGCCGTCGTTTGGATGAGACGTCCCTTGTTGGGCAGTTCACGACCAGGAAGCTTATCGCTCAAGCTACCTTGGGGCGCTGAAATGATGCCCTCGGACAGTGTGCCGGACAGCCCCTGCGGACTTCCTAATACGGCAACCCGCTTGCCCACTGGAACATCACTCGTCTTTGCAAGTGTCAGGAACGGGAGATCTTTGCCATCAATTTTCAGAAGGGCGAGATCAGATTCGGGATCTTCGACTACGACGCGTGCTCGTTCAAATCTTGCTCCATGATTTGTCACCACCGAGAATGTATGCCCGTTCTCAATCACGTGGAAGTTCGTGGCAACCAGTCCGTCTGAGGATACGCTGAAGCCGGTGCCTGTGCCCATTTTGGTTCCGGAAGCGTCCGAAATTTCGATCTGGAACACGCAGGGAGCCACCCTGGTGGCGAGTTTCTCCAAGTCGATGCTGTCCGGCTCCTCTTGAGCGGCAGGCATTTTCTCTTGGGCGACCTGGGGTTCGGCAGGGAGCTTCTCCTTGGTAGCCTGCCCAGCAATCTCCGGTCTTTCGGTTTCGTCCTTCGAGACTGCGGCAGGATCAGACGCTGGAGGTTTTGGATGCTCCTCCGCTATGGGAGCAGAGGCGGGTATTTTTGCCTCAAGACGTTTATCATCCCCGGGTCGTGTTACAAACCAAGAGGCTCCTGCTAGGACCACCAGGCCTGCGGTTGCCGCCACAACGGTTCTGGATTTTCGCGATGCTATGAATGACCTCGGCCTATCTAAATCGATTTCCGGGGCGAAATTCCCTATCTCCGGCGAAGGCATTGCGGTGGGCGGTATTTCACGCATCAGGAACCGATAGGGGCCAGCGTGGAAGTATGCAGGAGTGTCGATCCGGATGGGCGTGTCATCCACGGCCCTCGTAAGCCATAGAAGGCCATATTCATCCATACCTATCCGGCACTCCTCGTCAGCGAGACCGACCAGAGGGAGTGAAATCTCCATATCCGGAGATGAACCAATGCGCCCGAATACACCTGGACTGAGGGAGAACTCGACGGAAAGCCTGAGTTCGTCGCAGGTCAGCAAATAAGGTATCTTGGAAGCAGAGCCTGACATCTCCACTTATCTTTCTGTGTTGCGGAGAAAAGTCGAGCTGAAGCGGAGGATAATCCACTCCTCGCGATGTATGCGTGTGGAAAGAGGGAAGGATTGCCGGGTGAGGATGGAGAATCAGTGGGCGGTCGCCAGCGAGGTGGCGGGCTGGATGCCGGAGACGAGCTGTTTGCGTTTGCGGGCGAGGGCGCGGAAGTCGCATTCCACCTGGATGCCGTGCCAGAAGGTGTCGGACTGTCCGAAGAAGGCACCGAAGCGGATGGACATGGCCGGGGTGATCGATCGCTTGCCGAGCACGATCTCGTTGATCGCCCGCGGCGGCACGCCGATGGCGCGGGCCATGGCGTTCTGGGAAATGCCCATGGGATTGAGATACTCCTCAAGCAGGATCTCGCCGGGTGTGATGGGAGTTTTCATGGCTGTAACGTATGGCGTTATGGGTAGGCGTCAATGGTAATCCACGATGGCGACGTCCGACGGCCCGGCGTCAGTCCAGCGGAAGATGATCCGCCACTGGTCATTGACCCGGATGGAATGCCACCCGGCGAGACCGCCTTTCAGGGCTTCGAGCCGGTTGCCGGGCGGCACCTTGAGGTCGTCCAGCTTTCCCGCCTGGTTCATCTGAATCAGCTTCCGCAAGGCCACCCGGGCGATGGATTGGAAGCGTCGATTCTCCTCAGTCCGGAAAAGCTCTTCGGTATCCCGGTCTGAGAAGGATTGGATCATCGGCAGGCGAGCAGGGGAGGAATTGTCGAAAAAGTAACGATTCCGCGGCTGGGGAGAAGGAGAAAGTCCGTCCAAAGTGCCGAGTGAGAAGTGGGCAGGAGAAGAATCCGAACGCAGCGCCCAAGCATTCAAAGCGCTCACGGAAGCATGAAGGCACTGGCTGTGGTCGTGGCTGACACCACGCCGTTGAATGATATGATTGTCACAGCACCCGGCGAAGGGCTGGAAGCGCCTTTCCCCGGTACGATTCCCCTTTGGCATGGCGGATGAAACCGCCGCCACCTCACCCGCCGATCTCGGTGCGGCCGGTGAGCTGGGCGCCTTCTTCCATGGAGAAAACCTTGGATTTGATGTCGCCGTTGATCTTGGACTTGTCCTTCAGTTCGCAGCGCTGGGAGGTGATCTTGCCTTCCACGTTGCCATAAACCTTCACTTCGCCGGCGGTCACGTCGCCCTTGATCTTGGCGTTCTCGCCGATGGTCACCTTGCCTTTGTCGGAAGTGATCTCCCCCTCGATCTTGCCGTCGATGATCATATCGTTGGAGAAACGGATGGAACCGATGATCTCGATTCCGGTGGAGAGGACGTTAGTAGCGTTTGCCATGGCGGGGAAACGTAAGCAGACCCTGCAAGGGCTTGCAACCGCAAAGAATCCGGAAATTTGGGCTGTCGGAGAGAAACTTTTTCGCTAGAAGAAACAAAACCCAACCGTTTACCTACCATGCCCAGAGTCATTATCACAGTCCCGGAGAAAAACGCGCAGCCTTACCGGTTCGGCCTCGACCGCAAATCCGT